>DITY01000059.1:42754-51348 GCA_002422955.1 Planctomycetaceae bacterium UBA6172
TCGGGCTCATCGATGAAGACTCGTCAGCTTTCGCGCCGCGGTTTCCTGCGGACCTCTGCCGCCTTGACGACCGCGCCACTGATCCTCGCCTCAGGCTCCGCCGTAGGACAGACCCCGGCGAACTCGCGGCTCAATCTGGGCTTCATCGGGATGGGGAAAATGAATGCCGGGCACCTCGGCAACTTCCTCGCCCGCGAACAAACGCAGGTGGTCGCCGTTTGCGATGTCGATACCAATCGCCGCGTCCACGCGCAAAACCGCGTCAATGAGCATTACGCCAAGCGGACCGGGACGGATTACCGGGGCTGTGCCGCCTACAACGACTTCCGCGAATTGCTGGCTCGGCCCGATATCGACGCGGTCGTGATCGCGACCCCCGACCATTGGCACGCGATCAACGCGATCGCCGCCGTCCAGGCCGGCAAGGATGTCTATTGCGAGAAACCACTCACCCACAACATTCGCGAGGCCATCACCCTCACGAAGGCCGTCCGGGAAGCCGACAAGATCTTGCAAACCGGTTCCCAGCAGCGGAGCAGTCGCGAGTTTCGCGTCGCGTGTGAACTGGTCCGCAACGGTGTGATCGGTGATGTCACCGCCGTCACCACGTCGTTCGGCGACCCGGCCCCGATCTACTCCTTGCCCGAGGAGCCGGCGGAACCTGGCCTGGATTGGGATCTGTGGTGCGGCCCAGGCCCCTTGAAGCCGTATAACTCCGAGCTCAGCCCCCGCGGCGTACACAATCATTTTCCCAATTGGCGGATGACCCGTGAGTACGGCGGGGGCATGATCACCGATTGGGGTGCCCATCACATCGACATCGCGCAGTGGGGCCTGGGGGTCGATGAATCCGGTCCGGTCGCGGTGCGTTCGCCTGGCCCCGGGGCCAAACGGGGTGCCCAACTCGTTTATGAAAATGGCGTGGTCCTGACCCATGCCGATGGCAAGGGCGTCTCTTTCTTTGGCTCCGATGGCGAAGTGCATGTCAATCGGGGCAAGTTCGAACTCAGTCGCGGCGGCCAGATCCTGCATCGGTTCTTTGGCGACCCTGACGACCGTCAACCGTCGCTCGCCGCCGCTTGCGAAGCGGCTGAGAAAGAGTTCCTCACCAACGCCAAGGTTCGGCTCACGCACAGCACCAACCAGCAAGACGATTGGCTCCAATCGATCGCCTCCCGCAAGCCTCCGATTTGTGACGTCGCGATCGGCGCTAATTCGGTCATCTCTTGCCACCTGATGAACCTCGCCTACTGGAACGACGCCAGCTTCGGCTGGGATCCCGTCGCCCGCAATTTCACCTCCGGCGGCGATCCGGCTTGGCTAACTCGTGAGTACCGCGGGGAATGGAAAGTCTGATGCGAAACGATCCCAGCGCTCGCGAACCGATCGTCCTCCTCCCCCACAATCGTCGCGGCTTCTTCCGCGACTGCACCCTGATCCTGACCGCCGCAACCGTCAGCGATCTAGCGATCGGTGCCGACGAAACGGAGCCGGCGCTGCGAATCGGCCTGATGACCGACCTGCATCACGCCGATAAGGCACCGGTCGGCACTCGCCATTATCGCGAGACCCTCGACAAGCTCGCCGAGGCAGGACGCGAGTTGCAATCGCAACGCCCCGACTTCATCGTCGAACTGGGGGACATCATCGACGCCGCCGATTCGGTCGACGTCGAACGGCGATACCTGGCGACTATCAACCGTCCGTTCTCGCAGATCTGTCCGGATCGCCATTACGTGCTCGGCAATCACTGCGTCGATACGCTGACCAAGGCGGAGTTCCTCGGCGGCATCGAACGCGAGAACTCGTTTTACTCCTTTGACCGGGGCGAGTTTCATTTCATCGTGCTCGACGCCTGTTTCCGCGGCGATGGTGAACCCTACGGTCGCAGGAATTTCGTCTGGACCGACCCCAACATCCCGCCCCAGGAGTTGGAATGGCTACGCGGCGACCTCGAGCAGACGGCGAAGAAAACCGTCGTCTTCGCCCATCAGCGGCTCGATGTCAGCGATAGCCATGGCGTCAAAAACGCCCCCGCGGTACGGCAGTTGCTGGAATCATCGGGCAAGGTACTCGCGGTCCTTCAAGGCCACAGCCACAAGAACGACGTCAAACACATCGGCGGTATCTTTTATTGCACCCTAGCCGCGATGATCGAAGGCTCGGGAGCGGAAAACAACAGCTATTCGCTGATGCGAATCTTCCCCAGCGGCGAAATCCGCCTCGACGGTTTTCGGAAGCAAGCCGATTATCACTGGCACGGTTAACGCCCCGACGCAGACACCCGCGCTGGACCAATGACCTGCCGCCCCTGGACCTTAGCCGACGACCTGGACCAATATCCCGAACGCGGGCCGGTTCACTCCTGAGGCACCCGATGGATCGTCCAGTAGATCTCTTCGGTGAACGCTTGACCGGTTTGATCAGCGACATCGAGGATCAGATGCAATTGATCAACGGGGCGCAGGCCGGGAATTTTCAGCAACACGCTTTTTCCATCCTCGGCGATTTCCACCCCGGCCACCTCCAACGAGTCGATCCCGACCTTGCCGGTGGCAGGTGAATACATCTCCGAGCCATACGACGCCTGCCAGAGGTAATTCCAATGGCGGACGCGATACGATTTCGGATCCGCTGCCCGGTCGCGATCCAGTGCGAAATTGAAGCCCAATCGCAAGCCATCCCGCTCCACCCGGCATTCGTCAACCAGCGGATACGGCTTTCCAGTAAACCGTAGTCGCTGAATGCCGTGATCCGCTAGACCGGCCCGACCGCCACCGTTCCAACCGTCGAGTCCCACCGCGTAAACTTGCCCATCCGCGGGATTGACCGCGGCCCGCATGATGCCCGTGCTAAAGTCGAACGGCAACTTGATGATCGCCGCTTGCGTGACCTCGTCGACCTCCTGGGTCAGCAGATAGAACATCCACCCCCGACCGAAACTGGTATGCAGCAATCGCCCTGACAGCGGCCCCCAGCGCGGATCATCGACCCACAATTGACCACCCGAGGAGTTGTCGAGCACTTGCGGCATCCAAATCAACGGGCGGTCAAACGATTTTGGCGGCACGACCTTTCGCGGGTCGATCTTCCCACCGTCCGGCGACCACTTGCCAGGAATCTCATAAGTTTGCACCCAACCATAAAAGCCACCCGGTCGCAGCAGATTGATTTTGGAAGCCGGCATCCATTGCCCCTGGTTATCGCTCGCGGTCATCCGATCACCGGGCATCCAGCCCATCCCATTGGGCGTCCGAAAACCGGTCGAATAGGCTTCTCGATATCGACCATCGGGTGAAATCTTATAGACCACGCCCGGCAAGGCGGAATCCGCGCCGTGCCCGCTTTTGGCGTAGTACAAAAATCCTTGAGCATCGACTTGCAGATCGAAATTGAACGCGTGGAAGTTGAAGGACACGTCGGGATCCGCGGACAGACTCTCATAAAAGTCTGCCTCACCATCGGCGTTCAAATCATGCAAGCGAGTCAGCCGATCTTTGCCGGTCACATAAACCTGGCCAGCGATCACTTTGACGCCCATCGGCTCATATAACCCGCTAGCAAATCGCTTCCACCGGAGTTCCGACAAATCTTCGTTCACCCCCGAAACGATCCACACGTCACCGCCATAGGTGGTCAGCACCATCCGTCCGTCAGGGAAAAAATCGATCGCCGATGTCCTAAACCAAGTCTTCCACGGGGTCGCTGCCGGTACGGGCAGGGTGTCCAGCGCGTACCCGCCCGCCTCCAGCCCCAAATAGCCCGTCGTCGAGAGCGCCTCCTTCCACCGCGGCGGCCCGCCAGCAATCAGAGTTCCGGGATCGACGATCGGCGCCTCGGCTTCCGCCACCCACCGCGACCACGCGGCGTTCGCGGCCGGCTCCCATTGCCCCCCGGCCTGCCGGACGATGCTGATCACCCGCGACCGATCGTCCTCGGGAATTTCCAGTACCAACCGCCGTTGATCATCGAGCTGCCACCGCAATCCCTCGCGGTCCCCGAGCACGCCCACCGCCAACGAACTCACCTTGCCATCCGCCTCGCGTTCCGCGAGCACCGCCGTGGCGACCGAGCGATCACGCTCCCAGTCGCCAACGACTTCAAAGCCCTCCAACTGCCCCACCGCTAACAACAGCTTTTCGCCAGGTCCGATCCGCAAGCTCTGAGCCAAGGCGGTTGGCAAACCGGCTCGCGGGGTGACCGTTTGCGCGGTCTCCAGAATCTCCCGACGATCGATCGCATACCGCAGCACGACCGCATCGCCGTGCAAAGAGTGGCCGTGATAATCGAGCCAATCCTCCGGCAGCGGGCCCCGCGGCAAAAGCCCGTCGGTCGGATAATCGAGCGTTTGAGCATGGCCCCAACGCCAATATGAAAGCGGCTCGATCAGCGGCCCCGCCGGGTTCGCCGTCCCCTCGCCGCGGCTACGAATGTGCTGGGTCTGGTCGAGGTTCAGGAATCCGTCTCGCCAAACCCCGCCCAAATTGAGCGTATGAAGGTCGTAACTGACGGTGAACTCACCCGCGCGGACGGTCAAGGCGCTGCGGACCCTGCGTTCCAATTGCGAGGCCAGCGCGGGACCGTAGTCGCGCTCGACGCTGAGGACGCGATCGCCCGAATCGGTGCCCTGGGGCAACTGCGCCAAATAGGCCTGGTCGACCGGTGTCGCATCCAGCTTACCGGGACGGATGAATTGCTCGCGGATATAGTACGCCACCTGATAACGCTCCTTCGGCGTCAGTTGCGTCATCGGCGCCATCAACCCGTTACCGCGCGACAGGGTCAAGAACATCCGATAGGGATCTTCCCCATACCTCAGCGGCTGAGTGCCAAAGGCCCGCGCCGTGGCCAGCGACGGCGTGTTGCCATCGAGCCCATGGCAATTGTGGCAATAGCCTTGATAGATCGCTTCGCCCGCCGTGAAATCGCGCCGCCCCAACGAGCGGATGATGCCGGCATGGTCGAGATTCTCGGTATCGTTCACGACCGCCAACTCGTCGGCGGATGGCTTCCATCGCTCCGCCGCTGCCGCCCCGCCTCGCGCCACCGCAATCACGTAGCTGGCCAAGTCGAATAATTGCCGCTGACCACCGATCACGGGAATCAACCCATCCGGCATCAAGGACGTCGGCAACGGACGAATCGCCTCGATCTCATCCCGCGAAATACGAACCTCTTTCAGCAGGTCGGTCGCGGCACGCAAGACCACCGCCTCGTCATCCTGCCGCGCGATCAAGCCGCTGACGACCTGACCGCCGGTGGTGAGCACCGAGACCGTTTCATATCCTTTGCGGATGCTGCGCGAGGGAAACAGGATCGATTCGATCAGGTATTCCGGCGTCAGCCCCGCTTCCAACTTCGTGAGATCGGGCCCCAGCGGGGTTGCGTCGCTGCCAGCACCGTGACACTGCTGACAAGCGGCGGCCGAGCGATGAAACAGCAGCGCACCCCGCTTCGGATCCCCACGCCGTTCGACCTCCCGAGCCAATTCCGCCAAGTCGGTCGACCGGAGCAGCGTTTCCAAACTCGCCGGATGCCGGAGCGTGCTCGTCGGCGGTTGCGACCAGGAGGCATCGTCCTGTTGCGCGGCCGCGAACCGGAGCGAACTCAGCGCGGTGACCGCGATCAGACTTCCTACCGCGAAGACTCGCGATCCGGCACGCCAACCCGGGACGAACGCGAGAGCGAAAACGGCAAAGCGATGCTGTGACATTGGGAAACGCTGCGGGCAAGGAGGGCGGCGGGATCGGCAGGGGTGGGGATTCGACCGCGGAAGACGTTGGCAAAGTCGCCCGAAGTGACCCTCCCATCCTAACCGACGGGAGCGTCTTGTTCTCGCCGCGATACGGATCAACCGCGCGAATCAACCGCGTGGGCAGGAGCAAACGGCGGGTTCGCTCGGCAGCCACCGCTGGGTCCGATTCATCCGTTCCATCCGCTCCCGCCTCGGCCCCCGGCAGAGATCGCAGTGGCCGCGCAACCGCTCCCAATCCCACAGATCGGCGGTGACCACCATTGCCGATTCGAGTCGCAGCGATTCGACGAGTGTCGCTTCCAATGCGGTCGCGGTCGGAGGGAAAAAAAGACCCTCCGCCGCCAACTGCTCCATCATCCCGTTGCCGCCCCGAGTCGGAATCACACTGGCATGGCGTGCCCCGACCCGATGTGCCCATCGCAACGTGTCCAACACCAGTTGCGTCGCCCGTTCGGCCGGACAACCCGGAGGCTGCAACAGGACGAACACCCGCAGGTCGATCCCTTCTGCCTGCAATTGCCCGGCCGCCGCCTCGAAATCGGAGAGCGTCATCCGTTTGTTGAGCAGCCTTAACGTGGCGTCATCGGCGGCCTCCAGCCCCATGGCAACTTCCAGACGACCGCCGAGCAAACTGGCGAACCGAGCGACCTGATGATCGACCCAGCGCGGATGATTTTCGACGATCACGCGGTCATACCCGCTCACGGCCGCGGCGATCGCCTGCCAGTCTTCACGGGGCACCGACCGCGAATCGAAGAAATTGCTGGAGTTGTAGAGTTTGATCCAGCGCTGCCGTGGGACTGGAGGCATGACTTCCGCCACTGCCGCCACCGCTGCTTGACTCCGGTCGCGGGGGGCCGCGACCTCATCCAGCGCAAGATGCAACTGCCGCGGCAGGGCGCCGATCGGGGTTGGACCGTCGAGGGTATGCCGCCATAAGTCGCACATGGTGCACCGCAACGCGCACTCGCCGCCGGTGAGGAAGACGGAAACGACCTCGGCCAATTCCGGCAGCCGCGACAACGCGGACGCGGCACCTGCCGTCGCTTCCGTTTCCCGCATCACCCCCACCGGTCGGTTCGCATCGACCGCGGCTTTGGTTCCGCGCAACGATTCGATCTCGGAGCGAGAGATGAGACGCAGGCCACCGCGGTCGCGGACCGGTTCCTCAGCCGACATTCAGTTCCACATCCGCGCGAAGGCGTCGCGATATTCCTGTTCATCGCTCGGAAACAATTGGGCGAAACGACTCGCCTTCACCGCGCCATGCTGAAACCGCCGCTTCTCGAAAATCGGCATCGCCACGCCCGCGATTTGCTCGACGCCACGCGCGACCACTTCGCCCTTGAGCGCGTACAGTCGCTGATGATCCCAATCGGTCAATTCGATGAACGGAATCCCTTCGGCGATCTCGATCACGCGTGGCAAAGTGAAGGGGCTGAAGGTTTGAAAATTGAACATCCGCGCCGGAGCGAACGAGCGCACCTGACCGCGACTCTGGCCACCGCTATGCACGAGCGAATGCTTGATCGCATGCACCCCCCAGCCCTCTTGGTAGAGCATCAGGTTGTTCAGCACGCTGCGGATGGTCAATTCGGGATTCTCCTCGATCGGATAATCCTTCAGGTTTTCGTCCCCCCCGTCGCCATCGGCCAAGTACTTCCAGTCCGGATAACGCTCGCGAATCAAGCGACAGGAAGCGAGCATCATCGTCGCGGCCTGCACATCCAACGGCTTGTAATCTTCAATCACGCGAACCGTCTCCCGCCAATCGAGTTGCTCACTTTCCGCATCGAGCACCTCCCACAACATTTCCAGGCCGACCTCGCGAAGAAATTGGTGCGCCTGATCGGCGTCCGCGGACTCGCCATCGACCCGCAACGTGAAGGCCTTCAGCCGCGTCGGCGGTTCACCCCGTTTCAGGAGCAGATGGTTCAACACCACCAGCACCGCGCCGCTATCGACACCACCAGAAAACATCACGCCGATCGGTGCCCGCGGCTCGATCCGGTCCAACCACCGCGAACACTCTTCGGCCAGCCGACCGATGTAAGCCATGCCGATCTGATCCAAATCGGTCGACAATCGATTTCGCTCGGGCGTGAAATAACGCTCATAGTGCGGATTCGGATCAGGACAGCCGATCAATTGCAGCTTCATCAGGTAATGCGCGGGGACCATCCGCGTGTAGGAAGGATGGAACTGATCCCCCAAACCTTCGGCTCGCAACCAATCACGCAACTGCTCCATCCGTTCGGCGACCACCAGGCACGGACCTTCGGCTCGTTTGGCGAGAAAATATCGCATCGGTCTGCCGATCGATCGCGCCATGTGGACCGTACGGCCGACCGTTGCCAGGATCGCGAAGTGGCCATCGATCTCGTCGATCTGTTGGGGATCGCCACTCTCAACCCGGCGCAGCGCCTCCTCAGGGCTCATGTTCAAGAGCACGTCACCGTCAGGCTCCAACAGGTTGACCACACGATGGATATAAGCATGATTCGTCACGGTCATGGCCTCAGCAAATCGAATTCGAAACAGGAGCGTCCCGCGGGATGATTCCACATCACCTCCGTTCGCTCGTCACGGTCAAACTGAAAGGTAGCGCAAAGGCGAAAACGCCCTTCGCCCAAGACTTCGTATTCATAGGGGCTGCCGGTCGCCGAATCGTGGAGCTTCAGCCGCAAGTATTCCGCCGATTCGACCAATTCTTCCAGCTTGCAGGGTAGGGGGCGTATCAATTTCGGCCCATCGTTCCGTCGATGCGCCAATACGACCCGCTCCATCTCTTGGACGATGTTCCGCGGGTCCGCCAAGCGGCGCTGATCCGGTTTGCGAA
>DITY01000096.1 GCA_002422955.1 Planctomycetaceae bacterium UBA6172
AGCGGCATTTAAGCGATTCATCCCGTTCGGTCGTAGCAACAGAGCGGTAAATTGGCTGCGGCGATCGTCCGCGTCGCTCTGCTTGTGGCCTGAGGGGCTGGGGTTGTCACTCGGTGGCATCCAGCAGGCCGCGGATGTAACCGTAGGCGAAGAGGCGGCCGCGCATCGTGTAGCCCGGTTCGCCGTCATCTTCACCGACCAGCTGAGGAACATGGTCTGGGCGAATCGGGCCGGCGAAACCGACCGCACGCAGCGCCCGCATCGCCGCCGCCATGTCGGTCGGGCCGTTGTCGTGAAAGGTCTCGGTAAACGATTCCGCGGTCCCGCGGACATCGCGAAAATGCACATAAGCGATCTGGCTGCCCAGCTCCTCGATCGCGGAAGGAATATCGACCCCCATGGCGGCGAAGGTCCCCTGACAAAAGCAAATTCGATTGCTCGGGCTGGGCGCCATGGCCAGCAACCGCCGGAAGGACTCGAGCGAATGCATGATCCGCGGTTTCCCGAGCAGCGTCGGAAGCGGGGGATCGTCGGGATGCATCGCCAAGGTCACGTCGCACTTTTCGGCCACGGGCAACAACGCGTTGAGCAGGCGGTCGAGGTTCTGCCAAAGCTGGTCGGGCGACAAACTTCGCGCGCTCGCCTCGTGCCGCGGATCGGTTGGCCGGTATCCCAACAAGACCGCTTGTTCGACGTCGGCGAGATGAAACGCGGTGACTTTCGCGCCACCACGCTCGGGGGCATCCAGCCGGGTTCGCGCCCAATCGGTCCCGGCCATGAAGTTGTAACACAGCAGCGGAACGCCCAGATCAGCGAGCTGCTGCAGGAGCCGTTGCATGGCCAACAACTCCGTGCCATCGTCCGTCCCGAGCTTGAGGTTCTCGATCGGCAGGTACCCTTCGACCACCGAGATTCGCAGTCCGAACGTTGCCGCGCGGGCCATCGCCTGGCGCAACACGTTCGCGTCCGGCCCGGGGTAACGATGAACCAGATCCGTCACGCCGCACTGGGCCGCCAGCTGCAGATTTTCGTCCGAGACGGGGGTCAAGACCGTGGCTAATCGGATCATGATCGGCAACGACAGCGGGTGAGGATTGCGGATGTCGATCGCGCCGTGAATCGTCAGCTGACAACCGGATACGGCTCGATCGCTGGCCCCCAATCGACGGGCGGCCTTTGCGGCGGAAGTGAGCAGCATAACCGACGGCCGAGGGCACGCGGGGGGCAACGGCTGCCGAATCGGCTGGCACCGATCCTTGACGCTTCTTCCTGGCCGATGTCAAACATCGTTCCGCGCCGCGGGACCACGAAAAGCCGCTACCGGCGGTCGTCCGAAGGCCAGCCATCGGATCACGCGAGCGGCTGTCACCCACTCCCAACCATTCGCTGATGAATTTCGACCAAGACTACGTCGCGCTGATCTTCGACTGCGACGGGACGCTGACCGATTCGATGCCGCTGCACTACATCGCCTGGCGGCGAACGCTGGACCGCTACGGGATCGCGTTCGCGGAAGACCGGTTTTATGAAATGGGCGGCGTGCCGTCGGAGAAGATCATCAAAATTCTGTGCGCCGAGCAGGGCGTCACCGCCGATGCGAAATCGATCGCGGCCGAAAAGGAAGGCGAATTTTTGCTCAATCTCGGCGATGTACGGCCCAATTTGCCGGTCTGTGAGATCGCCCGCCGGCACCATGGGCGGATGCCGATGGCGGTTGCCAGCGGCGGGATTCGCAGCGTCGTCGTCGATCAGTTGGTCAAGATCGAGATGCGGACCTACTTCGACGTGATTGTCGCGGCGGAGGACACCGAGCGTCACAAGCCGGAGCCGGACGTTTTCCTGGAAGCGGCCCGAAGGCTGATGGTCGAGCCGGCCCGCTGCTTGGTGTTCGAGGATACCGACATCGGCATCACGGCCGCCCGCCAGGCCGGCATGAACTTTGTCGACGTCCGCTCGCTGCTCGGGGCATGACCGAGGGCGAAACCCGCCGCGGGAGCCCAACGCGGCCGTTGCGGTCGCCGCGGCTGACGCGTGAACGTCGGCTTAGCGACGCAGCGACTGGTTTTCGAGCATTTGGAGCAGTTCGGTCGACGGCTGGGCCAAGGTCATGACCTTGGGGCTGGCCTGCGGATTCCGCGGATCTCGAATGATGATGATCATCTCTTGGTCAGCGTCGCGGCTAGTAGCGGGCTGATTCGTGATGGCCCTGATGGGTGTCCCGGGTACCGAATTGGCGGGCGGGGCGAGCGACGGGGTTTCGAAAACGACCGCCTGAACGGCGTTCGCGGGCGCAGCGGCGACGGTGGAATCGCCACCGCGATAGAGCCGCGAAAGTTGCACGCGGTCGAGCTGCCACTGGACGGCGCCCGGCCCGGCGTAGATGCCGATGTCACCCTTGTAATCCGCGGCGTTGCAGACGCCGACCAGGCAACCTTGGCTGTCGAACAGTCCGCCACCGCTCCGACCATCGATCGGGGCGCCGGCGATTTCGAGGTTCGAAGCGCCCTTGTGCTGATTGTATTTGTTGACGCCGGTGATGCGGGTGTCGCGGCGTGAGGGAAGGTCACCGCGATCGCAGCCGAAGCTGAAGACGCCAGAGCCGACTTCGGGGAGCGTCCCCTCGCGGATCACGGGAACGGGCTGGATCGGAAATCCGGGTCGGATCGACACCAGCGCGATGTCGCGATCGTCGGCATCGTAATCGATCAGTTGGCCTTCGATCGTTCGCGGCTGGCCATTGTCGAACACGTCGACTTCGATCCGCCCCTTGCCCTCGGTATCGCGGAACAGGTGGCCGCAGGTCAGCACCAACGCTTCGTCGCCGTGGGTATCGATGATCGTGCCGGTTCCGACCCCGTGGCCGGTGCCGTCATGGACTCGGAGGCGTACGGTCGCGGCCAAGGCGCGACGGATCGAATCGCTTTCGGGGGCTTCCGGTCCGGTCGGCGACGCGAAGTCGTAACTGGCTTGCTGATTCGCACCCGCATCGTTCGGATCGGCCACAGCCCGCTGCGCGCCCAGGTTAGTCGTCGGCAGGGGCGCGAGTCGGGTTTCGGGAACATCACTCGTGGTGGCTGCCGTGTTGACCCACGGACCGGAATTGTTGATCGCCAGCGCGGCGGCCAGCTGCTGGCCTGTCTGGACGCCGACCAGGCGGGTCAATTCCTTGCCGCCCGAAATGACCACAAAGGTCGGCGTGTTGCTGATGTTGTAACGACGAACCAGTTCCGGTTCGCGGCTGACATCGACGGTGCGAACCGCGACGCCCGCCGCGGTCAGCTGCTGGATTACGGGCGTCATCATCCGACAGGGCGCGCATGCCGGCGAGACGAACTCGACCAGCACAGCGTCGCTACATTCGGCCTTTCCGGCGAACCATAGTCCGCCGCACAACAACACCACCGCCGCCATTGCTTTTCGCACGATCGTCCCTCCCTGGACATCGGCCGGATGAGATTCACGTCATCTTGACGTGGGCCGTTTTGGCCAAGGCGGATCGTGCGAAAACTTGGCTCGGCAGGACAACCCCAATTCTTGAGCGAAAATCTGAAAAAAGAAGTCAAACGATTTCCCGCTTAGACCGTCGCTTGAGGGGCGGCCGCGTCTCCCTCGGGCGGACTGCCCAGCTGTCGCTGGCTTTCGATGCGATTGATGGCGCTGAGCATGGCCAAGATCGTCGCTTCGACCGTGTCGGTGCTGGCCCCCACGCCGCGATAGGAACGGCCGCGGTATTCGACCTCCAGATTCACTTCGCCGATGGCGTCCTGGCCCAGCGTCGCGCTGCGGACGCTGTAGTCCTTGCAGACCAGATCGATGCCGGTGATCTTGCCGACCGCCCAGAACGCGGCGTCGATCGGGCCGTCGCCGCGAGAGGCGGTCTCGGTCGTTTCCTGGTCACCGTGGCGGAGGACCAAGCGGACCGTTGGCGTCTTATCCTTGGCGGTCGTGACTTCGTAATCGATCAAGGTCCACTGCGGGTCGGAATCGGTGCTGATCTGCTGCTGGATCAACGCCACGATGTCGCCGTCGTAGATGTCCTTTTTCTTGTCGGCCAAGTCCTTGAAGCGATCGAAGACCGCCTGCAATTGTTCGCCGCTGAGCGAGTAGCCGAGGATGCGAGCCCGGTCGGCAAGCGCCGCGCGACCGCTGTGTTTGCCGAGCACCAAATCGGTTTTGCTGAAGCCGACGTCTTCGGGCGACATGATCTCGTAGGTGCTACGTTCCTTGAGCATCCCGTCTTGGTGAATGCCCGATTCGTGCGCGAAGGCATTGCGTCCGACGATCGCCTTGTTGCGCTGGATCACCAAGCCGGTCGTTTTGCTGAGCAAACGGCTGGCGGGCACCAACCGTTTGGTGTCGATGTTGGTGCGGCAATGGTAAAAGTCCGGTCGGGTCCGCAGCGCCATTACGACTTCTTCCAACGCCGCGTTGCCGGCCCGTTCGCCGATGCCGTTGATCGTGCATTCGACCTGACCCGCGCCGGCCGCGACGGCGGCCAAGCTGTTGGCGGTCGCCATCCCGAGGTCATCGTGGCAGTGAATGCTCAGCACCGCGCGGTCGATGTTCGGGACGCGTTCGCGGAGCATCTGGATGCGATCGTAGACCTCGCTGGGCGTGGCATAGCCGACCGTGTCCGGGATGTTGATCGTCGTCGCGCCGGCATCGATCGTCGCTTCGACCACGCGGCACAGGAAATCGTGCTCGGTGCGACAGGCGTCCTCGGGAGAGAACTCGACATCGTCGCAATAGTTCGCCGCGCGGCGGACCCCGGCGACGGCGCGGGCGATGATTTCGTCGGTCGACATCCGCAGCTTGAACTCGCGATGAATCGCGCTGGTCGCCAAGAAGACATGGATCCGGGGCTGCGGGGCGTGCTTGAGCGCCTCCCATGCGCGATCGATGTCCTTGTCGTTGCAGCGAGCCAAGCCGCAGATCACCGCGCCGCGAACGGTTTGCGAGATCTGCCGGACCGCTTCGAAGTCGCCTGGCGAAGCGATCGGGAAACCGGCTTCGATCACATCGACCCCCAGTTCGGAGAGCGCTTGGGCGACTTCCAACTTCTCCGCCAGATTCATGCTGCCGCCCGGCGACTGCTCGCCGTCACGGAGTGTCGTATCGAAAATCTGGATGCTGCGCGGCTCTGGACTGGTCATGTTCATCAAGGGGAAAAGGGGGGCGGGGGGAGAATTGACGACACGCGAAAACGAAAAAACCCCGAATCATCCGGCTGCCGGGCGATTCGGGGTTCTGGTTGTTTTTGGTTGAGACGCTGCTTACCGCAGGTTCCGCCATCACCCGCTCAAGGTGACACTGACCATGACCCGATCGCCCTCGGCTAAGCATAGGTTGCTCAGCAGGGGTCGCAGGACTAGCGGTAGGAGCGGGAAGACGAACATAACTCTTTATTAACACGAGACAGGGGGAACGTCAAGTCACACGCAATCGAAACGCCGCCAGCATCGCGGCCGCGGTCAGTGCGAACACCCCAAACGCCCAGGCCGGACCGGCGATCAGCAACGTCAGCGCGGCCGAGTAGGGAATCAAATTCAGGATCCCGACCCGGACCAAACTTTGGATCGCCGCGGGCCGCGGATCGGCGTTCACCTTCAAGCCGCGGAGCAAGATCGGCAGCGTGATCAGGCCGACCAAAATGGCGTACCGCAGGTCCGGGCGGAACAGCCAAACGTAATCGGGGGGCGAGACCTGGGGCGCGAACGCGAGGACCCCTGCCCCGATCAACGCCAACGTCAGGCCGACATTCAGGTCCCGCTGTAGGTTTTCGGCTTTGTTTCCCGTCTCCAGCCGCGAAATCGTCGTGATGCCGGTGATGTACAAGCCGAAGCCGGCTGCGATCGCCAGCAGATGGGCGTCGAAGGCGACCTGCGGCGTCAGCAACTCGGCAGCTCCCAGCGTCACCAGCGGGGCGGCCCCCAACAAAAAGCAGAGCGCCCGGCAAACCCCCATCATCGGCGCCGCCAAGGCGGTCGGCTTGAGCGGCCCGTTGTACAACACGACCGCAACCGCCAACGCCGACGCGACCAGCGCTGGGGCGAAGGTCGTCGGCCGGTTGTCGGCCGCGACCATGCCGCTGGCGACCGCCGCGATGATCGACAGGCCGCACAATCCCCAGGCGACGGCGCGGGCTTGCGGGAGGCCGATCCAACCGCTGGGTAACGGACGGGACGGACGTTCGCGCGAGTCCTCGTCCAAGTCCCAGAGGTCATTTAAGATCATACCCGACCAATAGATCGCCACCGCCGACAGCAGGATCAACAGCACCCGAGGCCAGGCGGCGAGCACTTCGGACGGGCCGCCGGCGGCGATCAACGACGCGGCGATCACTTGCGCGATTACCGAAAAGACCGCGGGCAGGCGGACCAGCTGGGCCCAGCGGAGCCACGCGGCTGGTCGCCGTTGGCGGTCCCTGCCCGCAGGCGATCGGTCGTCGAGCGGATCCGATTTCGCTTCGAAGCTCGGAACTTCCAGGTCTTGAGGATTCATAACGCAGGTTTCTATTGACTCGAAATGACGGGCGAATTAATTGTAAATGATCCAGGCGGTTAACCCGGCTCAGTAATGCAAGTTAGCTGAAGGAGGTGATGTCTTGGTGCCTCAACGTGATCCCTCTCCCGCGGAGGTTCGTGACCGCGGAACCGTCCTCGAACGGTTCTTCTCGGGACTGTCGGAGTACATCTTTCAGTCGCGACTCGGGGTCGCCGACGTCCAGTTGGTCGACTATCTGAGCGACCTGTTGCTGCGGTTCGTCAGGACCGATTCCTTGCATCGGGTGCGGCGAAATTCGGGCAAACCGGCGACCGAGGTTTTCGAGATGCTGAGCGTAGCCGATAAGCGGATCGGATTGGCGCGACGCGAAGTCCATCGGCACATCGGCGACTTCACGCTGTTCTGGAGCGGCATGTATCCGGAAAGCCTGCGGAAGCTCAAGCCCGAGGCCTCCGCCGACGGCTTCCTCGATTACTGCCAACAGGGCAAGCGTGCCTATCGGATCGCGGCCGAAATCGAAGGTGGCGATGGCCCGCCCCCCTGCGAGTTGCTGTGGCGGCTCAGCGAGCACTTCGAACTCTGCGCCTACGGGCTGCGTGAAGTCCGCCGGGAATGGGAATCGAGCGACGGCAGCGAGGTGCTGATCTTTTAGCGAGCCGGCGAGCCCCTTGAGCAAGACTCGCGGCGGACGTTACCAGCTTCACGGGCAACCGAGGTTTGCGGGCAAACGAGCTTCACGCCGGCGCCGCCGCGCGTTGGTCGGCGCGGGGGGGATTGGTGGGTCCCGCCCCGCCGAACGGCTGCCGACGATTTCACTCGTCGGCGGCTTGGATCATCGGGGTTAGGATCGGCGTGTAGTCGCAGAATTCGTTCGCGGCGAAGTACAGTGCCAGCTCACGGGCGGCCGATTCTTCGCTGTCCGAAGCGTGCACCAAGTTCATCTGGCGGCTGCAGCTGAAGTCGCCACGGATCGTCCCCGGGGCAGCCTTCAGGCCGCTGGTCGCGCCGAGCAAATTGCGGATCACGGTGATCGCTTCGAGGCCCTCGATCGCCAACGCCATGATCGGCGCGGAAATGATGAACTCTTCCAGGCCTGGATAGAACGGCTTGGAAACGTGCTCGGCATAATGCTTGCGAGCCAGTTCGGGGGTGACCCGCAGCATCTTCGCCGCGACGATCCGCAGCCCTTTCGCTTCGAACCGGCTGATCAGCTGGCCCATCAGTTTGCGTTCGACACAATCGGGCTTGAGCAGGACGAGGGAGCGTTGCATGGCGGTCCGTTCCGTGGGTGAGAGAGGGAAATGTAGGGTAAATGAGAATGGTCGATCGGGCGGGATTATGTCTGACCCCGCGTCCATCGCCAACCCCGACCCGCGGGCGATCGTGTTGCCGGTGCGAATCGTCCGCGGCAGGCGAACGCCGGTCGCCCGCTGGGTGAGTCAGCCTTGCGCGTTAGACGCGACCCGTCAGCGGTTGAGCGCGTTCGCGCCCACTAGCATGCCGATGCCGGCGGCGAGCATTGCGATCGCCAGCATCAACGGCTTGCCCGCTACCCGGAAGCGGCTGAAGCCGAAATACAGCAAGTAGAGCGGGATGATCGACAGCAGCCCCTGCTTGACGTTCTCCTTGAAGGCCTTGAACAGCACCGTGAAGTAGGCCCCGGTTCCGACCGTCGTGAACGCCCCGCCGATCAGCGCTAGCAGCGTCGCTTGCCAGTTGAACGCGAGCTTCACGTCGTCTTCGCGGCGGGAGTTATTCACCCCCACGACGGCGACACCCGTGACCGAAACCATGATGAAGAAGATCAACCCCAGCAGCCACCAGGACATCCCGGAACCGCTGGTCATTTTCTCTTGCATCGTCTTGGCGGACTGCAGATCGCGAGCGGCCTTCTTGAGCGCCGCAGCACCCGACATCTCGTCATCGAGTTCCGTCTGATGCCCAACGACCTTGGCACCGCTCTCGAAGTGGAAACCGCAGCGAACGCAGAGCATCGCTTCCTTGGGCATCGATTCGAAACAGCTCGGGCAAGTCTTCCCTGACTTCATCTCGAAGCCGGCCTCACTGAACAGATCGTCCAGCTCCCCCTTCGGCGCCACGGGTGCTGCCGGTCGCGCCGCCGCGGGCCGGGACGGCGCGGATTGGGCGTTGCCGGGTCGCGCGGGTTTGGCCGCGGCGGGGGCCGCCGGTTTGGCAGGGGCCGCCGCCGGTTTTGCCCCGGCCTCAGAGGTTGGTTTCGCGCCGCCAGCCGCCGGCACACGAATCACGGCCTGGCAGGTCGGGCATTTGACGGCTTTGCCCGCCATCTCGTCCTTGAGGTTGAAGGCCTTGCCACAGGAACATCGGATCGGGATTGGCATGCTGGGATTGCACCAAAATTTCAGGACGAAGACGCTGACGAGGAGCCCAATCGCCTCGCGGCTGGGGAAATCGCTGACAAAAACAACGGATTTGCAAAGCCACCCAGCGAGCGGCGGTGCTCGGCTGGGGCCACCACAGCAAGCTGCTGCCCCCCGGTTGAGGGAAGGCGACTCGAAAGCTAACGCATGGCAGAACCGGTCGCGTCCGGCGGCGAAGGTTTGGCACGCGGGATTCTCGCCCAGTCTAACCTGTGGGATCTGACCGGCCACGCCCCGAACGGTCGAAAAAACGCGAAAACACGGAGATTTCGAACGATTCGGAGGACTGCCCAAAAAAATCACGCCCTGCGGCACGCCGATTGCTACCAATTGGGCATGACAGATTCGGGGCTGCCGTTTTGGCCGGTCCCTGTCTACCCATTCATTTTGAAATCACTCGTAGCAGAAGGGAATGAGACGCCATGGCGACTGCCACTAAAGCCAAGAAGCAGATTCGTTTGCAGCCGATGGGCGACCGCTTAGTGGTCCAACGCGAGCAGAGCGAAGCGAAGACCGCCGGCGGCATTTTGCTGCCCGACTCCGCCAAGGAAAAGCCCGCGCGGGGCACTGTGATCTCGATCGGGACCGGCAAGCTGTTGGATGACGGAACACGTTCGAAGTCGCAGCTCAAGCCGGGCGACCGGGTGCTGTTCACCAGCTATGCGGGCGAGCATGTCGAGATCGACGATGTCGAATACCTGCTGATGCGTGAAGACGACATTTTGGCGGTGGTCGAGTAATCCGCGGCGATCCTCGTCTGGCCCGTTTTAACCCACATTTACCCAATTTCAGTTCCCACGAGCGGAAGACCACTTCATGTCGAAAATCATTGCCTTTGATCAAGAAGCCCGCGAAGCGATTCGCCGCGGCGTCAACAAGTTGGCCCGGGCTGTCAAGGTGACACTCGGTCCCAAGGGACGTAACGTCATTTTGCAGAAGAGCTTCGGCAGCCCCACGGTGACCAAGGACGGCGTGACCGTCGCGAAGGAAATCGTTCTCGAAGACGTTTTCGAGAACATGGGCGCCCAGATGGTTCGCGAAGTCGCGAGCAAGACCAGCGACGTGGCCGGTGACGGCACCACGACCGCGACCGTAATGGCCGAAGCGATTTTCAACGAAGGGCTCAAGGCCGTCGTCGCTGGCGTCAACCCCATTCAGCTCAAGAACGGCATCGAAAAGGCCGTCAAGGACATCACCGAAAAGCTGCATTCGATGGCAGTCAAGGTGAAGGACAAGGAAGCGATGGCCAACGTCGCTTCGATCGCCGCCAACAACGATCGCGAAATCGGCAACCTGCTGGCCGACGCGATGGACAAGGTCGGTAAGGACGGTGTGATCACCGTCGACGAAGGGAAGAGCCTGCAGACCGAGCAGGAATGGGTCGAAGGGATGCAGTTCGATCGCGGCTATCTGTCGCCGTACTTCGTCACCGACGCCGGCAGCATGGAAGCGGTCCTCGAAGACGCTTACGTGCTGGTCTATGAAAAGAAGGTCAGCAACATCAAGGACATGGTTCCGTTGCTGGAAAAGGTTGTTCAGCAGGGCAAGCCGCTGTTGATCATCGCCGAAGACGTCGATGGGGAAGCGCTCGCCACCCTGGTCATCAACCGCCTCCGCGGCACCTTCACCTGCTGTGCCGTCAAGGCTCCGGGTTACGGCGACCGTCGCAAGGCGATGATGGAAGACATCGCGATCTTGACCGGCGGCACCGCGATCTTCGAAGCCCT
>DITY01000298.1 GCA_002422955.1 Planctomycetaceae bacterium UBA6172
GGCGAGGCGTTCAATCAACTGTTCAGCAAGAACGATTTGCTGCCGACCATCGTCCATCGCTGGGTCGATTACCTGCGGGAAGCCGAGCGGCGCGAGGATCCGGTGTTCGTCGCCTGGCACCAATTGGCGCCGCTGGCCGAACTGCCGTCCGATCAATTCGCGGAACGAGCGGCCGCGATTGTCGCCGGCTGGTCGCAGGCCCCGAACCAACACAACCCGCTGATCGCGGCGGCGTTTGCGCAGCAGATCCCCAGCACACCCGCCGAACTGGCCGGCATCTACGCAGGGGTGTTCGCGGAAGTTCGTCGTCGGGTGGCCGAGAACGCTGCGAACACGGCGAGCTCGGCGAACGGGCAACCGAGCGCGGAGTTGGCCGATCCGGCGGCCGAAGCGATTCGGCGAGCCCTCTACGACCCGAATTCGGCTTGCGAAATTCCGGACGAGTCGATCGTCGAGCTGGAATACCTGATGGACATCGAGGGCACGACGGAACTGTGGAAGCTGCAGTCCGAAGTCGACCGCTGGGTGATCGACTCCGCCGCATCGGAGCCGCGGGCGAGGATTTTGGTCGATCGCCCCGTGCCGAGCGAGCCCCGGATTTTCCGCCGCGGCAATGCCCTTCGCAAAGAAGGGGTGGTGCCGCGACAGTTCCTCGGCCTGCTTTCCGACGAACCACGGCAGCCGTTTCAGATCGGCAGCGGGCGATTGGAATTGGCCCGCGGCATCATCGACCCCAGCAATCCGCTGACCGCGCGAGTGATCGTCAACCGCATTTGGGGCCATTACTTCGGCCGGCCGCTGGTCGACACGCCGAGCGACTTCGGGCTACGGGCCGCGACCCCCTCGCACCCGGAACTGCTCGATTGGCTCGCCGATCGGTTGGTCGCTGAAAGCTGGAGCCTGAAGCAAGTGCATCGCCAGATCCTGCTCTCCGCCGCTTTTCAACAGTCGGCGTCGGGCCCCGAAGATCCGGCGGTGCGAAGCCGTGCGGAACAGACCGACCCGGCCAACCGCTGGCTCTGGCATTGGCAGCCGCGGCGGCTGACGTTGGAAGAGATGCGTGACAGCCTAATCGCGGTAACGGGCAAGCTCGATTTGGCCGTCGGCGGGAAACCGATCGCGAGCCTGTGGAACCCACCGTTCTCCGATCGGCGGACGCTCTACGGGACGGTCGATCGCCAATTCCTACCCGGTCTGATGCGTGTCTTTGACTTCGCCAACCCGGACTTGCACATCCCGCAGCGGTCCGAAACCACGGCGCCGCAACAGGCCTTGTTCTTCCTCAACCACCCGCTGGTCTTGAACCGCACCCATCAGCTCGCCGAGACGCTGAAGCAGCGTCATCCCGGGGAGGATTCGACAGCGATCGGCGAGCGTGCCGCCGCGTTGTTTCGCGCCGTCTTGTTTCGCGACCCCAGCCCGGCCGAATTGGCCGAGGCGGTCGAGTTCGTGAACCTGGCGATCGCCGAGGCAGTCGCGCCGACAGCCCCCAAAAACCGCGAATGGGCGTATGGATTTGGCAGCTGGGACGAGGCGGCGGGACGCATCCAGGGCTTTACGGCGCTGCCCCATTTCACGGGTGAAGCCTGGCAAGGTGGCCCCCAATTCCCCGACGGCCAGTTGGGCTGGGTCAAGCTGGATGCGACGGGCGGCCACCCGGGCAACGATCGCGCCCACGCCGCGATCCGTCGCTGGACGGCCCCCCGCGACCTGCGGATCGAAATCCGTTCCACCTTCAACCACGAGCCGCCTCAAGGGGATGGCGTGCGGGCCGCGATCGTCTCGTCGCACGGCACGCCCGGCACGCTGGCATCCGCACAGGTACACATGGCTGCGAAGCCGCTCGACGTCGCGGCGCTGGATGTCGTCGCCGGTCAGACGATCGATTTCTTGGTCGATATCGGTGACGGCCTGAGTTATGACCAATTCCTCTGGCAGATCCGCATCCTCAGCCAAGATGCTGGCGGCGAGCCGATCGTGTGGGATGCGAGCCAGGACTTTGAAGGCGTCTCCAGCGAGCGGCTGGACCCTTGGGAACAACTGACTCAGGTGCTGCTGTGTACCAACGAGTTCCTGTTCATTCCTTAGGCTCGATCGTCGGTTTTTTAGCTTCCAGGTTAGGGGGTCAGGAGTCAATTGTGCGCAGCACCCGAAGGGCCGTTCCGGCAATTGACTCCTGACCCCCTAACCCAAATACGCAACAGAAAGGTAATGGCGATGGCGGGTGGCAATTCGATCGCGTGGAATCTCGACCGACGGCAATGGCTGCAGCGCGGCGGGCTAGGGCTCGGCGCGTTGGGGCTCGCGCAGCTGCTCCAGGCCGAAGGCTATGCCGCCGATGCGGTGGCTCCGGTCGTCGACCGCAATCGGCCGCTGGCGTCGCGGGCCGCGCATTTTCCCGGCAAAGCGAAGCGGGTGATTCACTTCTTTCTCAACGGCGGCCCGTCGCACGTCGACACCTTCGACCACAAGCCGATGCTGGCCAAGCAGGCCGGCAAACCGCTCAGCCAAACCCTGACGACCGAACGGAAAACCGGCGCCGCGATGCCGTCACCCTTCCAGTTCAAGCCGTATGGCGAATCGGGGATCGAAGTCAGTGAGATCTTCGCGAAGACCGCCGCGCACATCGACGACATCGCCGTCATCCGTTCGATGTACGCCCAGGTGCCGAATCACGAACCGTCGCTGATGCTGATGAATTGTGGCGATTCGGCGCAGGTCCGCCCCAGTGTCGGGTCGTGGGTGCTGTATGGCATGGGTAGCGAAAACCAGAACCTGCCCGGCTTCATCTCGATGTGCCCCGGCGGCTTGCCGATCAAGGACACCGAGAATTGGCAGTCCGCGTTCCTTCCCGGTGCCTACCAGGGGACCTACATCGACAGCCAACACCAGGCACTCGGCAAGTTGATCGAGAACATCGAACATCCCCACATCGGTCAGGACGCCCAGCGCCGCCAATTGGAGCTGCTCGGCAAATGGAACGCGCGGCACCGTGAGGCGCTGCGGGACGAGCGACTGGACGCGCGGATTCACAGCTACGAACTGGCCTTCCGCATGCAAGGCGAGGCGCGCGAGGCGTTCGACCTGAGCGACGAAACCGAATCGATCCAAGAGCTCTACGGACGCAACGTGCATGGTCGTCAGACGCTGATCGCCCGCAGGCTGCTGGAACGCGGCGTGCGTTATGTCCAACTCTGGCATGGCGCGGGTCAACCGTGGGACAATCACGACAACATCGAAGCCAATCACCGGCGATTGGCGGGCGAACTCGACCCCGCGATCGGCGCGCTGCTGACCGATTTGAAGCAACGAGGAATGCTGGAGGACACGCTCGTGGTCTGGGGCGGCGAGTTCGGGCGGACCCCGACAGTCGAACTGGGGGGCGATGGCGCAGCGAAGATGGGCCGCGACCACAATCACTACGGCTTCTCCGTCTGGATGGCCGGGGGCGGGGTCAAAGGCGGGACGGTGTACGGCGCGACCGACGAGTTCGGCTTCAAGGCGGAAGAGAACCCGACCAGCGTCCACGACCTGCACGCCACGATCCTGCACCTGCTCGGTTTCGATCACGAGCAACTGACGTTCCGCTACGCGGGCCGCGACTTCCGCCTGACCGACGTCCATGGCAAGGTGATCCGAGAGATCGTCGCCTAAACACAAGGCGAACGGTTCAGGCCGTGGGCGTAACCGATTGACTCCAGGCGCGAACGCGGGCGGTGTCGGGGGACTCGATCACGCCACTGTCCGTGATGATGGCAGTGATCAATTCCGCAGGCGTCACGTCGAAAGCTGGGTTCCAGACGTCGCAATCGAGCGGCAGCGTCGGGGCGATGAACCCTTGCGTCAATTCCGCTCCCGCCCGCTGTTCGATCGGGATTTGCGAACCGTCCGCGAGGCAGAGGTCGAACGTCGAATGGGGGGCAGCGACGAAGAACGGGACGCCGTGGTAGCGGGCCAGCACCGCCAGGGGATAGGTACCGATCTTGTTAGCAACGTCGCCCGAAGCCGCGATCCGATCGGCGCCGACGATCACGGCCGAGACCTGACCCGAGCGGAGCAGCGCGCCGGCCATCGAATCGGTGATCACGGTGACCGGAATGCCGACCTGGCGGAGTTCCCACGCCGTCAATCGAGCCCCTTGGAGCAGCGGCCGCGTTTCATCGGCAAACACCCGCACCGACCGGCCGCGGCCGAACCACTCATAAATCGGCGCCAGCGCCGTGCCGCTGCCACCGGTCGCGAGCGCCCCGGCGTTGCAGTGGGTCAGGATTCCGATCGGCTCGGCCGGATCACGACGCCGCGGTGACGCCTCGAGCACACGGTCGAGCAGTTCCACGCCGCAGCGGCCGATCGCGGCGCACAGCTGGCGATCCTGCTGATGAATGCCGCGGGCTTCGTCGAGCAAGTTCGCGAACAGGGTCGAATCGGAAGCCGTCGCTTCGAGTCGTCGCTTCATCCGGTCGAGCGCCCAAAACAGGTTGACCGCCGTCGGCCGGCTGGTCGCCAAGTACTCGATCGCCCGCAGACAAGCCTGACGCGTCTGCCCGTCTCCCTCAACCGATATCGCATCACCACGAGCCGCGACACAGACGCCATAGGCCGCGGCGACGCCGATCGCGGGAGCGCCGCGGACGCAAAGCCGGCGGATCGCATCCCAGACCGTATCGACCTGCTCACAGCGGATGAACGTGACTTCGCCCGGCAGCCGCGTCTGATCGAGCAGCACCAGGCAACCGGTGGCATCGTCCCACTCGGCCACCTTGGGTAGCAACGACTCGACGCTCAAGGCTTGGGAAGAACTCGAGGGCTGGCCGGAGCTCGAGGGCAGCGGGGAACTCAAGGGCTCGGCAGATAGTTGAGGGTGTAGTAGGCCAGCGGATGCAGCACGGGCGTGCCATCGGCACCGCTCACGCCGTCCAGTTTCAATTCATGCACGTGACCGAGCTGCAAGCCATCAACCATCAGCCGGACACGGAGCCGGTCATCGCTGACCTGGGCCGCGCGGATCGTGGCCTGAGTGGGATCGACTTCGGGGCTGCCGTAATCCGCCTGGTAGATGTAGGTGTAAGTCTGAAGCGAATAACGAGCGACATCCGCGGCCAGCTTCGGATCGATCGGCTGCGTGAAAACCAGTTCGAAGCCATCGTGCTTGGCCTTCATTTCCTTGATCTCCAGCGGCACCTTCCCGGTCCAATCGACCCGCTCGATCGCGAAGTCTTTCCCGCCGCGGGAGCCCCAACCTCGGCTAGTTCCACCGACGAAGATCTCGCCCCAGGGAGTCATTTCGACGCCGACGTTGCCCGACGAGAAACCGCTCAGGAACGGAAAGCAGGCCCCTTGGTAATGCCCCTGAACCTGTTCCAGATAGACTCGCATCAACGTGCTGTGGGTCTGATCGCCGACGAACAGTTGTCCCGCGAAGGGGCCGAACTTCCCTTCGCTGGTATCGCAAGCGATGCCGGATGCCGATTGGCCCATCTTGCTGTAGGGAAACAGAACGGCGGTCGGTTGCAACTGCGGGATGCGTGCGGCTTCGGTCAGGATGCGGCTGCGCGATTGCGGTTCCGCGGGAAGCGCGCCGAGGATCGATGCGGCGCGGTCCCCGAGCGTCGCTTGGGCCGTTTCGAACCATCGCAATCCGCCCGGGTGCCCTTGGAACGAGCCGGGTGTGAGGTGTTTGAGCCCGCAGGTGCCGTTCCAAGGGCCTTGGTTGTCGGTGTAGAACACGTCGCCGGCCAGGTTCATGCCGACCCCGCCGGGGGAACGGATGCCGGGGGCAGTCGGGATGAAATCGCCGTCGGCCCCGACCCGGACCGACCAACCGCGGTAGGGTACCTCACTGCTGAACGAGCCGGTCAGGCAGAGGACTACCCAGAGGTGGTCTTGCGCGTCGAACTTCGAGGCGAACGCATACTCGTGATAGTCTCCGCTGACTCCCCAACCCGCCGACACGGTCTCGAACTCTTCGGCTTCGCCATCGCCATCCTGATCACGAATTCGGCTGACTTCCGGGCGCTGCGTCACGTACAGCCAACCGTCGCGATGCGCGAGGCTGAGCGGTTCGTGCAAGCCGCGGGCGAATAGCGAAAAGGCGGAAGCTTGCGGCTCGTCTGACTGGGGATCGGCGATCATCCAGACGTCGCCGCGGCGGGTGCAAACCGCAACCCGACCATCGGGCATCGTCTGAAACCCGCAGGCTTCGAGGACTTCACCCTCGGGCGTCGGAAACCGCACGATCCGGTAGTAATCCGTCTCCCGGACTTCTTCGGCGATCGCGGGCCACGCGCCAGCTCCGACGAGCAGCGCGACAGCGACGATAAAGGCGGCAACGAACCGACACAGGGCCGGTCCTAAGCTCGGGAGTCCGTAAGGGCGGGGGCGAGGCGACATGAGGTGAACCGATGAGCGTTATTTGCAGGCGAGGATGTCCTCGTAATTTCGCAAGTCGTAGCCGATACCAACATAGTCGAGAACTCGGCACAAGCTGCGGGTGGCGACGCCAAAACCGTCCGGTCCGCTGAAGCCGCCGAACTGGCCGCCCCCTTTGACGTGCGGTTCCAAGTCCAAGAACACGCCCTCGACGCCTCGCGCGGCCATCCGCTTTTCCACTTCGGGAATGTAAGCGGCGAAATCACGCAGGATCGCTTCATGGCCGCTGTCGCCGATATCCGCCGGGACGAAGTTCCNNTCCTTGATGTGCAGCCAACCGAGGCTCGGTTTCATCGCCAGGTATTGCGCATAGACCTCGTCCGCGGTGCAGCCCTGGCAGACGATGTTCGCCGCATCGAAGATCGTGACCATCGCGGGATGGTCGACGCGGCGATGGATCTCGGCCAGCAACTCGCCCGTTTGACCCACCAGGTTCGCTTCGATTTCGAGGCCGAACGTCAAGCCGTGACGGTCACAGGCTTCGGCGATCTGGCCCAATTGGTCACAGACCTGATCGAGGTGCGGCTGCGGGTCGGTCCCCTTGGGGTGATAGAACGAAAACCCGCGAATCAGCTTGGAATGGAAGGCGACCGCCAACTGGCAGGCCCGCTCGACGTCCTCCCGCAGGTATTGCTCGAACGGCACGTAACGGTTGTGGGTGCCGTCGTCGACGTCCTTCAGCTTCACCTTGCCGATCGGCGAGCCGATGCTGCTGACCTTCAGCCCATAGTCGCACTGCATCTGCTTCAGCTGCTCGACCTCGGCATCATCCAGCAGCATCACGTTCTTGATCCCGTTCCCGACGTCGACGAATCGCAACGAGTGGTATCGCAAACCCAGCGCGGCGAAGGCGACGTATTGCTGCACGGCCAGCTTCTCGTTGGCCGCTTCGTCGGAAAATCCGCTGATCAGAACTTGGGGCAGGGGCTTCATCGTGGTTGGCCTAGGTGGGTCGTGGGGGGGGGAAGGATCGAGAACATGCCGGCCAATCGCGAAAACTCGGCTCGCGACAAGCGGCGTGGCAATCGCCGCGGTGCGGAGGCCGCGAACTATTCCGATTCGGGATAGTTTACGGTAATTTGGCTGTTCAGCCCGCCGCGGGGCGTCCAGCGGCTCTGCACCATCGCCCGACGCGGTTTGACGACGGCGAGGAAGTCGTCCATGATCCGGTTCGTAACCGCCTCGTAGAAAATTCCCTCGTTGCGAAATCGCTGCAGGTACATTTTGAGGCTCTTCAGCTCCACGCAGACCTCGTCGGGAACGTAGCTGAAGATGATCGTGCCGAAATCGGGTTGGCCCGTCTTGGGGCAGACCGACGTGAACTCCGGACAGTGGTGCTCGATCGTAAAGTTGCGTTGCGGGCTGGGATTCGGAAAGACCTCCAGCAGATCTCGAAACGATTCACTCACGTCAGACTTCCCGATGGGCAAGGCGAAAGGCGGCTAGGAAATTGGCAGGGAGACCCGAGCGGGCATCCGCGACCGAGATGAAGCAAATTATGCGCGGTGCAGGCCGATCGCCCAAGGTGTCGCCATCGCTCCGCATCGCCGAGACCTTCTCCAGCCGCCAGGGCGAAGGCCGACTGACGGGGACCATGAGCTTCTTCATCCGCACCAGCGGTTGCAACCTCCGCTGTTGGTTTTGCGACACACCTTACGCATCCTGGCAACCCGAAGGGGAACACCAGGCGATCGGCCGACTCGTCGAACAGGCGGTCGAGTCGGGCTGTGGTCACGTCGTGCTGACCGGTGGCGAACCGCTGTTGCCGGTCGGCGTTGTCGAACTGGTGGAACGACTGCGGGCGGAATCGCTGCATGTGACGATCGAAACCGCGGGCACGGTCTTTCGCGAGTTGACCGCCGACCTGATCTCGATCAGCCCCAAATTGGCCGACAGCGGCCCGCGCAACCATGACAGCCCGAATTCCGACCCAGAGCTCGATCCGTCGTGGACGCAGCGGCACGAGGCGACGCGATGGCGTCCAGAAGTCATCCGCCAGTTGATCGATCGCTCCGTCGACCATCAGTTAAAATTCGTCGTGGATCGCCCCGAAGATTTTGCTGCAGCCGTCGAAGCCGCCGCGGAAATCGGCGCAAACCCCGGGGCGGTTTGGATCATGCCCCAGGGGACCACCGAGGCGGCCCTGGACAGCACCGCCGTGTGGCTCGCGCCGCTCTGCGAAGCGATCGGATTTCAGTACTGCGACCGGCTGCACATCCGCTGGTACGGGAACCGGCGGGGGACGTGAACGCCGGTCGCGCGGTCAGCAGGATGGCTCACGGTGCGGTCTTCGCGAACGCCTGCCACTGCTTCGCGATCACCTCGGCATCGCCCTGGCCATCGTGCAGGATGACGCGGTATTTGAGCTTGATCGCATCGCCCTTTTTGAGCCGCACGCCGTCGGTCTTATCGCCACCGACGAAGTGGAACTCGCCGAACGGGTTGGCGGCGAACAGGCCGTAGGTCCGGACGTGCCAGCGGCTGGGATACCCAAAGCTGGCGGGGTGTTCGAGTACGGTGACGCCAGCGGTTTCGCCAGCGACAGGCCCGGAATAATCGACCCACGGTGACCGTTGCCCCCAGGTGTCTTTGTCGAGCTGAGCTTGCTCGTTGATGATCTTACCGCCCAACTTGCGATCGACCATCATCGAATCGGGGACGCGAATTCCGAAGGAACCCTCTTTGGTGTCGCCGAAATGGACCTCGTCGGCGAGCGCTTGCAGTTCGATCGCGAAATCGATCTCACGCCCGGCCTCGGCCGAACGGATGGTGATCGTTTTGGTTTCGGCTAACAACGCCTTGCCGTCAGGCGTTTGCCATTTGGCCGTGGCGGAAAAGCTCGC
>DITY01000238.1 GCA_002422955.1 Planctomycetaceae bacterium UBA6172
CCCCGCCAACAAGCTAATAGAACGCGGTCCAATCCTCAGGCGGAATCACACCTTTGATCCGAAGATGTTATCCGGTATTACTAGCAGTTTCCCGCTACTATCCCGGTCCTGAGGGCATGTAACCACGCGTTACTCTCCCTTTCGCCACTATGGCCTCCCCGAAAGGAAACCACCGTACGACTTGCATGCCTAATCCACGCCGCCAACGTTCATTCTGAGCCAGGATCAAACCCTTCAATTTTTATAGGCTTTCATCGAATCTTCCCGAAGGAGCGACTCGGTTGTTAACCAAGCAAAAACCGATGATCTGACTTACTGCTCCGTGACGCTCGGTAAAACGTCACAGCGATTCGCCATTTTATATGAGCGATCTCGCACCGACTTAACTCAGCAGAAAGATTCATCACCAAATTGTCAAAGATCGGTTTGCCCCGTCAAGGAAGGTCTCCTTAGCGGGTCAAGCATTGTTGCGGAATCAAAATCTCGCGTCAACCGGTCGACGATGATTTTTGCAACTTTTTCGCTCGCAACTTTCTGTCCCGAAGGCCGTTGGTCACTTGCGAGGCAGGAATGTAACGAGAGGTTTCGGCAGCAACAAGCCCTTCACCGTACCTTTTCCAAAAAATTACATCCCCAGCTTCGCGAGCCATTCCGCAGCGGTCGGCAGCCCTGTTTCGGCCCACATTCCCAGCGGCAATGCGACCGATCCGTCCCCCCGAATCGCCATGCTTCGTGCCGTAATTCCCGGCGTCGACGCGGGCAAATGCAACGCTCGAGACGTCTCCGATGCGGAAACGTCCGGCGATCCTTCCCCGCCCCCGCAAGCATTTTGGCCGATCGTGATCCGGCGTTTGCCGCGGGGGCCTGCCCCGGCGGCCGAGCGGCCTGAATCTCGCCGCGGAACGGTACCGTTGGGCAGGGTGCCCCGGTCACCCCACGGCGTCATGTCGATGATCAAATCGACGTCTCCATTTAACGCCAGTGGTTCATTCCCACCGATGGCGTCGGGTTCGATGAGACCTGCGCTCGGCGCTTCGCGGGTCCAGGCTACAACGCTGCGGAGGGTCAGCGAAGCATCGAACCGCAACAGCATCGCTCGAATCCGGCGATTGAGATCGGCGATCAGCCCACCGGCCGTCGACCAAAGCAACCGCTGCTCCTCAGCCGCCACGGCCGCGGGGACGATCAGGAAGACGACCGCCTTGCTGTCCCGGATGAGTTCGTGGGTAGTAGCGACGTCCGCGTCGTCCAGGCCGTCGGACGCGGCAGTCGACTGGCCCTTGGGGTGAGCCAGTTCGCCCCGCAAACGGGCGAGCCGCGCGACGATCTGATCGCTCCCCTGCCAGAAATAGGTCTTGCCGGCACCCGTCAATCGCTGCCGCAACCGCGGCCAATGTGGGTCGGGATCGCCGATCACGATCACGGTCTGGTGCGGCGAGGACGCCTCGCCGAGCGTTGTGCCGATCCCGCCATCCCGGGCGAAGGCTTCGGGGTAAAGGTCGTCGGGGGCGACTAAGGGCAGCAGGCCCGCTCCCGTTCGGCTGGCGAATCTGCTGACGGCGCGGGCGGTCTCCAGGTCGATCACGCGACCGGTGACGGCGATCGTGCGAGCCGCACGGACCCACTGGCGGGCCTGTTCCAGTTGGCTCGATTGGGGTGGGGGCGTGTCGCGGTCGTGGGCGAACGACCGGGGCCCGAGGTCACTGAGGATCGGGCAGTCGGAGGAGGCCCCCACTCCGGCTGACGGTTCGAGATCGTCGCAGTGCAATGGGCAGAACGGGCAGACAAACCGGGTGGCGGTCATCTCTGGCTCAATTCCTTGACACACTGGACCAAGCGGATCGCATTTTCCACGGGGGTTTGTTGCAGCACCCCGTGGCCGACGTTGAACAGGTGGCCAGGCCGACCGCCAGCCGCATCGAGCACCTCGCGCGCCTTGCGGACGATCAGTTCGGGGCTGCCCAGCAGCACGCCGGGATCGAGGTTGCCTTGGACCGGGTGGCGGTAGTCGATGCGTTGCCAGGCGACATCGAGCGAGATTCGCCAATCGACGCCGACGATCGTCCGCGAGTCGCCGCACAACAAAGGCAGCAGTTCGGGATTGCCGGTGGCGAAGTTGATCACCGGGACGCCGGCCGTGATCCCGGCCAGGAGCGCTCGCATGTGGGGGAGCACGTAGGTGGAGTAATCGGTGGGCGACAAGCAGCCGGCCCAACTGTCGAACAGTTGCACGACCTGCGCCCCGGCGGCAATCTGGTGGTTGAGGTAGGTGACGACGGCGCGTGACAGCTTCGCCATCAGTTCGTCCCAGGCTGCCGCGTCGCCATACATCATCGCCTTGGTCGCCGCGTACTGACGGCTGCCGCCCCCCTCGATCGCGTAACTGGCGAGCGTGAACGGGGAGCCGGCAAAGCCGATCAACGGGATGTCCGGCGGGAGGTCCGCGCGTGTCTGACGGACCGTTTCGAAGACAAAATCGAGTGAACCGGGGTCCGCGAGCTCCTGCACCCGATCGACCTCGCTCGGCGTGCGAACGGGATTGTGAATCACCGGACCGTCCCCGTGGACATATTCCAACTGGAATCCCATCGGCTCAAGGATCGGTAGCAAATCCGAAAAGATGATCGCGGCATCCACCCCCAGTCTCTCGACCGCGGTACACATCACTTCGCTGCAAAGCTTGGGCGATTTGCAGAGTTCCAAAAAAGATTGCCGGGCGCGAACGCTGCGGTACTCGGCCATGTAGCGGCCGGCTTGGCGCATCAACCAGATCGGCGTGCGTTCGGTCGGTTCGCCGCGACAGGCCCGCATGAATAGGCTTCGTTGGCTGGGGTGCGAATCGATCCCCATGTTCTGGTTCTCCGTGAAGTCCGCTGTCGGGGGGGGCGTGTGTCGGGGGCCTGCGATGCGGTGTCGCAGGCGTTTAGCCCGCAACAATTCTTCGGCTGACCGCGCCGTCTCGACGACCAAATGCCCCATTTTGGGGTGCGCCGGTTCGAGATCAACCGGCAAATCGCTCTCCACCAGCATTTGGGACGTCGTGGGGCCGATCGAGGCGATCAGGGTGCGCGCGAGGGCTTCGCGGAGCGGGGCAACGAGTCCCTGCGATTCCGCCAGGCGGAGCAGATTCACCACCTGGTGGGCGCTGGTCAGCAGCAGCACGTCGCGCTCGCCCGCGATGATCGCCCGCAGGTTGGCTTCCAGCGGGCCGACATCCTCGGGATAGTCCCAGCCGTAAACCCGGACCGTTTCCACCGTCGCCCCCCGGGCTTCCAGTCCGGCGATCAGGCTCGGGTTCGTCACGCCGTACTCTTGCAGCCCGACGTGCTGGTTGGCGACCGGGACCTGGCGGTCGATGAGTTGCAGCAGTTCCCGCCAGGTGTTGGGTTCGTCGACTCGGTAGGTCGGTGTCAGCCCGACTTCCTTCATCGCGGCCGCCGGTTTGGGGCCTCGGGCGATCGTGGTGATGTCCGATAAGGTGTCGAGGAAACGCTGGCGATCGACATCGCCTTCGATCGCCGACAGCAGAAACTTGAAGCCGACGCCGGTCATCAAGATCACGACCCCGATCTGGCCGGTGATCACCCGGTAGGCGAAATCGACCGCCGCGCGGTTGGGGCGGATCGGGATTTCTCGCATCGAGGGGCTGACATGCGCGACCCCGCCATGCCGCTCGATCAGGCGGGCCATGTCGTCGGCACGGCGGCTTTCGAGGGCAGCGACGCGCAGTTTTTGAAAATCGGGAGGGTTGGCATTCATGCGAGATGTCGCTCTACCTGCCGGTGACGGCAGCGCGGCGAGAGGGGTCTTGGATGGGAGGGTCGGGTGAGGGGCCGGCTGGGGGCCTGCTTTCCCGCGGTTCGCCGACATGCGTGCCGACCGTCGCTCAGTCATCGCGAAGGAAATCACAGCCTCGGACCGTCTCATCGTACCGCCGAGATGGGAGCGGCGGGTAGCGGGGCTGGTTGCTACCCGAAGCGGGAAGCCTGGGTTACGATCATCGCAAACGCTGGTCGGGGCCGAGTGGGATCCCCTCACCCATCACGGTTAGCGATTCCCACGCCCCTTCCCTGTCGCTCGGATCGCCGCAGCCGATGGCCCGTCGTCAACTCAATCGTCCGTCCGCCGATTTGTCGTTGGATCGCCATCTTCGGCTGGCCGACCAGTTGCCGGAAACGCTGACCAGCCAGGCGCTGTTCGGCAATGATCTGCCGTTGGAGCTGGAGATCGGCTCTGGGAAAGGCTTGTTTCTAGCCACCGCATCCGCCAATCGTCCGGGGCATAACTTGCTCGGCGTCGAGATCTCGCATGCCTACGCGATGCATGCCGCCGGGCGGTTGGCGAAGCAGGCCAGTTCAAATGCGATGATGGTTTCCGGTGACGCGGAGCCGTTGCTCGAAAAGTCGATCCCGGCCGAGTCCTTGGCCGCGGTACACATTTATTTTCCCGATCCGTGGTGGAAGAAGAAGCACAAGAAGCGGCGTGTCATCAACCCCAGCTCGGTTCGCAATCTCTATCGCTTACTGGTCGATCAGGGGACCTTTCACTTCTGGACTGATGTGCTGGAATATTTCGAATCCTCGATCGAGATGATCTCGGTCGAGGTTCCCGAGTTCGGCCCACCGATTCCCGAGGAGCCCGAGTCGGAGGGGGTCGACGCGCCTCGGGATGAAAGCGGCGGGACCTATCGGACCCATTTCGATCGCCGCAGCTTGCTGCATCGCATTCCCGTGTATCGCGTTTGCTACGTCAAGCAAACCCGCCGGTCGTGAGCCAAAACGCGGCCAACATCAGGAGCCAAATCAGGTCCAGGAAGTGCCAGTAATGCGCCGAAAAATCGACCGCGAAATGGCGCTCATGGTCGTATTTGCCGATCGCGGCACGGATGGTGACCACCCCCAGGGCGACCACCCCGGCGGCGACGTGCAGCCCGTGTAAGAACGCCAGCACGACGACCATCCCGACCAGGCCGCGACCGTTTCCGGCGACCAAGGTCGTCGCTTGCAACATCTGCAGCAGCGCGTTGATCTGAATGCCGAGAAAGGCGACCGCCAGCAAGGAGCTGATCGCGAGCAGGCTCGTGGTTTGGAGCCGGCGATCTCGGCGGACCGCGGCGCAAGACCGATGGAGCAGCCCGCTGATCGCGAACAGCAGGAGGGTGCTCACCAGAAACGAAGCGGGCAGCGGCGCGCTGCTGTAGGGGTCATCGCGGCGGGAGATGGCATACAACGCGTACAGCAACAGGCTTGAAAGAAAAAAAACCAAGAGCATGACGAGGAACAGCCAGCCCCCCTGCCGGGCCCGATAATCGCTTGGCAAAACCGCGATGGAGGTGGAGGTCGGCATCGAAAAAATCGGCAACTCTTGCTAGTAAAACCCTTGGCACTCGGCGACTCATCGCGGAGACTTGTCGCGACGATAGTGTCTCGACCGACACCCGCTCAATCAACCGCCGTTAGCGGCGTTCCGTCAACTGCCGATTCGATTTCGCGACTTGGATATGCTCGAGATTCGGCCATTTCGAAATTCGGATGTCCCGCGGTTGGCGATGTTGTGGGTGATCCACCACTCGATCCACCGCCCTGCCCCGGCGGTCACCCCCGCGATCTGGGAACAGGCGATTCCGGCACGCCATTTCTTTTCACCGGAGCGGCTGTTGGTCGCCACTTGGAATGGCGAACCGGTCGCATGGTGCCATTGGTTTCTGGAAAATCAACGCTCGGTCTGCTTGGCGGCATTCTGTTTTGACGCATCGCCACAGGGCGAAACGGCCGCCGTCGCGTTGTTAACCGAGTTTCAACGCCAGGTGGTTTCCGCTGGGGTTGTGAGTATTCATGCCGGTATTAGCCCGGAATCGAGATGGGGCTATCAGGGGCTCGATCCGATCGGCCAGGGGATCGGGATCGACGTCGCGGACGATCGCGTCAATCAACTGCTCGAGGATGCCGGCTTTGAAGAGGCGAGACGGATCGACCGATGGGAAGTCGCGACGATCGACTACCGTCCGCCGGTCAGTCGCGAGTCGGTTCTCTTTCGCCGGGGAACTCGAATCGAGCTGGCTGCGATGCCGCCGATGACGCCGGACCAGGCCGCTGCAATGTTTCACCTCGAAATCAAAAAGTATCAGCTGGTCGCACCCGGCGGAGGGACCCCACTCGCCACGGCTGAGATTTGGTTGAGTGATCCGGATATTCATGTGATGTCGACCAATCACTCGATCCTCGGCCGAGTCGATAGCGACAAGAGTGATTTGTCGGCGAGGGAAGCGGCGATTCGGTGTCTGCTCGCTCTCATCATTCCCCTGCTGGCCGAGAAACAGATCCGATCGCTGTACCACAGCGTTCCCTCGGACAGTCACGACGTCGCCGCGCGAATGGCAGCTCTGAAGTTTCGGCGGACGGCGGTCGGGCGGTTGCTCCGCAAGTCACTCTGATTTTGCGACCCGTCGTCAGCAGCCGCTGGCCTTCGGAAGGGCGCTACTCCATCGTGGGGGGCTGTCCGTGCGATCGGGGAACCGCCTCAGTAGGCGGCCGAGTCGAGTGAGACTTCGGCGAAGCTTTCTTCCGATTCCCAGAGCACGATCTTGAAGGCCACGGCCCCGGTCCCCTGCAGGATCTTCGGGCAGACTTCCTCGAGAAGGTAGCGGGCCATATTTTCGGCGGTGGGGTTGTAGGGCAATTCGTAGATCCGATGTGGGTCACAATGCCGCACGGCTTCCAATGCGTTGTGGTCTTTCTCCCACAGCACGAAGGCGTGATCCCAATGCTCGTCGATCCAGCCTTTGCATTTCTCTTTGAGCAGTTTGAAATCGATCACCCGGCCGATCTCGTCCTGCTGCTCGCCCGTGACATGAAACTCGGCAACGTAATTGTGACCATGCAAGTTTTTGCACTTGCCGTCGTGGCCGAACAGGCGATGGCCGGCACAAAACGTGATCCGGCGCATGATTCGAATCGACACGCTTGAACTCTCCGCGTTGATTGATCGCGTTGGGGTGGGGGTAATAACGGTTGGCGGTGGCTTGGCACCGGGCCCTGCGGCAGGGGGCCGTGAGACCGCCCCGCAACAGTCTAGCGGTCAGGCTATCGCGGAGCGGGCGAAGGGGCTGGCGGCGGTTAGGGTTTGGCGGTTCGGCCCCCGGTTTTTCTTTGCGGAAATCTTGTTACCGTGATCGTCTTTGTCCCGACGACTGTCCATTTCGGAAGCAGGTGATGGCGTTCACAATCGAAACCGCATTTCCGGCGGACCTGGAGCAGCGTTTGAGCGACCTGGGAGTGATCGCCGTCTTGGTGGTCGACCAGGCGGCCGACGCGGTGCCGCTCGCCCGAGCGCTCGCGGAGGGCGGCGTCGGTGGGATCGAGCTGACGCTGCGAACCGGAGTGGCTTTGGAGGCAGTGCGGCGGATTCGGGCAGAGGTTCCCGAAATGCTGGTCGGTGTCGGGACGATTTTGACCCCCGCGCAAGTCGCCCAAACGCTCGAGGCTGGCGGGCAATTCGGCGTGGCGCCGGGGATGAATCCCGCGACGGTGGCGGCGGCGCGACAGCACGGTTTGCCATTCGCGCCCGGGGTTTGTACACCGACCGATATCGAACTCGCCCTCGAGGCGGGTTGCAAGACGTTGAAGTTTTTTCCCTGCGAGCCGTCGGGCGGCTTGCATTATCTACGTAGCATCGCCGCGCCGTTCGCCCATTTGGGAGTTCGTTTTATCCCGTTGGGCGGTATCGATGCCGACAACGCGGAAACCTACTTGAAGGAACCGCTGGTCCGGGCGATCGGCGGCTCTTGGCTGGCTCCCCGGGATTTGATCCGTGCTCGGCATTGGGCTGAGGTCACTCGGCGAGCGGCCGGTGCCGTGGCCAGTGTGCGGCGGGTCCGCGGGAACGTTCCTTCAGCTGGGAGCGACGCATGAAACGGGTGGTTGCCGTGGGCGAAATCATGGCGNNGCGATCGCCGACGCCTGCGTTTCGACGCTGCGGGCCGTTGGTGTCGATACCCGTCACATCGTTCGTACCGATCAGGGGCGGTTGGGGCTCTATTTTCTTGAAGCGGGGGCCAACCAACGGCCATCGTTGGTGATTTACGACCGTGAGGGTTCGTCCGTCGCCCTCACGCCGCCGGAAGCCTATGACTGGGACTCGATCTTCGCGGATGCCGATTGGCTTGTCCTGTCGGGGATCACTTCCGCGATTTCGCGGGTCGGCAAGGAGTTGAACCGCGTCGCCGCGGAGCAAGCGAGTTCGCGGGGTGTGAAGATTCTCTGCGACTTCAACTATCGCGGGAAGCTGTGGCGGTGGGAGCCGACCTTGGCGCCTCGCGAATTGGCTTTGCGAACAATCCGCGAACTGCTGCCGTCGTTGGATTTATTCGTCGGCGGGACGGATGAGATCTGCGAACTGCTCGGCCAGCCGCAAGTGCCGGAGGCCTCGGATGGCGATCCCCGGGAAGCGTTTAGCGATGTCGCCGCACGCCTGTGCGAACGCTTCCCCCGATTGGGTTTCGTCGCCTCCACCGTCAGGAAAGCCCAGTCGGCGTCGCGTCAGCGGCTCGGCGGGATGCTGTGGGATGCTGGGGCCGGCGCGGTGCATGCCGCTCCCGGCACCGTCGATCGCCATGACGCCTGGGCCGAGTTGTATGACATCGAACAGATGGTCGACCGGATCGGCACCGGTGACGCCTTTACCGCCGGGCTGTTGTTCGGGTTGATCACCCCTGAACTTGACGCGCCGCCGCGGGCGATTGCCTTTGCGACCGCGGCGTTCTGCTTGGCCCATTCGGTCCATGGCGATTTCCATTTCTCGACCCGTGCGGAAATCGAGGCTTTGGTCGCGGGTGATTCGTCCGGCCGGGTGCAGCGCTAACGGACCGATTTAATCCTGCCCGATCCGGTGGAACAAACCGCGGCGACCCGACTGAGATCGGCACGTGGCGACTCGCGCCCTACGGTCAGCCGCGTTTAGCTAGCCGGCAGACCAATTCCTCGATCGCCCAGCGGTCCCGCGGGGCGGCGCTGTGGCTTCCTTTCAGCATCAGGTCGGTTTCCAGCAGCCAGGTCAGCAATTTGCGGGCTCGATCGCGTCCCAGCTGTTTCATCTGGTATTCGGCTTTCTTGAAATCTTCCGGTCGTCCCTTGAATCCGACCCCTTTGAGGCCGTCTTGCGGGGTCGGGCGACGTCCGGTCGCCTCGATCTGATCGACCACAGCGGTCGCCATCCCGAGGCGTCTCAGCGCCCAGGCCAGTTGAGGCAACAGGGCGATTGGCGCTTGGCCGCCGATAATCAATTTGTCGAGATGCCGCAGCGCTTCGGTGGCATTTCCTCCAGCGGCTGCGTCGTTGATCTCCCACATCGTTTTGCCAATCCAGCCTGCCACGACGTCGCGGACCAAGGCCTCGGTAATCGTCCCCGCGACTTCCAGGTGTACTGCCAGTTTGGCGATTTCGCTGTCGAGCATGCCGATCTGGTCGCCGAGCATTTCGATCAGCGTGGTCGCGGCCCCCTCGGTTAACCGGGTTTGGTGCTTGGGGGCGATCGTTTCGATCAGGAACTTGCGAATTCGCGGGATATCGGGGTGTTGGTTTCGCCCCGCGGTGATTTGTGGGGCAGAGCATCCGATGACGAGATGTTCTTGCTCCGCCGCCTTATAAAGCCGGGTGTTGCTGGGGAGTTGTTCCACTTCCAGTATCAGGCGACTGGTGGAACCGGGCTTGGCAAAATGCTGCTCCAGCTCTGCCCGGCAATCTTTGACCAGCGGGTCTCCGCCTCGGACAACGACGGTCCGCAGTTCTCCCATCGAGAACAATGATGCGGTCGACAATTCGTCATGCAGATCGATCCACTTCGTGTCGACGCCTTCCATCACCGCCACGTCGGCATCGGCCATCAGCCGCCCGATGACCCAGCTTCGCAGGGTGCTGTCGCTACCCACAACCACCATGACGGGCGGCAGGGCATCCGTGGGCATGGCTGCGCGTCCGAGGAAATCGAATGCGTGGATCTGCGGCATGGGACCAATGGTTAAGGGAGGAAAGCACAGGCGTCGCGGCCTCGATCGGCGGGACCCGTTGCGGCAACGCGGCGGCCGGTCTCAGGGATCCAGCCCATTACGGTATACGCCTTGGTGCTGGCCCCAGCAACCGACTGGCCATGTGGTTTGCAGGGCATTGGCTTTTGACGGGCGGCGCCGCCATGGACCGGGCCGCGGCCGCGTCAATCACCGGTCGTGCCGGCCGGACGGCGTTTGGCGAGGTCGCAATAGTCGGGGCGATCGGCGGCGGTGGCGTAGCGGTGGGCGGCGATGATACGCCCATCGCGAACCAGAAAGGTGCCCGGCATCTGGCGAATGTCGCCCCGCGGTGCCCCGAACGCGTGGCCCTGTAGGATCGCGGCCTTGAATCCTCGCCACCAAACAAAGGGGCTGGACAATTGGGCGACTCGGCCACGTTCCAAGCCGTAGGCGCGATAGAGCTTGAGCTCTGGGTCGCTGATCCGGGACCAATCGTCCAGCCCATAAGCGGCAAAAAAAATCTTGCCGCTCGCTTCGTCCCCCATGTGGACCAGAATCGGCCGGACATGTTGGGCTTCGATGGCGGCCCGCTGTTTCCGCAGGTCGTCGAGGGCTTCACGGCAAAACGTGCAGCCGCTGTGACGAAGGAACACGATCAAGCAGTCTTGACCACGCGATAACTCCGCGATCGATTCACCATGTTGATCGCGAAACTCCTGGTTCGCCTCGGTCACGGAGCTCATGTGGGGGCCTGGTCTCGCTGAAGGGGGTTGCCGAGTTGGGGGCGGTCGCTTGCCAGGTGACTCGCGACGGCCGCCAGGAGCGGGTCGATCGTTTGAGCTTGGATCGGGCCTGCGGGGGGCCAGTCGAACCACTGATATCCAGCATGTTCCGTGCAGCGGATCGCGCGGGGGTGATCGATGAACCCCAGAAATAGTCGGACCGTTTTTTGAACGGGACGATCACCGAAGCGACGGACGAGCACCGGATAAGTGATCGAAAATTGGAAGTTAGGGTCCAACCGTAGCTGGTCCCCGGCGATGCCGGTTTCTTCTTCGGTCTCCCGGATCGCGGTCTGCAACGGGGACTCCCCCGATTCGGCGTGCCCCTTGGGCAAATCCCAGCGGTCGGCGTGCCGCATCAGCAGGAAATGGGTGGCGCCACGTTCGTCCGTTCCAGGTCGCACCATCAGCAGGATGCCTGCGGCGGAAATCGCTGCTGGGGGTGACGTCATGCGTATACTCGGGTTCTGAAAAGGCTGGCGAGGCAATCCGGTTCAGGAGGGGTTGCGGAGGTGTCGGAGGGTCAGCAGACTGCGACCACCTGTTCCGCTGAAGGCTTGGCCGGCGGGTCCCCTGAATTGGCAGCGTCTGGCGCCCGCCGGGGCTGTCCGTGTGAACGGGCCGCACTCGAACACCACCTTCATCCGCGATCCGACCCACGCGACGAGATTCTATGAAAATTTACACGAAGACCGGAGACATGGGCAGCACGGGGCTGTTCGGAGGGCCACGCGTATCGAAGGACGATGATCGGATTGAAGCTTATGGTACGGTCGACGAGTTGAACGCAGCTTTGGGAGTCGTGCGGGCGGCCGCATTACCCCCCGATATCGATGAACAGCTCTCTCAGATCCAAAGCGAATTGTTTTCCATCGGGGCGGAATTGGCGACGCCGGACCCCGACGCTCACCACATGCGGATCATCGGACCCAAGCACGTTGCCTGGCTGGAGCAGGTGATTGACGGCCATGAGGTGACACTGCAGCCGTTAAAAAACTTCATCCTGCCGGCCGGCGCGGAGGCGGCCGCTCGCTTGCACTTGGCGCGAGCGATTTGCCGTCGGGCAGAGCGACGGGTGGTGACGTTGGTTAGGCGACACGAGGCGAGCGTCAGCGAAGATCTCTTGATCTACCTCAATCGGTTGGGCGACCTGCTGTTCGTACTCAGCCGGGTCGTCAACTCGCGTGCCGGCAACCCTGAGGTCAACTGGGTCAAACCGGCGAGCGACTGAGCGTGAGCGGCGACTTGTCGCGATTGCCTGGCGACCCGAAAATGGTAGGTTATATTGCATCGGCAGCGCGCGTCGCTCCCAAGCCATGAATACTCACTAAGGATTCTCGTGCCGTGAAGAAAGTTGAAGCCATCGTTCGCCACTTTAAGCTGGAGGACGTTAAAAACGCGTTGACGGAGCGGGGCATTCATGGAATGACGGTCAGCGAAGTCCGGGGTTTTGGTCGCCAGAAGGGACACACGGAAATCTATCGTGGCACCGAATACGCGATCGATTTTGTGCCCAAGGTCAAAATTGAGGTGGTTTGTACCGATGATAATTTGCAGGCCGTGATCGATACGATTTTACGGACTGCTCAGACCGGCCAGATCGGTGACGGCAAGGTTTTCGTTACCAACCTGGAAGACGCGATTCGCATTCGTACCGGGGAACGCGGCGAGGAAGCGCTTTAATCTCGTCTGATCGTCTCGCTACCACCGGCTAAAGGGCATGACCGAAACTTCTGTCCCGTTGATCGAGCCGGTTGTACTGCGGGCGAGGCAACAGCTCCGCGAAGGGCGGGTGAAGATTCGTCAGCGGCATGATCAGGGTGCCAACGGTTACCAGGTTTGCACTCAGGTTACCGATCTCTTCGACCGGGTCGTTCTGGATATTTGGAATGACGCGATTTCCTCGCGGGGGCTCGGTAAGCTGGCCAGTCGTGTCGCTTTGATTGCCCACGGCGGCTACGGCCGTTGTGACTTGGCCCCGTTCAGCGATGTCGACTTGATGCTGGTCCCTGCCCGCGGGATCGCAGGTGAAATTCAGCCGCTGGCCTCGGTCCTATCGCGGAACATTGTCGACGCCGGTTTGCAACTCGGCTTTTCCGTCCGTCGCCCCGACGAAGCTTGCCGTTTGGCGTGGAAAGATCCGGTCATTTATTCGTCATTGACGGAATCTCGCTTTTTGGCCGGTAGCGTCCAGGTCTACGAGAGTTTTTTCAATTCGCTCCGGCAGGGAGCGCGCCGTCGACGGAACCGATTGGTCGATGCGGTCCAGGAGGCGCGGCGTGAAGAGCGCGCGAAATGGGGAGAGACCAACTATCTGTTGCGGCCCAATGTCAAGCGGTCGCGGGGGGGCCTCCGCGACTTGCAACTGATTCGCTGGATCGGTTTTGCTCGTGAAGGCGAGACCGATCTGGAACGGCTGGTCAAGTTGGACAGCCTGCCGGCTGAAGATTATGAACGGATTCGCTCGGCTCAAGAGTTTTTATTGAGGCTTCGCAACGAGTTGCATTTCGCCAGCGGACGGAGCCAGGATGTCCTCGATCGTCCAACCCAGATGCGGATTTCGGAGAAATGGGGATACCAGCCGCATGAGGGTCGCCTGCCTGTCGAAATGTTCATGCAGGATTATTTCGAGCATACCCGCAACGTCCGCTATGCCTCGGCTTATGTCTATGCGGATTCGCAAAGCATGTCGCTGTGGGCACGGCTTTACGAAACGGTGATGTCACGGCGGATCGACCAGGCGATCCGGTTGGGACCCTATCATGTGTGGGTCGTCGGTCGATACCTCGACCAGTTCGCCGGTGATTTGGCCGAGGTGCTGCGGTTGATGGACCTGGCCAACCGGCATTCGCGGCGAATCTCACACCGGACTTGGCAAGCGATCCGCGCGGCGATGGCCCAGCGGCCACCGGGGGTGCCCGATGATTCGGCGGTGCGATCGTTCCTGTCGCTGATGAGCCGTCCCGGGCGACTCCCCGAACTGTTGAGGCAGTTGCACGAGCTTCGCGTGCTCGAGCAGTTCGTCCCGGCCATGCGCCGTGCCCGCGGGTTGTTGCAGTTCAACGAGTACCACAAGTACACCGTCGATCGGCACTGCATCCGAGCGGTCGAGGCGGCGACGGATTTCGAATCGGGGGTCGGGCCGTTCCGCGACCTGTACCGTCGTCTGGACGACAAGTTGATGCTGCACCTGTCGTTGCTGATCCACGATCTCGGCAAGGGCTTTCCCGAGGATCACAGCGATGTCGGCAAAGTGATCGCGGCCGATACCGCGAAGGTCCTCGGCTTGGACGAAGCCGGCAGCGAGACGTTGCAGTGGTTGGTGCATAAACATCTGCTGATGCACTACGCGGCATTTCGTCACGACCTGAATGACCCGCAGATCATCTCCAAGTTCGCGAGCGAGGTCGGTTCGATCGAACGCCTCGAACTGTTGACCCTGATGTCCATCGCGGATCTGACCGCGGTCGGCCCTGATGTCCTAACCGGTTGGAAGGCAGATCTGATCGAGGAGTTGTACAGCCGCACCTCGGCCTATTTGCAAACCGGGAAATTGCCCGGTCAACCGAGCACCCAATCGACGAAGAAGCGGAACGAGATTCGTGATCGGCTGAAGCTAGCCGAGGCCTCCGAGCAGGCGATGCTATTCTTGGACGAGTTACCCGAGTCCGCGGTGATTCGCCCGACGCCCGAGTTCGTTGCCAACTTGATCCTTGATACCGTGGGCGCCGATCCGCAACCGACGGCGGTTTGTCGCGGGCGATTCGATATCGGCCGGGGGGCCGCCGAATATACCGTGGTGATGCGTCAAAAGGATCAGCCGATCGGGATCTTTGCCAAGGCGACCGGCGCGCTCGCCGCTTGTGGGTTGTCGATCCTGAAAGCGGAGATCGCGTCGTTGGGCGACGGTTGGATCTGGGATACCTTTTTGGTCGAAGACTGCGACTCGGCCGCCAAACACGATGCCCACATCGCCTACACGGGCGAGCGGGTGACCCAGATTTTGATCGGCGCCAAGTCTCCCCCGCCGCTCCGCCGATTTTGGTCACCGACCAACGAACGCGAGTTGGAAAAGGTCAAGCTGCAGCCGGCCGAAGTCGATTTCGACAACGACACGACCGACCGCTACACGATTCTGTTGCTGTTCGCCTACGACCGACCGGGGTTGTTGGCCCGGATCGCGGCGGTCTTAGCCAGCCTCAAGGTGGTGCTCCACTTCGCCAAAATCGATACCCACCTCGATCAGGCTGTCGACGTGTTCTACATCAGCGAATTGGACGGTTCCAAAATCACCGCGCCGGAGCGACTGAACCAAATTCGCGGCGAATTGCTCGATGCGGTCAAACAGGTCGGGGATTGATACCGCGTGGCGCGAAGTTGCCGCTAATCCGGAAAAAATTGCCGCTTCGGCGAATCCGTCTGTAGTCATTCGGCCACAAATGCCGATTGAACCAACACCATGGATTGGGAGGGTGGAACGATCGGTACCCATCGTTCCAGCGATTGACGGGCCATGGTGAGGCAGGGAGGGCTTCACCATGGCCCTTCTTTTTTTCTCGCGATTGCCGGAGCGTCCGCGATGGCCGCGCGGCGAACCCGCTCCGCGCGTCAGTCGGCGGCCTTGCGAGCTTTGTCAAGCACTTCGGCGATGCTGACGGGTTTGCCACCCTGACGCTTGCTTTCGTCGGCCGCTTCCATGAAGGCGTACAATTCCAGCGTCTCCTCGACGGATACGGGCGGCTGCCGCGTGCGGAAAAACTTGGCGATCTCGATCAGCAACGGCTGGTAGCCGCGAGACGGGCCGATCGACCGAACCGCTTTCTCCCCGAACGCGTTGCCGCCATAGGGCGCGGCGCCCGTGCGAATGCCCCGGAAGGTGCCGATGCGTCCGTCCGACCAACGCCCAACGGCCAGATCGAACGAATCGCTGGTCGTTCGACTGACCGATTCGCAACCGGTGCCCATGCAGGTGAACAGCATCTCTACGCCGTGGATGCCATACCAAAACAGGTCGGGGTGGGTCGGGTCCAACGAACAGGGGCTGTGGGCATCACAGCCGAGGACCGCGCCAATCTCGCCGCCCCGGACCGCCTGGACGCCTTCGGCGTAGCGAAGCGACGAGCTGGAGAACGTCGGCACACCAAGCTTTTGTGCCGCGTCGTAAATGGCGACCACATCGGCCAACGAAGCGGCGACGGGCTTGTCCATGAAGACCGGCTTACCGCTCGCAAAAACCTTCATCACTTGGTCACGACGTGGCCCGCCGTCATTGGTTTCCAGCAGCACGCCATCAACGCGTTCCAGCAACTCCTCGATCGAATCGACAATCTCTACCCCGAGTTTCTTGATCTCTTCGGTGTAGCCCGGGATCCGGCTGCTGCTCGACTCGATCGTCTTGCTACCCCACGGATAGGCGGCTACCACGCGACAATTTTGCATCGCAGGATCGGCCGGCGTGGCATTGAACGCCTTCGTGAAGGCGAGCGAATGGGAGGTGTCTAGTCCGATGACGCCCAGCCGCAGCGGGGCCGCATCGTCGGCCTCCGCTTGAGCCAAAGCGACACCGTGGGGTGCCGTGAGTGTCACGCCCAGGATCAATAGGAACCGACAAAACGCCCCCCGCGACCAGTGATTGGTCTGGGCGACGCCGGGGCGTGAACCTGCCGAATCAAACTTGAGGCTGCCAATTCTTGTCATATTCCCTGCTCCAGAGTGCTTGTGCCGCGGTGTTGTCGAGGATGTGGCCGTTGGACGGATCGGTTTTGATGACCGCGTCGGTCCGGTAGGCAATGTTGCCCAAATGGCACAGCAATGTACTGCGATGCGCTTCTTCGACGTCGGAACGGGGGCGGCCACCTTCGCGAATGCAGCGGAGGAAGTCGGCCAAGTGGTCCGCTTCGCCGCTGGGGCCGGTGCCGGTCCCCGTTTCGCGATTTCGCATGTCGAACGTGACGTAGCCGGCATCCAGGATCACCATCGAACCTTCGGTGCCGTGGAAGGTCACGCCAAAGCCGCCCTCACGCGGCCCGAGTGGCGACCAACTTAGCCCTTCCCAGGTGATCGTTTTTTGGCCTGGGAAATCGTAGGTCACCATCAGCGTGTCAGGCGTCTCTTGGCTGTCCTGGTGGCGGTACTTGCCGCCCCCGCAAGTGATGCGACTCGGGAACGTGACATTCATGCCCCACCGCGCCAAATCCAGGCCATGGATGCCGTTATTGGCCAGCTCGCCGCCGCCCCAATGCCAGTGCCAGTGCCAGTTGTAATGGACGATGTTGTCGATGAACGGACGCCGCGGCGCGGGGCCTTGCCAAAGGTCCCAGTCCAGCCACGTGGGCACCTCCGCCGCTACGCCGGGTCCGATCGACTCCCGCCGGTTGTTGTACCAAGTGCGGGCGTAATGCAGTTCGCCGATCTCACCGGCGTGCAACTTCGCGACCGCCTCGGTGACACCGGGTCGGCTACGCCGCTGGGATCCCATCTGCACGACCCGGTTGTGCTTGCGGGCTGCCTGAATCGCCAGTTCGCCCTCTGCGGGGGTCTGGCTAAGCGGCTTTTCGACATACACGTGCTTTCCGGCGGCGCAGCCGAGGATCGTGGCCGGTGCGTGCCAATGATTCGGCGCCGCGACGACCAACGCATCGATCGACGGGTCATCCAACACGCGACGAATGTCCGACTCGACCTTGGCGGGACGGGACTGGCCTCCGGCCACTTCGGCCGCTGCTTTCGCGGCGGCCCGGGAATCGACGTCGCAAATCGCCGCGATCTCGACACCCGGCGTCGCCATGAACGACTTCGTCAACGCCAGCCCGCGACCGTTGACCCCCATCACGGCGACTCGCACCGTTTCCGAAGGCGGCACGGCATCGGCCGCGTAAGCCCGAGTGCGGAGTTGATTTTGGGTAACCGCGGCAGCGGCAAGCACCGAGGCACTGGCTTTAAGAAACAGCCTGCGATCAGCTTCGATCGACATCAGCGGTCCTCCAGGGCGAGAGGGGGCGGGAAGGCGGGACATCAGTCGATCCCGATCTTATCGCAGTCTAACGCCAGAGATTGACGGTGCAACGGTGTCGAGGCTGCCGGTGCCTGATTCGGCGATGGGTGGGCCACCGAACGGGCGCGGCATGGCGGCGCGGCGAGTTGGCCCTAGGGTCCGAACGTTACGCCGGTTCAGACTGCACCTGAGCCTGTGGTGAGATCGCTGGTGAAGCCGAGGAAGAATCCGCCGGTGAAAAGTTTCGCAGCGGTTTGGGAAGCGGGAACGAAACTTTTTCCTCACGGATCGTTTGGGTGGTGACCGTCGCGTCGAAGTGCTCGATCAGCCAGTCGACCGTTTCCCGGACGACCGATTCCGGTGCGCTGGCTCCGGCGGTGATCAGCACGGTCATGTCGGGTTTGAAGTCGGCCTGGTCGAGATCCTGAGGCCCGTCGACCAAGTAGGCGCGACGTCCCCGCTCGGCGGCCAGTTCCCGCAGTCGTTGGCTGTTACTGCTGTTTTGGCTCCCCAGCACGATCACCACATCCGCCGCATCGGTCAGCTCCCGCACCGCTTCTTGGCGGTTCTGGGTCGCGTAGCAAATGTCTTCCTTCGGCGGGCAAGTGATTTCGGGGAATCGCTGTCGCAGCGCCGCGATGATCCGGCCGGCATCGTCCACCGACAGTGTCGTCTGCGTCAAATAGGCCAGCCGCGTCCCGGGGGGGAATTCCAAAGTCGCGACGGCCGCCTCGTCCTCGACCAACACGATCGCTTCGGGCGCCTCGCCCAACGTGCCGATCACTTCGTCATGTCCGGCATGGCCGATCAGCAGGATCTTGTAACCATCTTTGGCGAACCGGATCGCCTCCAGGTGCACCTTGGTGACCAACGGACAGGTGGCGTCGATCGCATTGAGTCGCCGATTGCGAGCTTCATCGCGAATCGCGGGCGAGACGCCGTGAGCGGAAAACAGGAGCGTGCTCCCTTCGGGCACTTCGTCTAGCGAATCGACGAAGACCGCACCTTGGTCGCGAAACGTCCGCACCACATACTGGTTGTGGACGATTTCGTGATAGACATAGATCGGTGCCCCAAACGCCTTGAGCGCTAGGGAGAGGCTGTCGATCGCCATGTTGACCCCGGCGCAGAAGCCGCGCGGCGCGGCAAGAATGATTCGCATGACTGATACTTTGAGTGAGGGACAATCGTCACTTCAGATTAACCGCGGGGAGGGCGGTTCGTCCAACCCGCCACTGGGCCGAGCATCCACTTTGGCCGAAGCGGAGGCGTACTGTCGCCGGCTCGCACGCGGGCATTATGAGAACTTCGTCGTCGCCAGCTTCCTGCTCCCACGGCGGATGCGACAACCTTTTTTCAACGTTTATGCGTTTTGTCGCCATGCCGACGACCTGGCTGACGAGTCGGGTTCCCCCCAGTTGGCCCAGGAGCGGCTAGCGGCTTGGCAGGTGGGGCTGGATCGATGTTTCGCGGGCCAAGCCGAGCACCCGATTTTTGTCGCCCTGGCAGACACGATCCGCACTTTGCGCCTGACCCAGCCCCCCTTTGACGACCTACTCGACGCGTTTCGCCAGGACCAAGTCAAAACGCGGTACGCCGATTTTGACGAGTTGCTCGATTACTGCCGACGCTCGGCCGCACCGGTCGGCCGGATCGTGTTGCGAATGGCCGAAGCGGATTCGTCCGAGAACATCGCGCTGTCGGATGCGGTTTGCACCGGCTTGCAACTGGCGAATCATTGGCAAGACATCGCGCGGGATTTTTCCGGCGGCCGCATCTACCTGCCGCTGGATTCGCTGGCCCGCGAAGGGGTCAGTGAGGCGATGCTGGGCGCTGGCGTGGCGAGCGCCGAGGTCAAAGGTTTGATCGCCAAAGAATGCGCCCGCGCCCGACACTTTCTGCTCCAGGGGTTGCCCTTGGCGGAGCGGGTTCCACGTTGGTTGGCGGCCGATGTGCGGTTATTCGTGCATGGGGGCTTGGCGACGCTCGACGCGATCGCGGCGGCCGATTACGACACGCTCGCCCGACGGCCGCGGGTTTCTCGCTGGAAGCAAATCAAGCTGACTCTGCGGGCCGTTATGGGGCGGCTGTGAAATCGCCTACAATGACGTCTCTCGGTCCGATCAGGCCCTGAGCTTTTCCGTCCCACCCCAGTTCGCGAGTGATCGCGTCGCGTCGTTTTACGTTTCCGATCACCATGCCGGACGCCCCCCCAACGATCGCCGAAAGCTACCAACATGCCTGTCGCATCTCGCGACGATCCGGCAGCAATTTTTATCGATCCTTTTGGCTGCTGCCGTCCGAGAAGCGACTCGCGATGTGCGCGCTGTATGCCTTCGCGCGGATCACGGATGACATCGGCGACTGCGAGGCGCCGATTTCGCTGCGGAAGGAATGGTTATCGTGGTGGCGACAGGCGACCGCGATGAATCTGATCGGCGAGACCCCAGTCGGCCGTTGTCGGTTGCCGCAGGGGTTTCCCGAGTCGACCGCCGATTGGCCGGTCGATCTACGAGCCCGAGCCGAGGAGATTCTCCCCGCGGTCGCGGATGCCGTGTCGCGTTTCGAAATTCCCAGCCGATTCTTGCTCGAGATCATCGATGGGGTGCTCGCCGACCAAACGAAAACGCGATTCGATACCTACGAACTGCTGGAGCACTATTGCTATTTGGTCGCTTCCGCGGTCGGCTTGGCCTGCCTTCACATCTGGCAGTTCCGACCGCCCTTGCCGATGCGCGCCGCGGTCGACTGTGGTTTGGCGTTTCAATTGACCAATATCTTGCGTGACATCCGCGAGGATGCGCAGCGCGGGCGGATCTACCTGCCCCAGCAGCATTGGCGTGAACACGGCCTCTGCGAGGACGATTTGCTCGATCCCCGCCCCGATGATCGCCTGCGTTGCCTGATCAGCGACGAGGCCCGCCGGGCCGCGGCATTGTTCGATTCGGGGTGGCGGGTTTGGGATTCGCTGCATCCCGATGGGAGGCCGATGTTCAGCATGATGTGGCGAACCTATCGCCGAATCTTGAGCCACATCGAGGCGGATCCCTGTAGCGTGTTGCGGCATCGTGTCCGGCTGAGCACTTCCGAACGTTTGGGGTTGGGGTCCCAGCACTTTATCGGCCCGCTGTTCCGCCGATTGCCGGTTCCGCCGTTAGAAGTGAAGCGATGAACCGTTCCGACCGTCACGGCGAAACGCCGCGCAAAGTGGCCATTGTCGGCGGAGGTTTGGCCGGCATGGCGGCTGCGCACGCGCTGGCAACGGTCGCCCCCGATTTGCAGGTGACCCTGTTCGAATCACGTCGCGCCAACGGCGGTCGCGCCGGTTCGTTCGTCGATCCTTCGACGGGGGACGAGGTCGATTATTGTCAGCATGTCGCGATGGGGTGCTGTACGAACCTGCTGGGGATGCTGGCGGAGTGCGGACTCGCGGATGCCTGGACGCGATACGATTCGCTGACCTTTCATCATCCCGATTTTGTACCGAGTCCGTTTTCGGCCAGTCGCTGGCTGCCCGCACCGCTGCATTTGCTGCCGACGCTCGGCCGCCTGCGCTACCTTACCTCGCGCCAAAAGCACGAGATCCGCCGCGGCACGTGGCTGCTGATGCGGACGGCATCGCGGCGGTTGGCGGGCATGACCGCCGCGGAATGGTTGCGCGACGCCGGCCAGTCCGACGCGACGATTCGCGATTACTGGGATGTCGTGCTGGTCAGTGCGCTGGGGGAGGCCAGCCAAGCGGTCGCGATGACTGCCGCTCGCAAGGTCTTCGTCGATGGCTTCTTGGCGTCACGCGGCGCGAGCGATGTCCTGATCCCTCGCCTGCCGCTGGGGGAATTGTTCGGCAAGCGTCTGCCCGATTCCCTGCGCGCCCAGGGGGTCGCTATCCGCAATCGGACCGCGGTCCGGTCGGTCGGCTTCGCGTCTGAAGCCTCGGGGCATGGCGGCCTCGTAATCGAAATAGGTGACGGAACGCTCGGATTCGACCAGGTGGTTGTGGCCGTGCCTTGGCATCAACTAGGCAAGGTTGTCGATGAGCGGTTGGCTGCGATCGCGGGGCTGTGTCCGCGGGAGTGGTCGGCATTTCCGGCCTCACCGATCAGCGGCGTGCATCTGTGGTTCGATCGACCGATCGCCGCGGCCCCGCATGCGGTGTTGGTCGGAACCCTCGCCCAGTGGATGTTCAGTCGCCCGACGGAGGCGGTTACGGATTCAAGCCGCGCGGGCCATTATTACCAGGTCGTGATCAGCGCTTCTCGCTCCGTTCGCCAAATTCCCAACGACTTAGTCATTCGCCAGGTGGTTGAGGAGCTCGGAGTCGCGTTTCCCGAAGCGCGGGCGGCTCGATTGCTGGCCGCTCGCGTGGTCACCGATCCACAGGCGGTATTTTCGGTTTCGCCGGCGGTCGAAACCGCGCGTCCCGAGACCGCGACCCGGCTCGCGTCGCTGCATTTAGCGGGTGATTTCGTCCGCACCGGTTGGCCGGCGACGATGGAAGGGGCGGTGATCAGTGGGCGTCAGGCAGCGGCCAGCGTACTCCGCGCGCTCGGCCGTCCGCCCTGCCCCATCAGTCCCGGCCTGCCCTGGGGAATGCTAGCCCGGTGGCTGATCCGCCGCGAAGCCGTCGATTCGCGAGCCATTTGAGTTCGCGTGGCCCAATTGAGATTGGATCGGACCGTCGGACGTGGCATAATTCCGGATCGACCGGATCGGAACAGGCGTCAGACCAGGGATTGAGGGGGGACAGGCATGGAGGCCAGCGACACGACCCGAGGGGACCTCGATAGCAGCTTCGGTCATGATCCTCTGTTGCCGCACGAGCCGAGGTCGCTGGTTCGCGTCAGCCAGAAGACGCGGGCCTCACTGCAACGCGAGGTCGCGGAGCGGTGTCCTCCCGTGCCGGGCGTTTACGGAATTCTCGATCGCGGCGGAACGCTGATCTATGTCGGCAAAAGCAAATCGCTCCGTCAGCGGTTGCTCGGATATTTTGTATCCTCCAGCCGACAGGAGAAATCGGGCCGCATCATCGAGGCGGCCCGTGCGGTTCAATGGGAGACGCAGCCCAGCGAGTTTGCGGCGTTGCTCAGGGAGCAGCACCTGATTCGCCGTTTTCGGCCACGCTGGAACGTGCAGGGGATTCCTGAGCGACAACGCCCGCTCTACCTCTGCCTTGGCAGGCAGCCGGCACCCTATTTTTTCATCTCCGCCAAACCGCCCGCGGACTTGATCGCGTGTGAGGGGCCGTTTTACGGAATGGCCCGCATGAACCGGGCCGTCGACGCGTTGAATCAGTTCTTCCAGTTACGTGATTGCAGCCAAAAGACGCCGTTTTACTTCGCCGATCAACTGACCCTGTTTCAGGTCGAACGCCGCCCGGGATGCTTGCGTTACGAAACCGGGACCTGCTTGGGACCCTGCGCCGCTGGCAGTACCCGAAACGCCTACGACGCGCAGGTCAACGCCGCGGAAAGCTTCTTGGACGGCTTCAATGACGAGCCCGTGGTGGCGATGCGGGAAGCGATGGAAGCCGCGTCGACCAACCTGCAGTACGAATTAGCCGCACGTCGGTTGGCCGATTCTCGGTCGGTCGATTACTTGTATCGCAAATTGACCTACTTGGCCGAGGTCCGACGGAGCTACTCGTTCATTTATCCCGTCCGCGGCTTTGACCATTGCCACACCTGGTATTTGATCCGCGCCGGCGAAGTGGCCGACACGGTTCCGGCGCCCACCTGTGTGCGGACCTTTGCCGCCGTGCGCGAGCGTGTCGAGCTGTGGACCGCCCAGACCCAGAACCCGTTCGATCGTGGCCATGGACTGCATGCCCACACGCTCAATCTGGTCGCGTCCTGGTTCCGCAATCGACGCCCGGAATTGGCCAGGACGTTCAGTCCCGAGCGGGCCGCGCGGGTCTACAAAACGGCGCTCGATGAGAAGGCCCAGGCCCGCAGCAACGCCGGCTAACGGCTTCCGCCTGGTGGGCGCGGTCGCGATCTCGTTGCCGCAGCGCTCCGGCATGTGAGCTATTGGCGGTCAGTCGCCTCCATCGCCGCCGTCTGCTCCGTCGCAGCCATCCCCATTTCCATCCCCGTCGCCATCGTGGGTCGCGATCGCGATCGAACCGGCATTCGAGGCATCCGGGTCGGTCGAAAACACGCCGGCATGATGTTTTAGCTTCGGGATCGCGGCACCAGTTCTGAGGAGCTGCCCATCTCGCTTGCGTAGGACGTACAGCGTCCCGCCGGAAAAGGCGTAAAGCAGCGGACCATCTTCCTGCAGGCTGACAAATCGATTTCCAACGCGGAACCATCCCGTCCTGAGCTGGGTTTCCCAGACCGGCTGTCCCGTGCGGGTGGAAATGCCAACCACGCATCCGTTACCGCCGACGAAAACCATTTCTCTGGGATGGTGTGGCTGCACGCTACTGCTCGCGGGCTAGGGAACGTAGCGAGGCAAATCCGACTGTACCGAAACCCTGCGGCGGGAAATCACACGGCCAGGCGAGGGCGACCACCCTGCCGCGTCACAGCGGTCAGAACGGATTGAGTTCCAGCCACCGTTCTTCCGCTTCGGCCATTTCGGCGGTGACGGTGGTCAGCTCGTCGTGCAGCCGCATCGCTTCCTTCGGATTGGTTTCGCTTGACAGTTTTTGGTCGAGTTCGCGTTTTTGTTGATCGAGCTTGGCGATCCGCTTTTCGAGATTCTTGAGTTCCTTGTCCGCGCGTCGCTGGTCTTGTTGACCGGCGCGGTAATCGGCAGCGGTCGCTTTACTCGCCGCCGCTTGGGGGGCCTTGCCCGTCGGTTTGCCCGCGGCCAAATTCCGCTGGCGTTCCCCTTCGTCGACTTCCTGCTCGACGGCTTGCAGGTAGGTTTCGTAATTGCCGAAGTAGTTTTTCGCCGAGCCGTCGCGGACTTCGATCACGCAGGTTGCGACACGCCGCATGAAGTGGCGGTCGTGGCTGGTGAAGATCACCGTTCCTTTGTATTCCAACAACGCGTCGGCGAGAGCCTCAACCGTCTCGACGTCCAAGTGGTTGCCCGGTTCGTCGAGGACCAGGATGTTATCGGTGCCCAGCAGCAGCGACGCCATGCAGAGCCGGGCCCGCTCGCCACCGGAGAGCACCTTGACCTTCTTGTTGACGTGTTCGTCGCGGAACAGCAGCGCGCCGGCCATCGCTAAAACTTCTTGCCGGGTGATCTCACGGTCGCAATTTTGTTCGAGCGATTCCAGGACCGTCAGCCGTTCATCGAGCGTGCTGTAAACGTGTTGGGCATAGGTCCCGATTTGGCAACCGTAGCCCCACTTCATCGTGCCATCCAGACTGGGGAGCGAGCCGACGAACGAACGGAGCAGGGTCGTCTTGCCTTGGCCGTTGTCACCGACGATCGCCGCCCGTTGGCCGTGCTCGATTTCCAGGTTGATCCGCTCCGCGACACGATGGTCCGGATAGCCGATCGCCATCTCGACGCATCGCAGCGCGGTGCCCGAGCGGGGTTGAACCCGGGGCGGGCGGATGCGGACGGTCGGCTCGTCGACTTCGATCTCGACCGTCTGCAGTCGCTCCAACTGTTTCGCCTTGCTCTTGGCTTGGGTCGCCGTCGAGGCGTTGGCACGGTTCTTCTCGATGAAGCGTTGCAATTGCTTCTGTTTGGACGCGACGGTGGCGTTCACCCGGCGGTCATGTTCCCGGCGCTCCTCACGATACTCCAAAAACGCATCGATCTTGCCGGTAAACATCGTCAGCTTGCCGCGAGACAATTCCAGCGTGTGGCTGCAGGTCTGCTTCAGGAACGCGCGGTCGTGAGACACGATCAGTGCGGCCTTGTTGAAACCCCGCAGGAAGTGCTCCAGCAAAATCTGTGTCCGCAAGTCCAAGAAGTTAGTCGGTTCGTCGAGCAGCAGCAGGTTGGGGTCGTGGAGCAGCAAGGCCGCCAGCTTCACTCGCGTTTGCCAACCGCCCGACAACGCTTTGACCGGCCCTTCGAGGTAGGCCCCTTTGAGTTCGAACTGGCCGGCCACCTCGCCGCATTTCCAATCCGGCATCCCACTGTCACGCATCAGGAAGTCGAGCGCGGATTCCCCCGCGACAAACGGATCGTGTTGTCGCAGGTATCCGACTCGCAACGAAGGGTGGTGGATGACTTCGCCCTTATCGAGTTCCTCCTCGCCCAGCAGGACTTTGAGGAGCGTCGATTTCCCGGCACCATTGCGCCCCACAAAGCCGACCTTCACGTCATCGACCAAGGCGGCTTCGGCAGCCTCGAGAAGGATCTGGTCTCCGTAACGCTTGAATGCGTCGCGTATCTGAATCAGTACGGCCATAGCGGCGGCGGTTGGCTGGGGTTGAGCGAGTTGGAACTGCGGCGGTTCGGGGCCGCCGGATCAGTTTGACATCGTGACGCGGATCGCTCCACCCGTCTTGCCGCCGATCCGAAGGCTTTCGGATCAGTATGGCACTCATTCCGCCGGTGGTCTCCAAGGGAGCAGCGCCGGTCGGCGCGGTCCCAAGGCCCCGATTCCACTCACGCGAGTGGCCAGGTGGCATGAACGTCTCGAGGACGCGTCAGGGCCTGGGCGAGCGTTCGCTTTGGCGGCGAATGCAGCGTCACTCCGGTAACACGATCCGTGAGGCGGTTCGCGGGGCACCTGGGGGTGCTAAATCAGGCGAGCCGATCGACGGTCGTTTGCGGGCTTTGATCCGCAGGTAGGGCGCTATAAATCGCGCCCGATCTCCGAACGAATCGGGCGGGGTCTCGGCATCGGCATGCATCGGTTCGACGAAGTCTTCGATCACCATGCCGCTCCGGCAGATGCCGCCGATCAGATGCTCAAGTCGGTGCAGATATTCGATCGCCCCGGGCTCACGCAACCGTTTGGTCGCGGAGGAGACTTGGGTAACGGGCGGGATAGCGGAATCGCGGTAATAGGCATGTTCGATCTGGTAGTGGGTCGCCGCGCCGCGACGATGGGAGCATTGCAAGCTGATCGGCGACTTATGTTGACTGACATAAATGCCGCCCGGCACCAGCACCCTGGCCACCTCGCGGAATACGGGGAACACCTCGGGCAGGTAGCAGGTGCTGACCGGGTGCACGACGATGTCGAACGATTCGTCCGCGATCCCGTCGAGTCGGTCCATCGAGGCCTGGATCAGCCGCAGTTGGAGTTTTCGGCGGCGCGCGACCTGCCGATCGAGTTCCAACATCGCCGGGCTGATGTCGACCACCGTCACATCCGCGCCGGCGGTGGCATACAGGGCACTTTGACGGCCACCTCCCGCGGCGAGGCAGAGCATCCGTTTGCCGCGGACATTGCCGCCGAGCCATCCGATCGGATCAAGCGTCCCGAGGGGGTCGGCGAGTTCCGCATCACTTGCCGGGCGGCAAAGCGCCACCTCGGCAATGACGAGAGAGTCGTAGCATCGCTGGTTGTTTCGCAGGGCAGCAGCTCGGGCCGCGTCGAAATCGTCGCTCAAGCTCATGGTGAGCCTATCGTAACGCATGCCGGCAAATGCTGACGAGAGTCCAGGGCGTGACGAAATGCTGGAGTGAATTTCGGACCACGGCGCACATCGAGACTGAGACCGGCGGCTGGTCCCGTCAAACTCGATCCATGAGTTCGACGGCTGCCGATTGTGAAAAGTGCCGCAATGGCCTTGAGCGATCGACGCGACAGACCGCGGATCGTCTGAATTCTGGCGCTAAAGGGCGTTCCAGAAGGATAAACGTCGTCGACTAGGCGGCCGTCAAGGCGTTGAGCAACTCAGAAAATCGCCGCTCGGCTTCACGACGTCGTTCGATCCGTTCGGCAACCGTCCAGCTGCTGCGGATCGATAGCAAACGACGCGAGATTTCTTGATCTGAGACCAGCGTCTCAACTTGAGGCAGCCGATTGTGAGAATCGACTTTTCGGTCGGTAGGGGAAACTGCGGTAAGCATCGGGAATCTTCCTGAAAGTCAATGAATTGGGGAACCGCGTGGGTGGGATCGAACCCTCGATCCGCCTGACTCGGGGGCAGGCAACAGTCGGCTCGCCACCGATGGCCAACCAACCGTTCTCAATGAACAGCAGGTGCAACTGTCGTGCCATTTGCATATTAGAAACGACCAATATGATCGAAGTTCCCGGAAAACGATGCGAAATCGGTTAAACCATTCCGGTCGAACCGATTAGCACATCGGTTTAGCTGACGGTCCCCAGGTGATTTCTTCAAAGGTTTGCAAATCGTGCAAGGAACGCTCGGCAATCGATAATACGGTAGCGAGTTGCCAAGTAGAGTCGTTTCGGGTGGCGCCATCGGCTCCCGTTTGGGGCGGCCGGGTCGGTTGAAGGATCCGCCGGCTGAGTTCGCTCCAGCGGTCGTGGGGCGCATGCCCCTTCAAGTCGGCGTATTGCACCACGCCGTCGCGGTCGTAGAGCATGCCGTCGATCTGCCAGTCTTCACCGGCCCACACGAGAGAGCCATCCGGTTCGAAGTAGAGCCGAGGGAGTTGTGCCAGGCTGTCGGCCACGTCATCGAAGTGGCTAGCCAGCGGACCACCCGCTGGCCCATACAGGTAGACATGAAATCGAGGGAACGGGCTCATGCGTGCTCCGGGCCGCCGCGGACCGAATCGGTGACCCAGCGGGCGTAGCCGGCGGAGGCCTCGGCCGCGGAGACGACGATCCACTGCGGGAGTTCGTAGGGGTGAAGCTGGTGAACCAACTCGGCCAGTTCCGCCAATCGTGGGCCGGTCGTTTTGAACGTCAATCGCCACTCCGTCGCGGCTTCGGCTTGGCCGTCCCATGTATAGTGACTTCGGATCGGGCCATCGATCTGTGCGCAGGCGGCCAATCCGCTGGCGACGACGTGGGCCGCCATCTGCTCCGCCTGGTCGGCGGTGGAAACGGTCGTGGTGGCCATAGCCAGTTGCGATTCGGGCATCATCGAGCGCTGGGGGCACGGGGAATGGTGATTATCGACCCCGATCGCGTCTTGCCAGGACCTGACCGGTCTTCGATTCGGGCACTTTCGCGACCTGCTCCGGCGTTCCGCGAGCGACCACGCGGCCGCCCAGGTCGGCGGCGCCGGGGCCGAGATCGATCAGATAATCAGCGGCCCGAATCAGTTGCGGGTTGTGTTCCACGACAATCAACGAATGTCCCGCCGCGATCAGGGCATCCAGACAATCGTACAACCGAACGATGTCAGCGAAATGCAACCCGGTGGTCGGTTCGTCGAGGATGAACAGGGTGGGACGCTGGGCGGAATCGGTCAAGTAAGCCGCCAACTTGAGGCGTTGGGCTTCGCCGCTGGAGAGCGTCGTGGCGCTTTGTCCCAAGGCGACGTAATCGAGGCCGACCGAGGTCAGCCGCTGCAGACGTTCCTGAACTTTCGCCTGGCCGCGGAAGAACGATTGCGCCGCGCGGACCGTCATGCCCAACACTTCGGCGATCGAGCGGTCGCGGTAGCGAACCTGCAGGATCTCTTCGCGGTAGCGGGTCCCATGGCAAGCCGGGCACCGCATCGACACGTCGGCCAGGAACTGCATGTCGATCGTCAGTTGGCCATCTCCCTCACAGGTCGGGCACCGCCCCGCCTCGTTGTTGAAGCTGAAGTGGCCCGGCCCAAAGTTTCGCACTTTGGCTTCGACCGTGTCGGCAAAGGCATTCCGGATGGCGTCCATCGCTTTGACGTAGGTCACCGGGTTGCTGCGAGGGCTGCGGCTGATCGGTGCCTGGTCGATCAGTTCGCATTGCAGGACATCCGCCATGCCGTCTAGGCAGTCGAAGGGGAGCGGCGTTGCACTCGCCAGTCCCAACTGTTGTCGCACCGCGGGATAGAGCGTGTCCTGGACCAGCGAGCTCTTGCCACTTCCGGACACGCCGGTAACCAGGCATAGGACTCCGAGCGGAAAGGCAACATCCGCTCCTTGCAGGTTATGGCCGCGGGCGCCGCGGAGGGTCAGGAAGCCACGCGGCGTTCGCGGTTGGCGATCGATCAGGCTGCCGCCACGACGGCCGGACAGAAAATCGCCCGTCAGGCTGGCCGGTTCCGTCAGCATTCCCGTCAGATCGCCCTGATAGACAATCGTGCCGCCCGCATCGCCCGCCCCAGGACCGAACTCGATCAGGCGGTCGGCGGAACGCATCAGGCTTTCCTCGTGTTCGACCACCACCACGGTGTTGCCGCGGTCCCGCAGCCCGATGATCGTTTCGCGAAGCCGGTCGACATCATGCGGGTGCAGCCCCGCGGTCGGCTCATCGAGCACGTACAGCATGTTGACCAGTGAACTGCCCAACGCGCCGGTTAGCGTGACCCGCTGGGTTTCGCCCCCCGAAAGTGTCCTCAGGGTTCGGTTCAGTTGCAGGTAGGCTAAGCCGACACGGTCGAGGTATTCGAGCCTGCGAAGGATCTGTTCGAGCGGCTCGTGGGCGATCGCATGTCGCGTCGGGTCGAGTTCGAGCGAACTGAGAAAGGCTCGGATTTGGTCTCCCCGCATCGCCGAGATCTCGGCGATGTCCTTGCCACCAACCCGATACGCCAAGGCCTCGGGGCGCAGGCGTCGCCCCTCGCATTCCGGGCAGCGGTGGTAACTGCGATAGCGAGAGAGCAGCACCCGAATGTGCATCTTATACTTCTTGCGTTCCAGCCACGCGAAGAACCCGTCCAGCCCGCCAAACTGGCGTTCCGGTACTCCCTGTTGGATCAGCTTGAGATGCTTTTTCTTCAGCGACTTGAACGGCGCGTCGACCGGCAGATCGTAATCGGGCGCGAGGGCTAAAAGCTCGTCGAGCTCATGCCGGTAGGCGGGTGAATTCCAAGGCTGGATCGCACCTTCTCGGATCGACAGGCTGGGGTTGGGGATCACCAAGCCCATGTCGACATCGACGACGTCGCCGAACCCCTCGCAGCGAGGGCACGCGCCAAGCGGCTGATTGAAATGGAACAGCCGTTGCGAAGGTTCGGGGTAATCGATTTCGCAGGCCTCGCAGCGGAGGCGGTTGCTCAGCACGTCCCGCAACCAGGGCTGGCCATCGATCAAATGAGGGACGGGCGGTTTAGCTTTGCCTCGCTTGGCCGAAACCTTGGATGTTGGATCTCCGGTCGCCGGAGTGTCCTGGAAAAGCGGCCCCGCCCCGCTGGCCGAGTTGTCATCGATCGAGCGGATGAGGACGAAGCGACCGTCACCCTGGGTGATGGCGGTTTCGAGCGATTCGGTGACCTGATCGAGGGGACTGTTGGCGGTCAGGCGGTCGACGATCACGGTCGCAACGGTACCACGGCGGGGGATCGCTTTGGCCAACGCCCCGCGATCCGATTCGCCGAGGTGAAATTGCTGACCGTTGACGATCAACCGTTGGAACCCGCTCTTTTGCAGATCGGACAACTGCTCCGCGGTCTGTTCGCGATCCCCGAGTGCGAGCTCGAACCCGATCATCAAACGGGTCGACTCGGGCAAGGCTCGGACGGCGGTGGCGACCAAAGCAGGGTCGTGACGACGAATGGTCGCGCCGCACCCATGGCAATGCAGCGTGGCGATCTTGGCGAACAGCAACCGGAGATGGTCGGCGATTTCGGTCGCGGTTCCGACCGTGCTGCGACTCGTTCGACCCCCGCCCGCCCGGGTGACGGCGATCGCTGGCGGAATTCCGGTAATAGAATCGCAGTCAGGCTTATCGAGCCGCTGCAGAAATTGCCGCGTATAGGCCGAAAAACTTTCGATGTACCGCCGTTGCCCTTCGGCGTAGAGCGTATCGAGGGCAAAGCTCGTTTTGCCACTCCCCGACAGGCCACAGACAACGACCAACTTGCCACGGGGGACGTCGACGTCGACTCCCCGCAGGTTATGAACCCGACAACCGCGCACACGAATCGGATCCGATTGCATGATCAGGCGGTCGCTGGCGAACCGCGACCTAGCGGCGGGTTTTCTTGGTCTTGGCGTTGCCCTGACGGACCTTCAGCTTCGGATTGCTTTTGCAAATCACGTAGATGCGGCCACGTCGGCGAACGACCTGGCAGTCCGGGTGCCGGTGTTTGAGCGAACCGATGCTGCTGACGACTTTCATGACTTTCAACTCACGTCTGCGGTCGAGACGAAATGCCTTGCTGGATACTGGGCGGGACGATACTCGGTTATCCAATCGACCATCAAGGACAGATCGAATCAGGTCATCTCCGCGAAACGGGTTCAGAAGTCTAGCGATTATCTGTTCGCCGGGCAATGGTCATCGAGGGGACATCGCTCGAACTTTGTTTGGCCCCCCGCCGCGCGCCCTGCCCTGGCGTGGGGATGGCTGCCTTTTGGCAGGCCCCGCATTCCCGCAGGTTTGTCGATCTCTGCGTCGGCGCCCGCACCTATCCGGCTTGCTTCCCGCCTAGGAGACGCCCTGATCCGGACCGACTCGGATGGTCCGTTAGATGGGGGATTTCGTTAGACTTCATGTTTTGCCGGTCGCGACCGTGCGATCATCCCCCAGTTGATGGAGTTTTTCCCTTGCGGATCGCCTATTTTGATTGTTTTAGCGGGATCAGCGGAGACATGGTTCTGGGGGCGTTGGTCGACCTGGGGGTGCCGCTCTCGCAAATTCAGGCCGGCGTCGCTTCGCTGGGATTGAGCGAGGTCGAGATCACCTCGGAAATCGTCAAGAAGAACGGTTTCCGTGCTGTCCAGGTCCGCATCAACCATCCCCCCGAGCATAAGCATCGGCATCTGCACCACATCGAGGCGATGATCGACGCGGGCGATCAATTGACGCCCGGAGCCAAGGAGTTGGCGAAGCGAATTTTTTCGCTGATCGGCATCGCGGAGGCCAAGATGCACGGCACGACGATCCAAAAGGTTCATTTTCACGAAGTCGGGGCGATCGATTCGATCGCGGACATTGTCGGCACGGCGATCGGTTTCGATGCCTTGGGGATCGAGCGGTTCGAGTCGTCGCCGGTGCCAACCGGTCGTGGCAGTGTTCGGATCGCTCATGGTTTAGTGTCGATTCCGGCCCCGGCGACGGCGGAATTGCTTTGCGGCGCGGAAATCGCCCCCTGCGACATCGAGCAGGAAATGACGACCCCGACGGGAGCGGCGATTCTCAAGGCCACGGTCAGCCAATTCGGGCCTTGGCCCGCGATGCGTCTGGAAGCGATCGGTTGCGGGGCCGGCACACGGGATCTGACCGAGCGGGCGAATCTCCTGCGGATCGCGATCGGCGAGGCGGACGCGGCGTCGGGCCTGTCCGCTGCCGCTTCGGCCATCCCCAGCGAGGCGGACCGGGTGACGGTGATCGACACCAATGTCGACGATTCACCCCCCGAGGATTTGGCGACCTGTGTCACAAAGCTTTTCGCCGCCGGGGCCTTGGACGTCTATCAAATCCCGTGTGTGATGAAAAAAGGACGCAGCGGCGTGCAGCTGACCGTGATCTGTCAGCCGAACGACGCCCCCGCGTTGGAGCAGATCGTCTTGACCCAGACGACGACGATCGGGCTGCGTCGCTATCCTGCGGATCGTCGCAAACTGATTCGACGCGAGGTCGTGCTGCAGACGTCACTGGGGCCGATTCGCGCCAAGGCGGTCAAGCTGGGTTCCGGACGCGAGCGGATGATGGTCGAGCACGAGGATGCCGCGGCGGTCGCGGAGCGGGGGCAGGTGAGTATGTCCGACGTGCGGCAAGCCGCTGCCATCGCCTGGGGAAATCAGACTTTCGGCGGTTGATCGAGCGTAGCCCCGATCGCCTGCAGCACCCGATTCGTGATCGCGCGGACCCCGCGACCCGTGGTATCGATCTGATAGCTGGCGACTTCCGCGTACAGCGGTTCTCGTTTGGCGAGCAGCGTTTGGATCTCCTGACGCGGCGGCAGGCCCGTCAGCGGCGGCCTTCGGCGTGATGTTGATGCATCCCGATGCAGGCGCTGCAGAACGGTGTCCGCGTCCACCTGGAGCCAAACGCTCACCCCGGAGCTGCGAATTCGCATGCGATTGGCTTCGCGCAGCACCGCGCCACCACCGAGCGAGATCACGGCCGGTGCCCGTTTTGAAACCGCCTCCAGCACCGCTTGTTCCAAATCGCGAAACCCCTCCTCGCCATCGCTCGCGAAGATGTCTTGAATCGAGCGTCCGGATTGGCTTTCGATCTCGTCATCCAGATCGATCCATGGCCGCTGCAGGCGTCTGGCGACGGCGCGGCCGACAGCGCTTTTGCCGGAACCGCGATAACCGGTCAGGTACAGGTGTTTTTCATTCAAGATTGCGGGGCACGCTGGCTGCGGAGCAATCGATTCGCTCCCTCGGGGTGGCGCATCTTTTTTCATGAGCAAGTCTCTCCTTCTTGCTGACCGCCATGGACCTCGCGTGGCACGTAGCGGCCCGGCCGGTCTTCGGCGTAGTGAGTTTGAAGGACCCGTTCGACTTCTTCGGGAGACGACACTCGAACCAACGCTTCGCGAACTGCCAGGTGCTCGGGGTGGCTAGCCGAGTACTTGATACAGAACTTACGCATCATGATCATCGAGCGTTTCTCGCCGTAGGTTTCGCGGCAGAGCCGAAAATGTTCTCGGATCACTCCCGCCTGCACTCCGAGCGACGGTGGCGGCGGCAACGGGCGGCCGTTCCACAAGGCATCGACCTGCTCGAAAATCCACGGATTGCCGATCGCGCCACGAGCGATCGTGACGCCGTCAACTCCGGTCTCGGCGATCATCCGCAGGCAATCCTCGGCCGAGAACAGGTCGCCACTGCCGAAGATCAAGCGTTCTGGGCCGACATGCCGTTTGACTTCCGCCAAAAAATCCCAGCGGCTCGGCCCTACATAGCGTTGTCGCACGGTTCGGCCATGGACGGTGATCGCGGCCACGCCCAACGCGAACGCCCCGTCGAGGATTTCGTAAAAGTGGTCGCGGGAGGCGCTGCTGTCGTCCATGCCGCGGCGCATTTTGAGCGTCACGGGGCGGTCCGGTGGCACGGCGTCACGGGTGCGGGCGACGATCTCCAACGCGACCTTCGGCTGAGACAGATGAAAGCCCCCGCGGCAGCGGCCTAGGACTTTCTTGACCGGGCAGCCGAAGTTGATGTCGATAACGTCGAATCCGGCATCCGCCAGCTTCACCGCCCCTGCCGCGAATTGGTTCGGTTCGCTGCCCATCAACTGGCCACCAACCGGATGTTCCTCGGCGGCGATCTCCAGGAAGTGGCGAGTCTTGGCGCGGTCGGTCAGCGAGACCAGGAACTGATCGAGCATCACTTCGCAGAGCGCGTAGGCCGCGCCGTGTCGGCGAGCCAAAACCCGCATCGGCAGGTCGCTGTAACCGCTGAGAGCCGCCTGGAAGAAAGGGCTAGCGATCGCCACGCCACCGACGGACAGCGGTCGGCCCCTTTTTTGTCCGCCGTCGCTGTGAGACGATTCGGCAGCAACGTCAAAATCTAGTCTGCTCACTCGCATCCTCTCCCAACCCACTCGGTCACGATCATGCAGACCCGCACGGAACCTTTTGGTCAAACCCCCGACGGCCAGCCAGTGAGCGTCTTCACGCTTACCAACGGACGCGGACACTCGATCCGATTGACCAACTATGGTGCCGTCCTGATGGATGTCAACCTGCCGGACGCCCAGGGCCGGATCGAGAACGTCAATCTTTCGTTCAGCACCCTGCAGCCCTACCTCGGCAAGCACCCGCACTTCGGTTCGACGATCGGTCGGTTCTGCAATCGGATCGGCCAGGGGCAGTTCGCGATCGACGGCAAACCCTACCAGGTGACCCGAAACCTCGGCCAGCATCACCTGCACGGCGGGGCGGTCGGGTTCGATCACTTGCTGTGGGAGGCTCAGCCCTATGCCGAAAACGGTGTCGCGGGCGTCCGTTTTCGCCTCACCAGCCCCGACGGCATGGAAGGCTTTCCGGGCACTCTCGAGGCGATCGCCGATTACAGCTTCAGCGAAGCCGATGAGTTGAAGATGGTGTTCGAAGCGACCACCGACGCACCGACCCATGTCAACCTGTGCAATCACAGTTATTGGAACCTAGGGGGCGTGGGCAGTGGCCAGGTGCTCGATACGGTCCTGACCCTGGACGCGGACGAAGTGCTCGATGTCGATGCCGACCTGATTCCCACCGGCCGGAGCAATCCGGTGACGGGCAGCGGCCTCGATTTCCGACAACCGACGGCGCTCGGTGAGCGAATCGACCAGTACGCCGCGACCAAAGGCTATGACCACTGCTTCGTCGTCCGCGGCCCCGCCGGCACACTCCGCAAGGCGGCGCGGGCCGAGGATCATCGCTCGGGCCGGGTGATGGAGGTCTGGACAACCCAGCCCGCGGTACAGCTCTATACCGGCAACCATTTGGCCGGCATCCCGTCATCCGGCGGTTATGGCCGACACGACGCGTTTTGCCTGGAAACCCAGCACCATCCCGACGCCCCCAATCACGCGAACTTCCCCTCGACCTTGCTCAGGCAAGGGGAACGGTTCAGCGAGACGACCGTGCATCGCTTCTCGACCGAAATCACTCTTCCGTGATCTTGACGGTCGTGATCTTGTCGCCCTGCTTGACGGCATCGACGATATCTTGGCCTGCGATCACCTTGCCGAAGACGCTGTGCTTGCCATCCAGCCAAGGTGTCGCCACATGGGTGATGAAAAATTGGCTGCCGTTGGTGTTGGGACCAGAGTTGGCCATCGAGAGGACGCCAGGGCCGTCATGCTTGAGCGTCGGGTGAAACTCATCCGCGAACTGGTAGCCCGGCCCGCCGGTTCCGCGCCCTTGGGGGCAACCGCCTTGGATCATGAAATCGGGGATTACCCGGTGGAAGATCAGGCCATCGTAAAACTTTTCATTTACCAGCTTCTCAAAGTTGGCGACGGTTTTCGGGGTTTTGTCGGCAAACAGCTCGATACGAATCACACCCTTGTCGGTGTCGAATGTGGCGACCTTCATCAGCGGAACTCTGGTGTTGGGGTAAGGAAATGGCTTGAAAGCGGGGGCTAAACCGGACCTAAGTCGGCTCGCTCGCTTTGCGGGCGTCAGCAGACGCGAAGCGGGTCGAAGCGTCAACCCGCTGGCGAGCCTCCGCCGATTCCGCTAGGCAGCGTCCCCAGCGGGTGTCGGCTCGGGGGGCGCCGCGGGCGGCACCTCGTCAACCGGTTCTGTCGGTGCCGCGGGTTCGGCGGACGCGGGATCGACAGGTACAGGTTCGGCGGGCGGGGGGGCGGCTTCCTCGGCCGCGTTGTCGATCGGCGGCGCGGGATCGAATGCGGCCTCCCCTAAGCCGGTCAACGGGATGCGTTGGCCGTCCGCGAGGATCAGCACGTAGGCGTTCTCGGGATCGCTTTCGATCAGGGTCGGATTGACCGACAGCTTCCCCGTTCCCTTGGTGCCCCGAACGTTCAAGACCATCATCCCGGCTTCGTCGGGGTTGCTCATCCCCGAGAAGTTCAAGTCGACCTGCTCGATTTCCCCGATGTGTTGGACGATTTCGGGTGAATTACGAACCTGATCCGTGACGCCCCGCGAGAATTCATTCTGGAATGTTCGGAATCCGAAAAATCCGAGCCCGCAGCAGATCGCCAAGAGCAGTAGGCTCAACGCCCCGAAGATCCCGAGGACCCACAGCAGCACACGGCCGCCGGAACTCGGTTGAGGACCGAAATTCGGCGGGGAATAGTTACCGCCACCTGGCGGCAATTGGCCTGAGGGAGGGAGCGGATCCCATTGATTTCCTTGTGACATGGTCACTTCCATAGCCGTCAAACGGCCCGCGAGGGGGAGAGGTTGGATTGGCCATTATGGGCCGTTCAAGAGCTGCAGGATAGCATCGAACACCCTGCCCGATCACGTGCCCACTCGGGACGCTTGGCCGCGAATTTTTCCCAGCCAACCGTTTCCGTATAAGGCGTTCTCAGGACATCCAGCCATTGTCGAGTCAGCTCCGGGTGCCCCTGTTCCGCTTCATCGATCGCCAATTGGGCCAGATAGTTTCGCGGCACATAGATCGGGTTGACGCGATTCATGTTCGCCCGCCGGACCGCATCGGGGACGCCGGTCGCTCGGACACGCAGTCGGTAGTCCCCCAGCCAATGCACCAGGCTGGTTTCGACCGGCCCCACGATCTGATCCGGGTGATAGAAGGCTTCGGGCAGCGACGCCGGGATCGGGGCTCGCGTCGCATCCCCCGCGTCGGTGTCGGTTTCGAATTCGGCTAGCCTGCGGAAGAACAGCGTCATGTCGGTTTCGGTCAGGGAAAAAAATTGCAGCAAGCCGTCGATCAACCCAGCATCGCTCGAATCCTGGTAATGATCCAGGCCCAGCTTGCTCGCCATCATGCTTTGCCAACCCGATTCGAAGGCTTGCGAAAATCCCTGAAGGCTGGCTTCGAGCGGTTCCGTATTTCCGACCAACGGCATGATCGCGTTGGCCAGTTGGAGCAGATTCCACAGGGCGATCCGCGGCTGATTTCCGAAGCAATAACGGCGTCCGTGGGCATCGGTCGTGTTGGGGGTCCAGTTGGGATCATAGTCCTCAACCCAGCCATAAGGACCGTAGTCGATCGTCAGCCCGAGGATCGACATGTTGTCGGTATTCATGACCCCGTGGACGAATCCGACCCGCATCCAGTGGACGACCATCGTCGCGGTCGCTTGGCAAACCTCGTCGAACCAACGCTGGTAAACTTCCGCGTCGAGTTCGCGATCCGCCTGGGTCACCAAATGTGGAAAGTCGGCCCGGACCGTATGTTCGGCCAACCGGCGGAGCGTCTCCAGATCCCCTCGCGAGGTGAAGATTTCGAAATTGCCGAAGCGGATAAACGACGGGGCAACGCGACAGACGATCGCGCCCGGTTCGGCACGCGGGTTACCATCGTAGAACATGTCTCGCATGACCTGCTCGCCCGTGCTGACCAGGGACAAGGCCCGCGTGGTGGGGACACCCAGATGATGCATCGCTTCGCTGCAAATGAACTCTCGGAGCGATGATCGCAGCACGGCCAGTCCATCGGCGGTGCGAGAATAGGGAGTCGGGCCAGCTCCCTTGAGTTGCAGCACCCAGCGATCGCCACGCGGACCGATCGTCTCACCCAGATTGATCGCACGGCCGTCGCCGAGCTGACCGGCCCAGTTGCCGAACTGGTGCCCGCCATAACACATCGCGAATGGCTCCATACCAGGCAGCAAGCGATTGCCAGCGAAGACTTGGGCGAAGGCGGTCTCCCACTCCGTCGCGTCGGGAATACCGAGCTCTTGGCACATTTCGCGGGAATGGGCGATCAAGCTCGGGTCGCGAACGGGCGTTGGCAGCACCTTGGAATAGCCGGCGCGGTGAACCTGTCGGCGAAAGTTGCGATCCTCGGGGTCGCCGGGCAAATTCCGCAGGAAGGCGTTGTCGAAGTTCATGATTTCCGTCCCGGTAACGACGTCGATCTTGGGAAAAACGGTCATGCTGGCCTCGCGGGATCTGGGAATGGGGGCACCATCATGTTGACCGGGCCGATCCCCTTGCCCAGGCCGGGGGCGGAGCGAATGGCCGAGGCCACGAACGCTTTCGCCCCCGTTGCAGCAGCCTGCAAATCCTGACCCAGCGCGATCCGCGCGGTCAGCGCGGCCGCAAAGACGCAGCCAGAACCGTGAGACGACCGTGTCTCCAAACGCTCGGATTCCAACCAGCAGGTTCCGTCCGCGGTCCGCAACAGCTCGAGCGAACGCCCCTCGATCTCGCCACCCTTGATCAGCACGTTCGCGGCACCTAGCTTCCGAATCGCATCCGCCGCGGCGAGCATCGTCGCCCGCGAGTTCACTTCGATGCCGCACAATCGGCTCGCTTCGAGGCGATTGGGCGTGACCAGATACGCGGTGGGCAGCAGTTCATTGATCACGGCTTCCACCGCCGATTCTTCGATCAGCGGATGGCCGTGTTTGCTGATCATCACCGGGTCGACGATCAGCGGGAACCGGAACCGCTGAGCGGCTCGGGCTAGGCTGCGGATCACCTCGCAGTCGCCCAACGCACCCGTTTTGGCAGCCGCCGGCGGGATGTCGTTGAGAACGGCCTCCAACTGGGCGATCACGAAGTCGGGATCGAGCACGCGAACGTCGGTGACCGCGCGCGTGTTTTGCACCGTCAGCAACGTGACGACGGTGGTCGCATAAACGCCATGTTGGTGAAAGGTTTTGACATCCGCCTGCAGCCCTGCGCCCCCCGACGGGTCCGATCCGGCGATCGTCAGCGCGACGGTCATGGGGAAGCCCCTGGGGGCGAAGGCGGGACCAGTCGTTCCCGCTCCGCCTCGCTGAAGGAACCCGGCTGCCGGGTCGAACGGGGGATCAACTGGTCGAGCATCGGCATCACCAGCGACCGGTACAGGGCTTCTCCCAAAGGCGAGCTCTTGATCATTCGCATCGTCTCGTAGGCAGACTCGCCCTCGTCCGCATTCAGTTCCGTCTCCAGCGTGCGACCCGCGGCGTCGACCAGTACTGACCGATAACGCCAGCCACCACTTTCCCTGGGCTCGCGAACCACGTCATGAAACTGAGCGGTGTCGAAATCGAAAGGCCCGGCGATCGGCGTTTCCGCGGGGGCTGCGGCTCGTTCTGGCAAACTCATCGCGGACCGGACCTTACCACCCACTTCATCGATCGATTGGGGCGTCGCAAGTTGCTCCAAGCGTGCCAGGTTTCGTCGCAGTTCATCTCGCTTGCGTTCGTCGCTCGCTCGGTCCGAGTTCTCGATCGCTGAGGTGACCGCCGATGCGATCTGCTCTGCCTGCACCGCGGGCTCGGCCGCTGCGGCCGGAGTCTCCTCATCGCTCAGGCCGAGCTTCGTGGCTTGCGCCACCACCGCGTCGGCGGGAACGTCTCCCCCTGAAGCGGCCGCCATGGCTGAACTCGAGGGCGTTGCCGAATTCGACTTCCGCTGCGGGAAATAGACTACGAGCAACACGCCGACCAGCAGCAGATGAAACAAGAGCGACCCGATCAGGGCGAGCCGCCATCTCGGATTCCACTCGCCGCGCGGCTCCTTGGGACCCACCGCGTCTGGCTGCGTCGTGTCGCTGGCGCTAGCAGGGTGTTCCATGACGCGATCGTTGGGCGAGAGTGCGTAACCGCCGTTTGACGGGGAAACGAAGGGATGACCGGCGGAAAAATAATCCCGCCGGTTTCAGTCTAGGGCGGTGAGCGAGAGGCGATAAGCCCCGCGGGTTGTGGTTTACAACGGCTAGGGTTCGGCCCAAGCAAGCCTGATCCTCGGCTCGATGGCAGGTCGCAGCGATTCCCGCAGCGATTCCAGTGGCGAGTCACAGCGAGCGGGCTGTTGAGATATATTCCGGGACGACCGGTATTCCTCAACGGCTCGGCAGCCCGCTAATCACCGCGGACACTGCTCCGCCTGTCGACTTCATTCCGCCCCATTTTACCAAGCGAGACCCTCATGTCCTTGGGCCAAGTATTGATCGTCATCGGCGACGCCACCGAGACACTCGACACGATGTACCCTTATTACCGCCTTCAGGAAGCGGGCTTCCGCCCCGTCGTCGCGGCGCCAGAGAAACGGCTCTACCAGATGGTGATGCACGAGGTGAAACCGGGCTGGACGATCACCAAGGAGTGGGAGGGGTACACCCTGCAGGCGGACATCGCCTTTCGGGACATCCGCCCCGAGGAGTATGCCGGCATTCTGTTCTCCGGCGGCCGCGCTCCCGAGTACATCCGCTATGACCAAGATTTAGTGCGGGTGACACGACATTTCTTCGAGGCCGACAAACCGGTGGCGAGCGTTTGCCATGGGGTCGAGATCCCCGCCTATGCTGACTGCGTCCGCGGACGAAAGATGGCTACCGTCCCCAAATGCAGGTTCGATCTCGAGGTCTGCGGCGGCACGTTTGTCGACGCGGCATGCGTGATCGACCGCAATTTGGTTAGCGGGCGAACGTTTCACGACAACGGTCACTATGTGGGGCCGTGGATCCAGCTACTGATTGCCGCCGCGAAAGAAAACGCAACCGGTTGAAGCTGATTTGTGAAAACAGCCCTCCGACCTAGGGTCGGAGAGCTGTCGCATGTGTCACAGAGCGTTTCGAATTCTCGATTTCAGGATCAGCCCTGACCGCCAGCATGCGCCGGTTGGCTGACCGGTTTGGTCGTCTGCGCCTCATCGGGCGATTGAATCGGATCGAGAAAGACGTAGTTCTGATCCTGCTCGCTCCAGCCGAGGCCGGTGAAATCGTAGGGGTCACCGACGACGGGCGGGCGGGAGAAGTTGTAGAACGGGGGTGGGCTGGTGCATTGCCATTCCAACGTCACGCCACCCCACGGATTCGGCGGAGCGAGCCGGCCGTTGAACATCGAGTGCAACAATACCAGCCCTGCGATCAAGAGTCCGATGCCCAGGATGAAGGCGCCAACACTGCTCAACTGATGCAGGAAAGCGAACTCGGGATCATAGGTCGCATAGCGGCGAGGCATGCCACGGCTGCCGAGGACAAACTGCGGCAGAAAGGTCATGTTGAAGCCAATGAATACGACCAGACAGGAAACCTGACCCCAGAGCTCGTTAAACATTTTGCCGCTGATCTTCGGCCACCAATGAAACAGTCCGCCGAGGAACGCGACCATCGTCCCACCCATCATCACATAGTGAAAGTGAGCGACGATGAAGTAGGTGTCGTGCAGGTGCAGGTCGACCGAGAGCACTCCCAAAAATAGTCCGGTCAAGCCACCGATCGTGAACAGGAAGAGGAACGATATCGCATAACACATCGGCGTGGTCAGGCTGATCGACCCCTTGTAGAGCGTAGCCAACCAGTTGAAGACCTTGATCGCCGAGGGAATCGAAACGGTGAAGGTCAGCGCGCTGAAGATGATGGTCGTCAGCGAACTCATGCCGCTGGTAAACATGTGGTGTCCCCACACCAAGAAGCCGAGCAACGCGATCGCGACCGACGAATAGGCGATGAAACGGTAACCGAAGATGTGTTTGTGCGAGTGCACACTGATTAATTCGCTGATGATGCCGAAGGCCGGCAAAATCATGATGTAAACGGCCGGGTGGCTGTAGAACCAGAAGAAGTGCTGGTACGTCACCGGGTCGCCGTTGTACTCAGGGTCAAAAATCCCGATGTGCAAGGTCCGTTCAGCGATCAACAGGAGCAGGGTAATCCCGAGCACTGGCGTGGCCAGCACCTGGATGATGCTGGTCGAATAAGTTGCCCAGAGGAACAAAGGCATCTTAAACCAAGTCATGCCCGGCGGCCGCATCGTGTTGATGGTCACGATGAAATTGAGCCCGGTGAAGATCGAGCTGAAGCCGAGGATGAAAGCGCCCATCGTCGCCAAGATCACCGAAGTCTGAGTGGTCGTGCTGTAGGGGGTGTAAAACGTCCACCCGGTATCGAGCCCGGTCCCCAGCAGCGCGCCGACGAAAAACAAGGCACCGATCACCCACAGATAAAAGCTGGTCAGGTTCAATCGCGGGAATGCGACGTCCTTAGCGCCCAGCATGACGGGGACCAGGAAGTTGCCCAACGCCGCGGGGATGCTCGGGATGATGAACAAGAAGACCATGATCGCGCCGTGCAGCGTGAACACCTGGTTGTAGGTGTCATTGCTGGCGAACAGGGCCCCGGTCGGCGACATCAAGTGGCCGCGAATACCCAAGGCCAGCAAACCGCCGCCGAAAAACGCGGTCAAAACGCCGACCAGGTACATCACCCCGATCCGTTTGTGATCGAGGGTAAACGCCCAACTCAGCAACCCGCTGCTGTGCTTCAGGTAATTATCACCCTCCGCCACTTTGCCAGGATTGAACCCTCGGCTCCGCCCGACCGCATGCTCGGCCATGATTCCGCTACCTAATGATGGAATGATACAATTGACAATTAAAACGATAACCGAGAAACGTCACGCGGCCAAACGGTTCGGCCGCGGATCGAATTACTTGCTCATCGTTTTCAAGTACGCAATGATGCTTTCGATGTCGTCGTCCGACAGTTGGCCCTTGTAGCTGGGCATCACCGGACTGTAGCCAGCGACAATCTTGCTCTTGGGCTCAAGGATCGACTCGCGAATGTAGGACTCGTCGACAATCCCCTTACCGCCGCCCACATATTCCCGCTCGCTACCGAACCCGCCCGCGAAACTGGGGCCGACCCGCTTGCTGCCGTCGAGCGAATGGCACGAGGCACAACCCCGCCGCTCATACAGCAGCTTGCCATACTCGGCCGGAGACTGATCCGTTCGACCACTGTACTTTTTAATCCAGTCGTTCAGATCCTCGCGGGTCTCATGCACCACCACGACGGTCTGCATCATGGAGTGGTCTTTGCCGCAGTATTCCGTGCAATACAGATCGTGGAACCGGTAACCATCCTCGGTGAATTGGTATTTCTCCCGATCGAACACCCCGCCGTTGTTCTCCTTGGCATCCTTCCAAGCAGCCTCCAGTTCGGACTCGCTGACCCGCTCACTGGCAACCGTGGGCTTGAACCACATTTCGTTGTAACGGCCAGGAACGATGTCTCGTTTGACGCGGAACGCCGGGATGAACAGGCTGTGGATCACGTCGCTGGAACGCATCGTCAATTTGGTCGGCTGTTCATTGAGTAGGTGCAATTCCGGATGGATAACGCCATTGCCATAGTCCATCGTCCAACCCCACTTGAACGCCTTAACCGCGACCGCATCGGAACCGTCGGGCGCGCCCTGTTGGTCGAGGTAACCCAAAGCTCCCTTGACGAAAATCCAGACCAGCAGGAACGAAGGGAGAACAGACCAGGCGATTTCCAGCGGCGTGTTGTGCGAAGTCTGACTTTCTGCCGGCTCCCCCTTCTTCTTCATGTACCGGATCGAGAAATACGCGAGCGCGATCGTGATCGGAACCATGAAGAAAATGCAGATGTACAACACCAGCATGAAAGTCGAATCGACCTGATCACTGAAGCTTGACGCTGACTCGGGGAACCAAAATCGGTTGGTGTAGTCGCCGATCAGGTGGGGTCCGGAAATCATCTTGTTCACGGGTGGATGGATGGAATCAATTGAAAATCGGATGCGGTGACGCCTTCACGGTTGATTAACCGCTGAGCGGTCGGCATCGACAACCATGACGGCTCAGGGACAGGGCTCCGCCACCAAGGCGGCCGCGGCGGAACGCTTGCGACCGAGCCAATACGGAATCAGTGTAGCCAATAGGACGATCACCGTCGTTGCGGCAGCAAGTCGCATCAGTCGCCATGCGGCCAACACGTAACTGCCCTGCTCCGGGTCGTAGCTGAAACACCACATGATGAATTGGTCGACCGGCGAGCCGATCGTGCCATCGCCGGCGTCCAGCAGTGCCAACTTGGTCTGTTCGGCAGGAAAGGCAACGTCGAGCGAATAACGAGAGATCACCCCTTTGGGGGAAATGAAGGCGAGCATGGCAGGATGATAATATTCGCCGGATTTCGCATCGTAGGTGTACCGGAACCCGACCGCGTCGGCCAACTTTCGAATCGCGGTCTCCCTCGCGGTGCAAAAGTTCCAACCCGCTTCGGCGCCAGGTTGCCGGTCGAGCATGGCGACATACCGCTGCTTAGTCTGGCGGATCTTTTCCGTCGTCTCTCGAGGGTCGATGCTGACGGTCAAAATGCGAAAATCTTTCCCCAACTTGAGATCGAGTTGGTTGAGCGTTTCGACCAAGGCATTCAGCTGCACGTTGCAGAGGACCGGACAATTGCTGTAATTCAGCGTCAGCAGCACCGGTACTTTACCGTCAAAGTAGTAACCGGACTGAGTCGGTTGGCCCTGGGAATCGATCAGGGGAATGTCCAGCGGCAGCGACTCACCGAGCTTTTGTTCGACCGTCACGTCCTCGACCTGCTTCGGCACCCGATCATTCAACTGAGCGTTCACCGGCCGGACGCTCAATCCAGAAACGGCGACGAAACAAACGCAGATTGCTAACCGGACGAACCGGGGAGTAAGCATATTCACCATCGAGTGGAAAGGTTTAGGTGCCTTCCGTTTGGTCAGATTGGGACGCATCCGCTTGAACCGATTGGCTGACGACGTTCTTGATCGCCCGATCGATGGGGATCGTGAATTTGCCATCATCCGGATTGACTCCGAAATTTTCGAGTGACTGAGTTTGGGATTTCAAAATCGCCGCCGCTTCGCTCACCGAAGGGGCCAACGCCTTCTCGCGGCTGACGTAGTTGTACATGCCGAAGTACACCACTTGAACCGCCAAAATCGTGATTACCGTAACCGCAATCGAAATCAGGCTGATCGCGGTGATTCGCGAGATCGGTAAATCGTCGTACTGGGCCATCGTTTCAGGATCGGTTGAGGCGAACTGGATTAAAAAGGACGACAAACGGACGGATCAAATGTTCTCGAACGCGAGCGATTCGGGAAGCCGCGGGTCGCGAACGGCCAAAATCTTGACCTGCTTGCAACGGGTGAACCACAGCATCCCTCCGATGTACAGGCCGAACATCCCCAACGTCAAAAGCAGGCTCACCAAAATACCGCTCGCACCGCCCAGCGTCGGACCGGCCTGCGGCATGACGATCCAATACAGGTCGAAGAAATGAACGACCAGCAAGTAGATCGACCACGCGAATACCAGCTTCGGGCGGCGACGGACGTGGCGAGACAACAATCCGAGGAAGGGGAACAGCCAATGGAAGAAAATCATCAGGTAAGAGATGCTATGCCACGGTCCCTGCATGCGGGTGTAGAACCACTCAGTCTCTTCGGGGATGTTGGCATACCAAATCAGCATGAACTGGCTGAAGGCGATGTAGGTCCAGAACGTGACAAACCCGAACAGGAACTTGCCCAAATCGTGGTAGTGTTCGATGGTGACTTCGTCACGAATCGCGCCGCGAGATTGCAACAGGTACGTCGCCACCGTGACCGCGCTGTGGGCTGCCAGCATGCTGCCGGCGAAAATATAGACGCCGAACATCGTGCTGTACCACATCGGCGCCAGGCTCATCAACCAGTCGAAAGCGGCAAAAGTCGTGACCAACGAGAAAATCATGACCGCCGGCCCACTCCGAGCCTGCATTCGCTCGGTCAGCGTCAACTCGCCCGTTTCGTCCTGCAGGCGACTGAGGCGGAAATAATAAATCGCCAAGCCCGACAGGAGGACCAGATAAATGGCCGAACGCACTGAGAACCAACCGCTGTTCAAATAGCGAAGCTTTTCCTCCCACGTACTCGCCGGAATGCCATGCGAATCGCCGAACCCGGCGTCGCTCCAAGGGTAGAGCACGCCAGACGGGCTCCACGACGCCAACAAGATCGGAATGAACAGCAACGCCAGCGCCGGGATCGCGATCATGAAGATTTCGGCAACCCGTCGAATCACCACGCTCCAGCCCGCTCGGCAAAGATGCTGGATCAAGACGAAGAACAAGCAGCCCAAGGAAATGGAGAAGCAAAAGGTGAAGGCGACCAGGTAGGCCGACATCGTGAACCGCCACGATTCCGCCGCATCCCCTGGACCGGCGACTGCCCCAATCAGGAAGCCGATGATCAACATCGCGCCGCCGACGGCGGCCAAGGGAACCGCCAGGGCTGCCAAAGACGCCGGCAACTGAAACGAAGGGTCGTCAGCCGTTTTCAGATGATGTTTGTGTTCGGACATGCGTCGAAATCAGGGATCGAATGGAGGACCAATGTTGACCGTCCGAAGGGGGCGGTATTCGCAGTGGCCGTGGTGATCAAACGGGGTATTACAAAAATCGGTCACCGACCGATGGGCTCATGGAATCGCCTTGGCGGCCGCGTCGGCCGGTTTCTGCTTCGCCGCCTCGGCTCGCTTCAATTCGGCTTCGGCCGCTTTCTTTTGCTCAGCCTCAGCAGCCGCGGCCAATTTCGCTTCGACCTCGGCCTTCAGCTTCTTCAATTCATCTCGCTTATCAACAGGTAGGTCGTCTACGTCGGCGTTCTGACTCGCTTGCATGGCGCGAACGTAGGCCACGATCGCCCAGCGATCACTCGCCTTGATCTGCGATCCGTATCCGGACATCTTGCGAATACCATTGCTGATCGTGCTGAACAGCTTTCCATCGGGGTAAACGTCCTGATACAAAGTATCTTGATGGAGCGACGAGGGCTGGACCCACGCCGTCGCCAGAATCCGTTGCGCGCGACGATTCACCAAGCCGTTGCCCCGCCCGTCATTGCCGTGGCAAGTCGCGCAATAGATGTCGAACTGGGTTCGGCCCCGCTCAACCACCTCGACCGACAATTCCAGCGGGTTCTTTCGCAGCCAAGGCGTCGTATCCTCGGACGTTACCGCTGCCCCCGTGGGACTGGGGGCGGGTTCGACCACGGCGGGGTTCAGTTCGGTGGCGGGAGATTCCGCGGCCGGGGGTGCTGTCGCGGCTTCGGCCGGTTCCGCTTCGGCGGCAGGCTGGTCGGTTGCCGGGACCGCATCGGCGGGCTGTTCGGCCGCCGCTTCGGCATCCGCCGTGGCGTCTTGCGGATCGTCAGGATAAAGCATCGCGCGAACCAAACGTTCGGCCCGGCCGGAATCGCGACGGGCCAATTCGTCCATATCGATTCCCGAATAGAAATCGAGCTCACGGTCGAATTGGCCGACCGCTACCGTGCCGGGAACGTCTGGCCGCATCGAACGCCCGTCCGCAAACAGACTGGTCGTCATCTGCGCGCCCTTGGCCGGCGAAAAGTCCATGTCGAAGAAGACATGGAAACGCGGGGAGCTGCTGTTGGTGACCCGCATCCGCGCGACGAGCAGCAGCGGGATCATCGACAGAAAAATCACGGAGCCCAGCACGATCCACAACCACTTGGGCGATTGAGTGCTGGTGTCGTCTTCGTAGACGTCAACCAGATTCGCGCCTCCGGCATCCGTTAACAACCGGGCGACACCCTTGTGATTGAATCGTGGGTCGGCCGAATCGATGAACAGAAAGAACTTATCATCCGTCGCGCGGTCGAAACCCGGGTCGGTGAAGATCGGATTGCTGAACTTTGGCAACCCGTTCAAGGCCAACATGCCGAAGAACGCACCGAACGAGGCCAACAGGATGGTTAACTCGAAGCTGACCGGGATGAACGCCGGCATCGAGAAAAACGGCTTGCCGGAAATGATGTACGGGTAATCAAAGGTATTCATGAAAACTTGCATGAACACGCCGATCGCGGTGCCCGTCAGGCCGCAGGCTAGCGCGATCCAAGGGAGCGCGGTCGGCTTGATGCCCAAAGCCTTGTCGATCCCGTGGACGGGAAACGGCGTGAAGGCGTCGGTCTTGACGTAACCCGCGTCACGGACACGCCTGCAAGCGGCCAGCAGCGGGTCGACCGCATCGAACTCGGCGTAAACGCCGTGGAGCTTTTTGTTGGACTTGTCGGTCATGGGTATCGGTGAGCGTCAGTGATTGCCGTGATGATGATGAAGTTGCCCGGCCAAGGTCGATTTCACTTCGGCCATATTGATCAAGGGCATGAAGCGACAGAACAGCAGGAACAGCGTGAAGAACAAGCCGAACGAACCGACCAACATCGACCAATCGACCCAAGTCGGGCCGAAGTAACCCCAGGCGCTGGGGAGGTAATCGCGAGACAGACTCGTGACGACGATCACGAACCGCTCGAACCACATCCCGATGTTGACGAAGATCGAAATCACGACGATCCGCCACGGAGTCGTGCGATTGGCCTTGAACCAAAACAGCTGTGGGCTGATCACGTTGCAGGTAACCATCGTCCAATAAGCCCACCAATAGGGGCCGAAAGCACGGTTGACGAAGGCAAACTTTTCCTCGCCAACTTGACCATACCAGGCGATGAAGAACTCGGTCCCGTACGCCAAACCGACAATCGTGCCGGTCGCCAAGATGATCTTGCACATGTTTTCCAAGTGCCGGACGGTGATCAGCTTCTCGAGCGAGTAGATGTGCCGGGCCGGAACCATCAAGGTCAACACCATCGCGAACCCGCTGAAGATCGCCCCGGCGACGAAGTACGGCGGGAAAATGGTGGTGTGCCAGCCGGGCACCTGGCTGACCGCAAAGTCGAACGAAACGATCGTATGGACGCTCAAAACCAGCGGCGCGGCGAGCGCCGCGAGCAACGCATAAGCCTTTTCGTATCGCATCCAGTGACGCGACGATCCGCTCCAGCCGAGCGATAGGATGCCATAAGCCATCCGCCGCCACTTATTGGTCGAGCGATCGCGGAAGGTTGCCAGGTCGGGAATCATCCCCATGTACCAAAACAGCAACGACACTGTGCCGTAGGTGCTGACCGCGAAAACGTCCCACAAGAGTGGGCTACGGAACTGCGGCCACATCCACAGGTTCAAGCTGGGATAGGGGGCCAACCAAAACGCGAGCCATGCGCGACCGACGTGGATCCCGGGGAAAGTCCCGGCGCAAACGACGGCGAAGATCGTCATCGCCTCGGCGGCCCGGTTGATGCTGGTCCGCCAATCCTGACGAAACAGATACAGCACCGCTGAAATCAGCGTCCCGGCGTGGCCGATACCAACCCAGAACACGAAGTTGACGATCGGCCAACCCCAGAAAACCGGGTTCATGTTCCCCCAGACGCCTACCCCCGTGTAAATCAAGTAAGCAATGCAAATCCCGAACCAAGAGGCGAGTGTCGCGGAGATCAAGAAGCCGATCACCCAGGCTCGGCTGGGTGGACGTTCCGCGATCTGGGAGACCATCTCGGTAACCGAGTGGTAGGTCGTCGTCTCACCCAGGACCAGTGGCGCGCGTTCGCCCGGCCGTTCCACGGTGTTGTCCAGACCTTGGGGGATTGCGAGTGACATGTATCCGAAATTCAGTAAGGAATTACTCGTTCAAAAATCGCTGGGCTTCTCCGATTACGTCACCGGCGAAGCGAGTGGACCGATCAGTGGGCGGCTTTCGCGTCGGTGGCCGTTTCGCCGCCGTGGCCATCGCCATCCGCCGTTCCATGGCCATGATCTCCCTCACCGTGGTGATCGTCGCCGTGGCCGTGATGCTTGGGCACGCCGTACTCGACCAAATCGGCGAGCTGGAGGCTGGTCATCAAACGGGGGTGCGGGTTACGGACCTTGGCCAAGTAAATCGTTCGCGGCTTGGTGTTCAGTTGGCTCAGCATGCCGTAGGCCAGTGGCCCCGCTTGCTTCTGCGTCACCACGGCTGACGGATCGGCCAGGTTACCGAACTCGATCGCGCCGCTGGGGCAGGCGGTCTGGCAGGCGGTCTTGATCTCGCCATCACGGACCTGCCGGCCACCATCCTTGCGGGCATCGATCTTGCCCTTCTCGATCCGCTGCACGCAGAAGGTGCATTTCTCCATCACCCCGCGACCGCGGACGGTGACTTCGGGGTTGAGCACCAACGCTTGCAGTTTTCGGTTCGCCTTCTCGATCGTGCCAGGAAAGGCATCGACGCCGTAGCCGACGCCGACCGGCTCGTTGTAGTTGAAGTAATTGAACCGCCGAACTTTGTACGGGCAGTTGTTGGCGCAATACCGCGTCCCGATGCAGCGGTTGTAGGCCATCGCGTTGAGCCCTTCGTCCGTGTGTACGGTCGCCGCGACCGGGCAAACCTGTTCACAGGGGGCCGTTTCGCAGTGCTGGCAGGCCATCGGCTGCTGGACGATGTTCGCGTGGTCCTCGTTCCCTTGGAAGTAGCGATCGATACGAATCCAGTGCATTTCGCGACTGCGAATGACCTGTTCCTTACCGACGATCGGGACATTGTTCTCGCTCTGACAAGCGACCACGCAGGCGTTGCAGCCGATGCACTTGTTGAGATCGACCGCCATCCCCCATTGGGGAAGTTCCGGACGCTCTTCCCGAATTCTGGCCATCACCTCGCGAAAGGGCGACCCTTCGACGCCCACCTTGGGGACGTGCGGTCCTTTGTCGGCGACGAACTGACCGTTCTTTTTCAGCAGCGGCAGCGTTCCTTCACGGATCAGGGTAAAGCTGCGTTTTTCGGTCTCTTTCTTTCCCAGTTCGTCGATCGCCCAGTGATTCTGGGTGCTCGCGATCTCGTAGTCCTTGTAACGTGGCCGGGCTTCGATCCCGCTCGCCAACCGCATCGCATTGGAGAGCCGAAGCGGTCCCACGTTGGTGCCGGCGACGTCGACCCCCGCGCCATCCATGCCACCCACCATTCCCGCTCGCTTGCGACCGTATCCGATCGCGACGGAAACCACACCGGGCGCGCAACCGGGCATTTCATAAACGGGAAGTTCGATCACCGTCGTGCCGCGTCGCAGCGCGATCATTGAGCTGTCCTTGACCTGCAAGGCCCGAGCCGTCCGCGGGCTGAGGATCGCGACGTTATCCCAGGTCACCTTGGTTAAGGACTGGGGCAATTCCTGAAGCCAGCCGTTGTTGGCAAACCGACCGTCGTAGAGTCCATCGGCGGGGAAGAACAGCACGTCGATTTGGTCTTGGTCGACATCCAACGAGCGGACCGGTGCCGTATCGCTGAGCAAATCCGTGGGTCCGACGTAAGCGGGGTCGGCCAAAGCGACCTTGATCGACTCGTCGAAGCCGTCATGCAGCAGTTTCCGCCACTGCCGTTCACTGACCGCCGAGCCGGCAACTTCGTCCGCGGTGCGGCGAACGATCGCATCGCCGGTGACTTCGTCCTCACCGAGCATCACCGCGAGCAACTCGATCGCGCTGCGTCCGCCCAGCAGCGGTAGGATCTGGGGCTGACAAACGCCGTACAGCCCATCGTCGCCGATGCAGTCGCCCCACGATTCGAGCGGGTGGGCCTGCGGCAAGGACCAGCGACAGAGCACTGCCGTCTCGTCGTCGTACTCACCGAGATAGATCGAATTCTCGACGCTGCCGATCGCATCGCCGATCGCCACGTCGCCAGGGGCGGCGAAGGCCGGATTGTCACCGAGCACGAGCAGGGAATCGACCTTGCCGGCATTGATTCGCGTGGCCAGCTCGCCGAGCGGGATCGTCTCGCCGAGGTCACCATCGACCAGAGGTAGGAATCGCTGCACCTTGCCGAGGGAGCCGAGCTTGCCGTTGATGCGAATTCCGGCCGCAATCGCTTGGGCCCCGAGCGTCTCGCCGACGACGACAGTCGCGGTCGGACCGGCCTCCAGCAGGTCCGCGACGAGTACTTCCAGCAACGTGTCCAGTTGGGCGGCGGGTTCGAGTTCGTCAAAGCCCTGTTCGGCCGGGACCGGCTCCTCCGGGGCTGCCCCGGTCGCCGCCCCTAAGCGTCGTTCCAATTCGGCCAGGAACGCGGGCATTTGGCTCGGACGCATCGCCAGCCGGGAGTCGGCGGCGGCGCCGGTATTCGTGAAGCCGCCTTCGATGGCGTACAACCGGCTCATCGACTGACCCGGCTCTCGAGTTTGGCCAAACCCGTAGGCATTACGGACGAAACCGGGGTCAGAACCGAGGATGTCGGCCTCGACCGTCAGGATGACCTTGGCGGCCGAAAGATCGAGGGACTGTCGGCAAGGTTTGCCGATCGCCAATTGGGTCGCCTCGCGCATCGCGTCGCCGTGAACGCCGTCGAAGCGACAGAGCATCAGTTGAGGCAACCGTTCACGCAATTTCTTGAGCATGCGGACCAGCGACGGTGACTGGGTCGGCGGCATCAGCACCGCGAACGCCGCCCCGGCATCCCCTTCCGCCAACTTGACCAGCGAAACCGCATACGAATTGAAATCGCTCCAAGCGGCCCCCTTCCCTTTCCCCTTCTCTTCGCGAAGTCGCAAGGGCAAGGCTTCGTCGCGCGCCCGATCGGGATCGTAAAGCCCCAGGATCGAAGCCTGGACGTAGGCGTCGGTACCGCCACGGCCGCCGGGGTGATTCGGATTGCCTTCGATCTTGATCGGGCGACCGTCGACATTCGAAATGACGAGGTTGTAAACGCGACCGGCCAATTCGAAATTGGTCGCGCGGCCATAGGTCTCGCCGGGAATCCGCCCTTCCGGACGGATGACGAAGGGCGTAATGATTTCGGTTGGGTAACGGCAGCCGGCCGCGCCAGCCAGAGACAACGAGGCCCCCATGATCTGCATCCAGCGCCGCCGTGAGACCCCGTCGGGGTATTCCGACGCGGCGACCGGAAACTCGCGATGCAGGTAATCCTTAACGAACTCGTCGTCCTGATGCAGTTCCTGCAAGCTTCGCCAGTAGCGATCCCGGGAAGTCGCGACGCTTGGAGACTCGGGGCGGAGGGGCAAGGTCATTGGGTTATCGTGATCGATCGGGTGTCGGAATAATCTTCGAATCAGATTTTGAGTCCCGCACAACAACCGATCAACGGGCGAGTGCGGCTCGGACGGGGGTCAAATCCTTAGCGGTGGCAAACCGCACAGTGATCCTGCGGCTGGATGTTCTTCTGGTCGATCAGCTTTTGGACCTCAGCCTTCGCATCGACCCCTTCCGGCCAAGTCCAATCGAGCTTGGTGACAAATTCGGAGGGGCGGATATGTGGCGTCGGATCGCGATGGCATTCGATACACCAGGCCATCGACAATTGCTTGTCTTGGTGAACGACCTCCATCTGGTCGATCCGGCCGTGGCAGGAAACGCAGCTGACGCCGGCATGCACGTGAGCGGCGTGATTGAAGTAGACGAACTCCGGCAGATTATGCACTCGCACCCAAGCCACGCTACGACCCGTTTCCCAGCTCTCGCGCAGCGGCGCTAATCGGGGGCTGGCCTCGCGGACCGCCGCCAAGCTGGTCACGCCCTGGTCATTCGCCGGGCTGTGGCAATTGATACAGGTTGCCGTTGGGGGAATCGCGGCGTGAGCCGCGTCAAAAACCGTGTTGTGGCAATATCGACAATCCATTTTCAACTGGCCCGCATGCAGCGCGTGGCTGAACGGGATGGGTTGGGTGGGCTGGTAGCCGATGTTCAACGTTTCGGGATCGGTGATCAAACCGCCCAGGGCACCCGCATAAACGGCACCGCCGATCGCGGCCGCTCCGAGCAGCATGAGGGTACGGTTGATCCAACGAGGGAAAAGAAAGCGTTCCATAACTCCGAATATCTACTCCGCTTCCGGGGTCCCGGGACGGTCTGCCGAAGGTGGCCAATCGAAAACTGGGGCGCATGGGCCGGGTGGAAGGACCTACCGCGAACCCTGAGAACTCGCAGTATCGGGCCCAAGGGACCTCGGTTACAAGTCCACAGGCGGCAAAGCGACATTGTGTCGCAGTCTTTCGCGGCGGCCCGGTCCGCCTAGGCGGATAATCATCCGCTTTCTTGACGCACGTTCAACCCCCACCACCATGCCGTTCGGCTGTCTAGGTCAGCGGCGCTCGGGGTCCCCCGTCATCGGCACAAAGTTGACCGCGGCGTGCACGGATTCCACCAAGCTGCCGTCGAGCTGCTTTTCGATCAGCCGCAATTCCTGGAGGTGGCGCCCGACGGGGAGCACCAGCCGGCCGCCGGGGGCGAGCTGATCGATCAGGGGTTGTGGGACATGATCCGGAGCAGCCGCCACCAGGATGATCTGGTAGGGCGATTGCTCGATCCAGCCTTGGTAGCCATTCCCATGGCGGATTTCGACGTTGTGATATCCGAGCTGGCGAAGTCGCGACCCAGCCCGCTGGGCGAGGGCTTCGTTAATCTCGAGGCCTTGAACCTCGCGAACGAGTTCCGCCAGCACCGCCGCCTGGTAGCCACTCCCCGAGCCGACATCGAGCGCCCGGTCCTCGGGTTGGGGGCGCGCCAACTCGGTCATCAGCGCGACGATGTAGGGTTGCGAAATCGTTTGCCCAGCCCCGATCGGCAGCGGTTGATCGGCATAAGCCAGCGGTACCGACTCAAGCGGCACGAAACGGTGCCTCGGGACCTTGCGGATCGCGTCCAGCACCCGCTGATCCCGCACGCCCCGGGCCTCGATCTGATCGCGGGCCATCCGCAATCGCGCGCGGGTCTGGGCGGCTTCCCAGTCGCGGTCCGCGGCGGATGCCACCTCAACGCCTTCGCGGTTCGGTTCGCGTTCGGGAATCGAAGCCATCGCGGTCTCCCGGGAACGTGGTTTCTCGTCGGGGTCAGAGCACCGGGCCACAACCGAGCGGGACGCCCTTCCAGGTCATTCGCCGGGAGGGTTGGCTTGGATCTTGCCGGTGACATTGACCGGTTGGCCGCTGCGGAGACGTTCATTTCCACGGGCGATGACCGCCTCACCCGCAGTCAATGTCGCATCACCCAACGGCGTTACGGCGGTCCAACTGTCGAGCGACGGTCCGATGGTTACCGGTACCGACACCGCTTTGCCGTCCACGATCTTCAGGACCGCGGTCTGTTCGCCGCCAAGCTGCAGTGCGTCTTTGTGAACCATCAGCATTTCGCGGCTCGGTCCGGTGGGCAGCTCGACGTGGGCCAGCATCCCCGGAAGGATCTCGTGGTGACCGTCTTCCATCGGGTTGGGGATTCGCACCCTGACGGGAAAGGTCCGGGCTCGCTCGTCGGCCAGAGGCACGATCCGAACGACTTCCCCCGGGAACGGTCGATCTGGCCACGCATCAGCCTGCACGATTACCGGCCGTCCCACGCGGACATGCGCGATGTTGCTTTCGGGGACATACACCTCGATCTCGATCGGATCGATGGCGATGATTTCGGCGACCGCCATCCCTTGTTGTAACCATGCCCCCGCCTCGGTCATTTCGGTGACGACGAACCCGTCGAAGGGGGCTTTGACGGTGTATTTGTCGAGCCGGTCTTCCAAGCCGGCGATCTCCTGTTCTTGCACCGCGACGCGGGCTGCCGCCTGAGCGATCCGCTCCTGGCGTGGGCCGGCGCGAACTAAGTCAAATTGACTGGTCGCCTCCGACAAGACCGCCAACGCCCGCAGCGATTCGGCCCGCGTCTGCTCGAACTCGTCCTGGGAAATTCCGGTACCGCCTGTCATCAGCGTTTCCGCGCGCGCTAGCTTCGCGAGACTGTATTCCCGTAGTGCCTCGGCCGCTTCGACGCCCGCTTGAGCCAATTGCAGCTCTTCGGGACGGGCCCCGTTCCGCAATTCCTCCAATTCGGCCATCCGCAATTGCAGTTCGGCTCTGGCCCCGGCGATCTCGATTTCGATCGTGGCGGTGCGGAGTTCGGCAAGCGTTTGGCCTGCAACCACCGCTTCCCCCCGTTTGACGGGAAACTCGAGCACCCGCCCATCCACGGCGCTGCCGACGACGACGCGGCGGGTGGCCATTGCGGTCCCGACGAACGATTGTCGTGGCGCGACATTCTGGAGGATCACGTCGGCGACCATCACCGATGCTGGCCCCTGTTGCGCCGCCACGTCAGGCAGGCCACCACCGCTCCGCGCGATGAGCGCCAGCATGGCCACCGTGGTGACAGCTCGCCCCAGCGACGCCATCAACCGCAATCGCCGTCGCGAACAGACGAGGCAACGAATGACCGACGAGCCGAGCTGAGGGGCGTTCGGATCGAAAAGGCGGAGTTGAGCGAGCATCGACATCAGTACGGCTGAGAACGAGAAATGCGGGATCGGCGGTTGCCGTGTGATTATCGGCCACAAGCCTGGCCGAGGATGATCATCCGTCGAGACGCGCACACGGCCGAGTGCCCTGATTTTACTCGATCCGCGGTCACGCTTCATCGGCCGCCGAACGAATGCGAAGATGAACGGCCGAGCCTGAGATGATCCTCGGGTCGGAAGGGTGTCGTGGGCTCTCGACTGAAGGAACGTTTGCGTTTAGGCTCGCTCGATTGTTGCCGCAGGTGTTGGCGTGCCAGTCGTTGCCGCACGAGGGCAGCGCATGCGGACCTGCCTGCCTGCCGGCGGTCCCATCACGCGGGGAATTGACTCTTGAACCATACGCCCCCGTTTGTCGGTTCCGCGGTGGTAACCGGCGGGTCTTCGGGCCTGGGGTTGGCCATCGCCGCCGCACTGTTGCGAGCTGGCTATCGCGTGGCCTTGATCGGCCGCGATCGCGATCGGCTCGCGCAGGCCATCGGAGAACTTCGCGGCAGCGGAAGTGGCGTGGGGGCGACCACGGCGCGGGGGCCGGGCGAAGTTTCGCCGTTGCCCGATGACGAGGGGTTGTTCGGCGTGGCCGCCGATGTGACCGATCCGAACAGCGTTCGCGACGCCTTCGAACAGATCGAGCGGCGTTGGTCCCGCTTGGATGTGCTGATCAACTGTGTGGGGCAGAGCGATCGGGGACGGGTGGACGCGTTGACGCCGGAGCGATTGCGCGCGCTATTCGACGTCAATGTGACCTCGTCGCTGCTCTGCTCGCAGGCCGCCCTGCCGCTGCTTCGCGAATCTCGCGGCACCGTGGTCAACATCGGCTCGTTGGCTGGTAAGTTTGGCACTCGCTACATGGGCGGCTACTGCGCCGCCAAGCACGCCTTGGCGGGGCTCACCCAGCAGATGCGGTTGGAATGGTCGGAAGCTGGTGTCCACGTGGCCCTGGTCCATCCCGGGCCGATCCGGCGTGCCGATTCCCAACCGCGTTATCAGGTCGACGCGGAGACGTTGCCCGCGTCGGCCAAGTTGCCGGCCGGCGGCGCGCGGCTTCGGGGCCTGTCACCCGAGCGGGTGGCTGACGAAGTCTTGCGGTGCATCCGGCGGCGTCGGACCGAGGTGATTTTGCCGCGTCATGTGCGCTTGCTGACCTGTCTCGCCGCGGCATTTCCCTCGCTCGGCGATCGCTTGTTGCTGCGTTTCACCGGCGGTCGGACTGGGCCGGACGCCTAAGCTCAGGCGTCGGTCTCGATCGTCAATTCCGCTACCGCCGCCATGCTCGCCTTGGCGAAGGATTCGGCGGCAACCACAACCCGCAACTCGTTGTGCGGCCGTAGCAGGTCGGTAATCTCGAGCCGCTGGCCTGGCTCCGGGGAAGGAATCTCTTGACCGTTGAGTCGCACCCGGGTGGCGGAGGCGAACAGGTCGCAGTCGATCCAGATCCTGTCTTCTGGACCGATGCCGCTGGGCCGATTGAACTGGCGACAATAGGTTACCCAGGGGGCGACGCAGTCGCGTAAGGCCGTGTCAGGGAGAGATATAAATTTCCCGCCGACAGCCCCTACCGCCTGCGCCGCAGGCGGTTCAGACCAGGTGTTCAGCTCCTGATGTGCGATCGCGCCCGCCCCGGAAAGCCGCCTCCAGGCGGCATGTAAACGGATGCGGTGCGATCGAGTCATCGGAATCGCTAGGCGATGATCGGACCTTGCCCGAGGACATGGTCGACTAGGTTGCGGTAATTGCCGTAGGCTTCCAAGGCAATTTCCTCGTCTTGCATCATCTCCAGCGGCGTCATGCTGTTGAGGTTTTTCAGCACCTTCACGACCGACCGATTGGAACTGATGATGAAATCACCGTTGTCCTTGGAAAGGAAGTAGGTGCGAACCGAACCGTCCTCCATGATCAGGGTCAACAGCGCGGTGCCGCCTCCCGCATCGACCGCGATCTCGGCGAAATGGACGTTGTCGAATCCCTTGGTCAATTCGAAGACTTGCTGCTCGCCCCCGCTCGGGTTGACGATCATCGTCGCCAAACCGAAGTTCGGGTTGTTGATGTTTTGAGGCGAGTTGGGATTCGCAAGCAGATAATCGGAGACCAGGATCGATCCCGACCCGGTCGCACTGCCCGTCCGACCCAACACGGTGAAGTTGAGTCCGCTGGCTTGCAGGCCGCCGTCCTGACCGATGTTCACTCGGAACGATGCCCCCACCCCTCCCGACGACACCCCGTTGGTGTCGACTCGACTTCCGAACAACAGCACGTTCGGGACGTCGAACCGGACCGTGTACTCGCCGGGAGCGAGATCGCGGAAGGCGTACTCGCCATCAGCATCGGTCAAGGCCAAGATCGAGATATTCTGGCCGAGCAGGTTGCTGGTGGCCGGGCTGGTCAAAATTACCGAGACGCCACCGACCGCCGGTTCGTTGGCATCGCGAATCCGGTTGCGGACCGGATTCTCGATGCTCTGAATGTAATCGGTGAAGATCGACCCTGAAATCGTCGACGGCAAGAACGGACTGACCGTCAACGTTGCGTTCGCGGTCGAGGTCAAACCGTTGCTGGTGATTGTGTACTGGAAACTGTCAGAACCCTCCTCCAGGCCCGCGGGCGGCGTGTAGGTGAAGCTGCCGTTGGCGTTGCGGACGATCGTTCCACCCTGTGTCGTCGTCGCGTCGAACGACGTGATCTCGACCGGGTTCCCCGATAAGGGTCGCGCCGGCACATCATTGCCGGTTAGTCTGGTAGCCAGGAACGTCGTCGGGACATTCGACGTAACGCGGAAGTTATCGTCGTTCGCGACGGGCGGGAGGATCACCGGGGTGATCGTGATCGCGATCGTGCCGGTGTCGGAGACGCCATTCACGGTCGCTCGGTAAACGATCGTGTCGGTAAAGGTCGTCTGATTGAAGTCGAACGCCTTTGGCGTGTAAGTCAGCTGATTACCGACGACCGTCGCGGTGCCCAAGTTCGGGCCTTGCACGATGCTGAAGGACGGCGGCAGATTCACCGACACAGCGGCATTCAATGTCAACGAGACCGGCTGCGACGTTCCGCCGGGTGCCGTTTCGGCCGCGGCCAACGTGCGATCGGGAGCGTTGACGGTCAACTCGGTCACCGTGATCGTGCCGGTCGTGGTCACGTCTTCCACGGTCACGCGGTAATTGAACGTCAGTTGTCCAAACGCGCCGTTCGCCGCCGGCGTGTAGGTCAGAAGACCAGTCGTGGGGTTGACCTGTGCCGTCCCGACCGAGGGGTTGGAGGCCAAACCGAAGGTCGGTGCGGCATCGCTGCCCGTGACCGTGATCAGCCCGTTCAGATTCAAAGAAGCCGCTGGGCCACCCGGATACGCGACCAGGGTGCCGGGGCGGGCTTCGATCGACACCCCTTCCGAAATCGTGATCGTCGCGGTGGCGGATTTGCCGTCTACCGTCGCGGTGTATTTGAATGACGTGATGCCGAATTCGGTTGTCGGCGGGGTGTAGGTCACCTGGTTGCCGTTCAGGACCGCCGTCCCCAGCAAGCCCGTGGTATCGAGCGTGAACGTCGGTTGGTCGTCGGTGCCGGTGGTGGCGACCAAGCTCAGCAGGTTGATCGTGCTCGGGGGATCACCAGCGAGTTTGGTCAGCAACGAATCCTGCGCCGTGATCGTCGACAATTGGTTGATCGTGATCACGCCACTGTCACTGACCCCAGCGAACCCTGGAGCGATCGGGGCAATGCTGGCGGTGTAACTGAAGGTGTCGATGTCGAAGCGGTTGGCCGGCGGGGTGTAGGTCAACACGCCGTTGCTGTAGCTAACCGTGCCCTTGGTCCCGATGGTGTTGAGGGTGATCTGGGGGGTGGTTCCCGTGCCGGAGGTCTGGACCAGCCCGTTCGGGAAGAGCGTGATCAGGATCGGCGGCCCCGATTGGACGGCATCGAACGACGCGTCAGCAGCGCTGATGGTGATCTCTTGATTCACCGTGACGTTGACCGTCGCTTCGGCCGACACCGGATCGTCGCCGACGCTGGTTACCCGGTAACGGAACGACGTCGCGCCGGATTGCGAGGCGGGGGGCGTGTAGGTGACGACACCGTTAGCACCCAGGCTGGCTGACCCGAAGGCAGGAGCCTCACCGATCAATTCGAACGTGAATTGCGTACCCGCCGGGGTCACCGAGACCAACGTCTTGAGGTCGATCGGTACCGGCAGTCCGTTCTGAAATGCCGTCAGCGATCCGGTATTCGCCGTCACTCGGACCTGCTCGGGAGCGATGTCGACGCTGATCGTCCCGGTATCGCTGATCCCGCCGACGGTCGCCGTGTAGACGAACGAATCGGCTCCGACCTGACCGGCAGCCGGGGTATAGCTGAGAACGCCGGCACCGCTGAGCGAGAAGGTGCCCCTGGTCGGCGGGGTTGTGATCGTGATCACGGGCGTCGCGCCCGAGCTGACGGTCACCAACTCTCGCAAGTTGATCTGGACCGCGGGTCCGTTCTGAACCGCTTCGAGCGTCCCGTTGGCCGCCTCGACGGTGACCACTTGACCCCCGGTCGCGGTGATCAGCAGCAGCCCCGTCCCATCGGTCGCCACCGCCGGATCGTTGTTCAGGTCGATCAGCACCAAGTCATTCGGGATCGGGGTATCGCGACCGTAGAACAGGTTGAGTGTTGCGGTGGAGTTCGGCGGATCGAGATAAACCCTTAAATTGCTCGTGTTTTGGGTCAATTTCACGGGAATGCTGAATGAGTCGAACGGGATNNGCCTCGAACGTACCCACTTGGGTACCGGCGAAACCGAAAAAGGTATCGCCTTTCGCGACGTCGCGGGGAACCTCCATCGTGCGGCTGTCGAAATTGAGATTCAGCGGCACCGCGGCGTTATTGATCGAGCCGTCCTCAAGCCGAGGCTTCACGTCGCGGACCAACGTGGTGACCGCAACGTCGAGTTTCGCGGTTACGATCAGGTTCGGCAGGTCCTGGTCCGCCAACGCGAAATCGTTGAAGCGGATCAAATAGTTCAAGGGATCCTCGGGGCCGCCGGAAAGCGCCTGGACGGTCACATCGTTAAATCCGAGCGACTCGATCGCCTTCTGAATTTCCTGAGCCGGGGCGTCGGCGCTGGCCGCGAAATCGTTGAAGTCGACGATCACCTTGCCCGGTCGGCCCGTGAACTCGAACTCGATCGTCCCCGAGTTGGCTTGCTTGATACTCGCCGAAAACTGCAATGTCTGGGTTTCGGTCAACACCGGCTGCAGATTGCCCGCGCCCAACTGATCGAACAGCACGTCGGTGTAGATCGCGAACGCACCGGTCCGATTGAACGGGCCACGGAGATCGCGATAGAGCACTTCCAGATGAAACACCTCATTCACGCCGACCGTCAATTCGCGGGTCGCGGGATTGAAGGCGGAGACGTCGAAAGCGGTGTCGGTGGCGGTCCGCGGGTTGATTTCTAGCTGCAGGAGTTCGCCTACCGCTTCACCACTCGCGATCCGGTTGAGGACCCGCAGCGCGTCCAGCGGCGTCACGTCATCGGTGGCCGTGACGTCAAGAAAATAGTCGACTTCGCCCGCCTGGATCGTCGAGAGATTCGACTGAGACCCGTTCGCGCTGATGTGGTTGAGGACCAGCAACGCGTCGAGCGGCGTGATCTTCCAGTCGCCGTTCACGTCCTCCGGAATGGCGTAATTGTGGGCGACCAGCAAGTCACCCGCTAACAGCTGGCGTTTCTCCAACGCTTCGGTTCGCAAGGGACGGCGATCCGAATGATTGAAGCGATCCCGTGCCCGACCCGCGAAAAATTTGACTAGCTGTTTCATCGCCTGTCCCAGAAATAAAACCACCGGAGTGGTAGATGCTGTGCTTGGAATCGAATGCCGCCTGAGCAGAAAAGCGGCCCCCTGCCGCACTCCGTCCGTGTCAGCGCGAGGAGACCTTTCCGAAACCGTTCGCCCCTTTTCTCTCCAAAGTCTCCCCGACACTAAAATCGTGCAGGGAAGCCCTCAGACGCCAATGTTTTTCCTATATTAACTGGGGGTCCTAGCTTATCAACGCGAAAGCGAGGATTTGAAGAGAGCGAATTCAGGTCTGTCGAGTAAGACGCCGCGACCTTTGCGTCGGTTCCCCAAGGCCCTCGGAAATCCGCAAAATCCGAAAAATCGGATCGCTCCGCCCGCGTCGTTCCACCCCGTTGGGGTGGATTATTTGTTAGGTCCCGGCAGCCAATCACCAGCATTCTGCTGACCGAGGCCAGCGAACAAACGGTCCCGCTCGTCTTCCTCTCGAAATCCAGCGAGCCACCCAAACGGGGGAGCCGATGTGCCTGGTTTGGGTGGTGTCTTGCGGTTGCCGGGCGTGTCACCGGCAGCGGTGAGAGGGGGTTGGCTGCTGGCTTCGTCGCCGGCGAACGCGGCTTCACCCGCCGCCCCTTGGCCAACCGATCTTCGCCGCGCGATTTCGTTCAATACCAATAACGCGTCGAGCGGCTCGATCCGGCCGTCGTCATTGGTGTCGAAATAGAAGGTGATTTCGGCCGGGTTGTTCAGGATCCGATTGCCCCAACGGGCGATGTCGTTGAGTACGACCAAGGCGTCAAGCGGTTCGACAAACCCATCGCCGGTAACGTCGAAACGATCCGCAGGGTTGGTCCATGGGCTGCGAACCCGCACGAACTCGGCGGCGAACGACGGCGCGACTCCGTTGCGGATCGAGACAACCTGGCCGGATAGTGATGACTGATAGGTCCAAATGGACGGTTCCAGATCGAGGCGATAATCGCCATCGGGCAGGCCGGCGAACCGGAACAGCCCGCCTTCGGAGCTGATACTCTGGGTCGGCACCCCATACCGCAGGTTGTCCAGCGCGATCAGGCTGCTCGCGTGGCCGAACGCCCGGACGCTGGCGATGCGGCCCGCGACGTCGGCGACGACCAACGTCTCGACCTGGCCTGGGGCCAGCCCTTTCGTGGTGCTTCGGGTCAACAGTCGGTTATTGGCGTCATAAGCTTCCAGCCGACCGTAAGAGGTCAAACCGCTGTGGCCGATCGCGTCCAAGCGGACTTCTCCGACCGGCGAATCGAAGCGAATTTGCAAAGTCTTGTCGGGGGCCCAAGCCGAGCTCCAGGCCGAGGTTTGGCGATTGAAGTAGCCGAACGCTCGCGAGCCGGTCGAGCCGTTCGCCGACACCGAGCCGACACGACCGTCGACCACGGGTCCGCTGGAGGCGAGCGTGACTCCGGGTGCGGTGGGCGGGACGCTGAGGCTGAACCTGTCGGGTTCGAGCGCACCACGCAGCGGTTGCGGCCCGTCGATGCGGGTCAACTTCGCCGTCACGTTGGCGAAGGGCTCCCGCGTCGGGTCGACTTCGCCTTCGCCGCCGGTTCGCAGGACGGCTTGGCCTCCGACGGAGAGGCCGGCGACCAGTGGCGAATTGCCGGTCATCGCGTAAATCGGGCTGGCAACTCCGAGCAGGTCGCCGACCGCGCGGATTTCCAGCAGGGAAAAATCGCCGACCGCGAGCTGGAACTCGATCTCCCCTCGCTGCAGGCCGAGCGTCATCGCGGTTTGCCAGCTGCCGCCGTCGATCCGATACTCGACCCGTTCGACGCGGTTGAGTGTGATGTCGTTTTGGGGACCGGCACTATTTTGATTCGCCAAAGGCACCGCGGAGGCAAAGCCTTCGAACCGGAAACGGCCTGCCACGGGGTCATGCCAGCCCAGCCCCTCCAAGCTCAGCGGGACGTCAGCGAGGTCGAACACGCCGTCGCCATCCGAATCCCGCCAACCGATCATCGCCGCCGTCGACGCGGGGAGGTAGTGGTTGTTGAACGCCGTGGTCAGTGCCGTTCCCGCCCGCATGATGCTCGGCTCTTGCGGCGGGGCGTTGCTCGGACGGTCTTCGGCGGCATTTGTGTTTTGGGCGTTGTAATATCCGCGGCGATCATGATAGGAGCCCGCTCCGGGGTATTCGTCGCGAGCCCAGAAAATGTGGCCGACTTCATGGGTGACCGTGCTGGTCGGGCGCGTCGAGGGCATGACCAGATAGCGGCCGCCCGGGTAGGCGAACGCGTACTGAAACTCGCTCCCATCGGCGAACTGGCCGTCGAAATCATTGGACGAGTTGACGATGAAAATCGTGAATGCCCAATCCGTTTGGTGTTCGAGCCTGGCCTGGTGGTTGAAGCCGCGAATTGCCGCCTCGATCGAACCGGCATCGCCGAAGCCCTGTTGATCCAAGAAATCGCCGACATAGGTCTCGTGATCTTGGCTCCTACGAGCGATCGGCTCGTAAGGGGTGGACACCGGCGTGTCGGCAAAGGTCGTATCGATCACGAACTCGAGCGAGTGATGGTCGGAGTAGTTCTCCAGCGTCTCCACCCACCATTGCAAGCCCTCGCGGATCTTGGTCAGCGTCGAGGCGATCGTGGCGGGGGTCCAGTTCTCGGTACTGGGGTCGATCCCCCCGTTGCTCTCAAACAGCACCGGGACCACGGCCACCCTGCCGAGCATGAACTCGGCGGTGTCAGCGGGCGTCGCCCCCAGCGGCAGGGCCGCGAACAGATTTCTCGATTCGAGCGTTTCCAGCGCTATCCGCCGCCGAGCTGAAGTCGGAGGAGTTTGCCGGCGTCGTTTTCGGAAGAAGCTGAGCATCTCGACTCGCCACGGGGGCCGAAGTGGAACGATTGCGGAACGGGACCCTGAAGGTTCTGTCGGTTTTGACGCGGCGGCACGCCAAAACATTCCCGTCAACAGTTCGGGAAAATCGAAAACGCCCCGTCGCGACGCTCCCGATCGGGAAACATCGCGTACGCTGGTCAACCCACGGCTACGGAATGACGTGGGATTTGGGCACCCGATTCGGTTGCCTCGCATTCAAAATCCCACCCCATTCATATTCCTCTGTCTCTGAATTGGCAAATTTCCATCCGTCCCGCGGGCCGACTTCGGCCACCGAGTGGCCAAGGTCGACCGCGAGCCGGTTTTAGAGTCCCAATCCCAGGCCCGCGAAGACGGCGTCCACGGAGTCGCCCTGGCCTTCCGACCGACGGTCCGCGGCGAGCTCGTCGAGAATGTCTTCTAGACCAATCACCTCGGGACCATCGAAGACCGACGTTGAAACGCTCTTCGCGGAACTGGCGCCGATCGGCGTGCCCAGGCCGGCTTCCGTCTCCACCGCGGCCCGCGTGGTACCGCGACCCGGCTGAGTCGCGGCGGTCAGCGGTGTGGCCAGCAGTCCGTCGCCCAACGAGATGAACGCATCGCTCGCGGTGAACGGTAGTGCACCCCAGGCTTCGCCCTCGGCCTCGCCCAACCCCCGGTCCCGAGCGATCTGGTTGATCACCAACAGTGCGTCGAGCGGTTCGACCGTACCGCTGCCGTTGACATCTGGCAGAAACCGGCCGCTGAGCAGATCGGGCAGGCTCGCTGGTGGCGGGTTCAGCGGGATCGGCGGCGTCCCACCTGCATTGGTGTAAGCCGCCAGCAGGTTGAGGATGTTGAGTGCGTCGAGCGGAGTCACCGTGCCGCTCTGGTTGACGTCGAACGGGTCGAGCGGATTCTGGTAGGGGTTGGCCTGGACCAGAATCATGATGTCTTCGACTTCGCCGCTGTTCGCTTCGCCTATCGGGCCGAGGCCTTGGACTTCACTGAGTCGGAAGCGGCCCCAGGTCGCCCCGGAGGTCGTGCCCTGGGGAACCGGTAGCGAAACGCTGTTCACCCCGACGCCCAGGATGGCGAAGTTGCCTGGGGCATTAAACGACTTGAACCGCGTCACTTCGGTCGTATTGAACACGCCGTTACGATTCCAGTCGATCCAAGCGTCGACGTAGAACGGACGGCTGTCAGCCCGAACGTCGATGGTGAACTGGGCTGGGAAACCGGTCGAAACCGTGCCGACTTGGGCAACGCCGTCGTTGGAGACGCCGCCCGGGATGAGCGCGTCACTGCTCGGCGTCACCGTCGGTCCGAGGGTGAGCTCGCGGTCGATCCGATGTCGGGCACCGTTATCCGCCAGCAGCGTACCGTAGGATTCCGGCGCGTTGCCGAAGTCAAAGCCGCCACCGACGAAGATGGTCAGCACGGTGACGCCGCCTTCGCGGTTGCTTTGCAACAGGTTGCCGACGCGGTCGCGGGCGACCGGCGAGTTGATCGCCCCGACGCCCGAGGCACCCGCCACACCGTCGATAACCAGGCGGTCACCGACGACAGCGAAGGAGACGCCCGGGATGCCCGCGCCGATGATCGCGGCGCCATAAATCTGAGCGGCCTGATTGGCCGTGGCGTCGATCGGAATGACCACGGGGACCGTCGCCGGTTGACCCGCGATGCCAATTTGGATCAGCGTCGTGTTGGTCAGGTCGAGCGCGTAGTTCGCATCGCCACCCAGCACCACCCGGCCTTGACCGGCATTGAACGGATCGAGTCCCAAGCCGGCGCCACCGATCGCCCGCACGAGCGCGTCGGCGACCGAATCGAGCGAGGGGTTGAGCCCGACGAGGACGGGGATCGCGCCTGGGGTGAACGTGCCGTTGCCGAAGTCGAGTTCGAAAGTGCGAACCAACCCCGCGCCACGCAGGATTCGGAACACCTGGCCATCGACAACGCTGGACGACAACACCCCGTTTTCGCTGGGGATGCCGAGCCCGAACCCGACGCTGGTGCCGATCTGGCCTGCGATGGTGAAGATGCTGGGGGTTGCGAACAGCGGCGTGACCGTGGTCAGCGTCGAAGGCCCGAGCAGCTGGATTTCGGCACCCACCGAGCGGGCGGTCACGTTCAGGGCCGTACCGTTGATCGCTGCCGCTAGAGCCGTTGCGATCTGTTCCGGGGTCGAGTTGGCGGGAAGCGAAACCCGAATCCCATCGCCGCTGAACAGGTCGTCGGAATCGAGTTCGAAGGCCAGGGCGAACGTACCGTCGAAGACCCGGATGCCGAGGCCATCGAACGCTCCGAACGCCGGTCGCGTGTCGACGGCGATCGAAATTCCGGTCTCGACTTCGAGTGTGACCAGTTGGTTGCTGAGCGTTAGCAGCGTCGTGGTCGTGGCGTCCACGAACGTCGTGCCAGCACCCAGCCGCAACACCGAGTCGGTGACGTCGAGCATCCGCACGACGTAGACCGAATCGTCTTCCCAAATCCCGGCGATCGGGGTCAGGCGAATCGTGTTGCTGGCGGCGTCGTAACCGAAGCGGTAATCGCGTCCCTCGACCAGGGGCACGCCGTCCTTGGTCAGCAACAATCCGTCCGATGTGACGCTCGAATCATCGATCCCGGAGCCCGGGGTCGGATCGACCGGACCGATGCCGTCGATCAGTTGGATGTCGAACGAATCATAGATCGTTCCGGTGGTCGTTTCCGCTTGGCCGGAGTTAATCCCCAGCTCGTCCGCCCGCGGCGCGATCAGGATCGCCCGTGGGCCGACTTGGTCCGCGCGTTCTTCACCGCCACGATCCTTGAACACCCGCTCCCCGATGCCGATGGGCGAGGCCACCGTCGGATCGTCGATCCGCAATTGGCCATTGACGTCCAATCGCGGTGCGATGATCGGTGACGGCGGAATCCCGATCGCATTCTTGACGGTCGCGATCGACACGCGGTCCTCGAGCGAATCGATCGAGCTGTCGATGATCGGCACGCCGGCCCGCGGGGTGAAGGAGAGTCTCAGCGGGTCGACGAACAGGTCGAGCGAGTCGGGGAGGATTTGGCCGTACAAGCCGAGCGGATTGGCCTGCGAATTATTCGAGTTCGTGCTGTTGCGGTAGAACGTCGAACTGCCGACCACGGTCAGCCGGCTGGTCGCATCGATGCTGAGGCCGACCGCGCTATTGGCGATCACGTTATTGAGCAACGTCGGGGCCGCGTTCTGGCTGACGTCGATCCCGTTGCCACCGGGGAGGTACAGGTCGCGTGGCACGGTCGTGATCGCGCCGACGGCATCGATATCCGCGCCCGCCGGTCCGGTGGTGAGCGATCCTTGGCGGAGGTCAGTCAGCCGAACGAAGCTGAAACGATCCTGCATGCCATAACCGAACGCGTCGATATCGATCGTGTTGTTGATGCCGCCGACCGCACCGATGTCGAGGAAGGTCACGCCGTCTCGGCTGATCTCTACCCGAACCGATTCGATCTCGCCGGTTTCGAAGACCACCAGGTCGGGTCGAGCGTCGCCACTTCCGGTGAGGAAATTGTCGGTGAACTCCAGCGTCAGCCGGCCGCCACGACCCAAGGACGTGGTAACGGAGCCGTCTGTCGGTTCGGCGCCGCGGCCGGTCAGATCGGGGGCTCCCAAGGCACGTGACGGGTTATCAAAGCCGGCCGAAACGCCAGTCCCCGGCACGAACGCGGTGACCGTGTCGGCGAACGAGATCGCGCCGCCAGGGAAGAAGACCCCCGCGAACGAAGCCGATTCCACCTCGGCCGCCGCGCGGACCGTACCGCCCACGACCGTGTTGTTCACGATCTTATCGAAGGCGACCGGCGGGATCGTCGAGGTGCTTTGCCCCAGACCGATGACGCTGATTCCGGAACTGGTATTGAAGGCCAGCACGTTGCTTTGGATCACCACGCCCGGAATCAGATTTTGCGAGTTCAGCTCCACCAGGTTTCGCGGGTAAGTGATCACCGTCGGGGTCTGGCCCGTGGCGCCGGCCCCGCGGACGCCGGACGTGGCATCGCGGGTGACCCGAATCCCTGACTCGCTGCTGTAGGAGACCCGATTGTTTTCGATCATGATCACGCCCTGGCCGGTGCGGTCACGATTTTGGTCACCACGCTGAGTCGTGCTGGTCACAGTCGCCAGCACACCGGTGGAATTGAGCACCCGGACCACGCCGAACAGATTCAACGCGGCATGGCCTCGCGTGTCGATCCCGTCCGTCGCCACGGCGGCGACCTGGATCAACGAGCGGACCGAGGGGCTGTTGATCGCTTCCGCGATCGCGGCCGCGACTTCGGCGCTGCCATCTTTTCCGGGCGGCAGGTTCGCGGGGCTGACCAGCGGCACGCGGACGCGTCCGGAGCTGACCCCATTGCTGTTGCCATTGCTGTCGACCAAATCCATTTCGAAGGTGATCGTCGTCACGCCGTCGGTCAACTGGAAGGTCGCCCCGTCGACGATTTGCCCCGCGGGTAGCACGCTGATCCCGACCCCTTCGGCCAGCCGGTCGTTGGTGTCAAACCCGCGGAACGCTCGCTCGGCCAGACCGTTCATGTATTCGCTGCCGTCGCGAATCTCGAGTTGGTAGCTACCGCTGACCGGTCTCGCGATGCTGCCAGGACTAGGCGCCGGATCCGCGATGAAATCGGTAACGGTCGTGGCGTTGAACGTCATCTCGCCCCGCTCCGCGAAGCCGATGATGAAGTCGTCGAGATAAACCCCTTCGAAGGCATTGTCTCTTGCCATCTGTTGGCCGTTGTTGCCGAAACGGTCTCCGGTCCGCACGCCGGTCAATGCGAACGGTCCTGGATCTTGGATCGTCAAGCCGGTCAAGGTGATCTGGTCATTGAGGATCGGATAGGCCGTATTCGCCCCGGCCGAGAATCGGGCCGCAATCACCCGCTGAACCGCCAACGCAACTTCGGCAGCCGACATCGGGGATTCCAACAGGATCGGAGTCCCCGCGGTACCCGGTTGGCCGGAGACGATCACCAGGCCATCCGCCCCCGTGGCCGCCGACACGCCGCCGGTGATTTGCAGGCGGGATCCCGCCCGATTCACCCGCAGGTCCGAGGTCACCTGAATCGTCGCCGAGTAATTGCCAATCACGCCGAGACCGCCCGAACCGGCGATGTTCGGGTTGTAGTCGTTGTTGGCGCCGCTGCTGAAGCCGACCACGACCGTCTGTGCCAAGTTGGCGGTGTAGGTTGCCGAGGTGTCCGTGCTGGTGAGCGGGTTCCCCGCCAGGTCGAAAATGCGGACGTTGGGGAGGAACGGAACCGAACCCGCGACCATGGTCGCGTCGAGGGTCGCCCCGGCCGGGAGGTCGATGCGATAGAGATCGACATCGCGCAGCGAGTTCAGTTGTCCCGGGCCGCTGAACGCCACGTCGCCCGTGAAGGCCGGCATCCTCACGGCGCTGATCAGTTCGTCGTTCCCCAAGGCGTTGAAATTGAAGGGGACGCTGATCAGCGGCAGCCCGTTGGCCTCGATCGCCTGGGCTAGCATCATCGCGACCGTCTCGGACGTCAGCGTTGTCAGCGCGCCCCCGCCCGGCACGACCAACGGCACGTTGACCTCACCCGGAGCCACGTTGCGGGTGCCATCGTTGAGCACGTAAGTCACGTTGCCGACGGCGACCGTGACCCGATGATTCGGATCGATCGGGGACATCGCGTAGTAGTCGGCGATCACCGATCCCGCGGGAACGATCAGCGTCGAACCGAGGTCGAGTTCGAAGGTATGGCCACCGACCACAAATTGCGCGCCGTCGATCAATTCGTTCGCCGCAACGGTCCGCAGGCCGAATGACCCGTCGGTAAAGCTGCCGCTGGTGGAGAACTCCAGTCGCAGACGCAAGTTCTCCTGGCCGGCGAAATCGGCCAATGACATGCGCGCTTGTCGCCAGGAGTCGGTGTTGTCGAACAGCGGTTGGACCTGCAGCGATCCGCCGGGCGGGTAGAGCGACGACAACAGCGGGTTGCCCGACAGGCTCGGGTTGTCGAACTCGTCGTTGAATCCCGGCGCGGGGTCGGTCGCCAGGTTATTGGTGCCCAGTTGGTAACGGACGCCGTTTTCCGCGATCACGAAGACTCGCAACGCGTCTTGATCACGACCGAAAATTCCCAAGTTGTCGGCTTCGATCAGGCCATCGATCCCATCCGTTTCCAGAAAATAGTTGAAATACAGCGTTGGCAGGTCCGCGGACGAGTAGCCGACCAGGCTGAACGGTGCGCTCTCGAGCGCACCCTTCGCGCCACCGGGGAAGTTGTAGGTCCCTTCGACCGGTTGGGCGTCTTGACGCGGGACCGCGAACGGAGATGCCGCGGGATTCTGCGGGAATCGCTGGTCAAGCCCTTCCGCACCGAAGTAGAAGCTGGTGCCGCCGGGAATTCGGGCCGGAACATCCGCGACGTTGTTGTACTGAATGCCGATCCCGTGCCCGTCATCCAAGGACCTGCGTCCGGTCGTGTGCCACAGATTGAAATCGAGCGTGCTCAACTCGACCCCCGTGAGGCCACCGCCGATCCCGATGCTGGTCGCACCACCAGCGAACACCGGTTGCAATCGTCCCAGCACGTCGAACGCGTACAGCCGCGACCCGGTGGAACCGAACAGCAACGGATTGCCCGAGGCGTCCAGCAGTTCGGGAATCGAAGTCGGGCCGGTCGTCAGCCCGCTGAAGTTCAAGCCGATCAGATCGGTGGCGGTCGAGATGTAAGTGCCGATTTGGCCGGTAACCACCGCCAACGGGTTGCCGACGGCGTACAGACCGCCCGCGGTCGATACCGCATAGAGCGTCGAACCGACCATCGAGATGCCGGTGACGTCCCCGCCGGGCGGGACCCCGGCGACGGTGAAGTTCGGCGCGACGGTGTTGTTGGTCGCGTTCATCACGGCGTTTTCGAACACCAGCGTGCTGCCGTTGACCGTCACGCGAATCCCCGCCGCCAGCAGCGTCGGGTCCCCATTCACAGCCTGGCTGATCCGCAGCGCGACCGTTTCGGAATTGTCGCTCACCAAAAAGCGAACGGGCGTGTTACCGCTGGCGACACCCGCGGTGCCGACCTGCGTCGCGACGCCGATCGCGGTCAGGCGTTCGATATTAATATCGGTGACGTTTCGCCAATTGACGCGATTGCCTCCGACGGCCCCCCCTGTCGCATCCGCGATCGCCTTGGCGAGTTCGCTGCCGGTGAAATTTTCCCGGACCGGGACCGGGATCACGTTCGGATCGGTCGCGCCGGCCGCGCCGTCGACGGACAGGCCGGCACCGAAGACCGCGGGTGGTGTGGTGGTCGAATCGCCGGTCAGGTCGACACGGCCCTGGCCCGGCGTGGCGAACCCACGCGTTGCCATGCCGGCACCGTTGACCGCCGTCGCCAAGGCCCCTGCCAACTGCACGCTGGTCTGGCCGACGAAGAAGTCGACGCTGACCGCGCTGGGGTTGTTGAGCGTGCCGTTCGAGTTGAACTCGAACACCTTTTGCTGGCCAGCGGAATCCGTAATTCGGACGCTGGCGCCGTCAACGACTTGCGCGGCGTTGATCACGATCACGGGGCCGGAATCCAATTCATAGATCCGGTTGACGCCACCGGTGGTCAGCGAGAAGCGGACCGGTTGGCCACCGAAGCGTTCACGGGCGAAGGCTCCTGAGGCCGGGTCGGTGTTCAGTTCCAGCATCGGTCCGGAATCGAGTTCGATTCGGAACTGCTGCACACCGCTCTGCAGCGTGACCACGCTGCCGTCTCGAATCAGCGGCGTGGTCGAACCGTTCGGCTCGACGCGAACCGCGGCCGGGACCACCAACTGGTTGCTGACCGAGGGTCGGGCAGAACCATCGGGATTGAGGCCCATTCCGGTCTCGATGTAGCCGCGTTCGCGGATCTGTGTCCCGGCACCGAAGGCGCGAGCCAAATTCGTGCGATCCCCCGCGGGCGAGCTGGTGAACGCGCCGGTCTGTGGGTCGAACAGGTACAGGATGTTGCGAGAGTACGCGTTGTCCCCACCGGCCAAGCTGGTCCGCTGAAACGGACGATTGCCGATCGCTAAGCCCTCGAAGTTCGACGCGAAGGTGATCCCGCGAACGTTGAATCCGTCGTCGCTATCTTCGATCAAGAACGGCGGCTGGCCAGGTGTCCCCGCGTCGGGGTTCGGGATCAGGTGGAAAGTGTCCATCCCGGACAGGCCGAGCTGGGTCAACGACCCGTTCTCGGAGCTAATCCGGTAGTAACGGTACGAGTCGTCGGCGTCCGCAATGGCGGTGTCGCTGCGGTTGATGCTGTAGGCGAACATTTCCCCGTTGGGCAGGAACGCCATGTCTTGGAAATTGACCTGCGGGTTGTTGAGCGGGCCGTAGTTTTGGCCGGTGAACGGATTGACCATCCCCACCGTGCCGTTGCCGGTCATGGTGTACATCACCAGGTCGGTCAGGTTCAGCGGCACCACCGCCGCTTGGGGGTTGAACAGTTGTGAGATGATCGGGCGAACCGCACCGCTGATTGCCGGATCGCCGATCCGGTCCTCGACGATCCGCACGACCGAATCGATCGGCTCCATCCGCAACAGCGGGTTGGTCGGGTTCACGACCGAATACTGATCCAACTGCGCCGGGATCTGGCTCTGGTTGGAGATCGCGACGAAGTAGCGGCCCTCTGGCAATTCGGCGACGCCGATGAACGGGTCGAGCGTTCCGGCCGACCCACGACTCAGATCGACATTGTCCGCCCCGGCAACCCCAGTCGGCTGATCGTCGGCGACGTTGCTGTCGGTACCGCGGAGGACCAACTGGCCCGCCTCGTTGAAGACGTAAATCGCCAAGTCACCACGGGCGAAACCGTCGGCGTAGTCGAGGTCGAAGATCGTCGCCAAAAACATCGCCGCGTCGTCTCGGGTCAGGTTCTGGTACTGGATGTCGAAGCGATACCAATCGACATCGGTCAATCCAGAGATTGTACCCGCGATCGTCTTGGACAACCGGTTGCTGCTCAACGGACCGGCAGCGACGTTGGACTGTTGATTGATATCGATTTCGAATAGCCCCAGCGGCTGCGCGTTGGCCAGCACATCGTTGACGCTAGTCGTCTCCGCCATGTCTCCCACCAGCGGGCCGTTGATCGGACCGCCCACCACCTGGATGCCGTTGGTCGCGAACCGGATATCGGCATGCCGGATCTGCGTCCCCGGATTCTCGTCCGCTTCCCGGATCCGGACCTGTAATTGGTAGTTGCCGGAGGTCAAACCGTCGCGGACCTTGCCCGGATCGAGCAGGCTTGAGCGATCGCCACTCGACACATTGCTACTGCGGACGCGGACGTGATACAGATTTCGCTGGCCGGGTAGGCCGGGCAGAATCACCCGCATCCCCGGGTCCTTCGGATTGACCGAGAACGTGTCCTGGTAGGCCGAATCGGGCGAACCCGTCGCGATGGGCAATAGGTTGAGCGCCCGCGCATCATTCGGATTAAAACCGCTTCCCGCGGGGACCAAACGCTGGAGCGTGCCCCGCGATTCCGCCAACGAACTGTCGGATAGCACCAGGGTCATGCCGTTGGCATCGACCAGTTCCAACACCAGATCCAGGCCGAGCGAGGTGCGGTCGATGTCAAGCCAGACTTGCTGACCGGCCTCGGCGATGAACGAATAGACATCGACGTCATCACGGGTCAGGACGGTGCCATCGACGACAAAGCCGAGACGACGATTCTCATCGCCCGCGACCTCGCTGGGGGCTAGTTCTCCCAAGAATTGCGACTGGCTGGGGACTGAGTTCGCGTCCGAACGGGAGTTGGTCTGCGATTCGGTTTCGCTCGTCACCACCACATTGCGGTCGCCCGCGGCCTCGCGGATCACCACCCCATTCCAAGTCCCGGCGCGAGCACCGCTGGCGGTGGGATCTTCTGGGATCAATTCCAAGAAGCTCGTGATCCGAGCCCGACTCGCGGCCGCATCGGTGTTCCAAGCGAAGGCCGTGGTCACGTCGCCGGGGCCGTAAACGGTTCCCAAGGATACGTCGTTGAGGGCTGGCAGGTTGGCCAAGTTGATGTCACCCGCGATCGAGAACGTTTGTGTTCCGGCGGCGATCTGGGCTTGGAGCAACGGGAACAGGTCGGCCGCCCAGCCGGTGAACTGGGCGCCGCTCAGGTTGAACCCGTCGGGTACATAAAAACCGCCCTGCGAGAAGCCGACGCGGCTGACGTTGCTGACGGTGAAGGCGCGGAAATCGGCTTGGCCCGGCGTGCCGACCGTGTACAGGATGTTGTCGAATAGCGGCGGGACGTCTTGGTCGAGGTAACTGATGACGCGAATGTCCCCCAGCGCCGCGTTGTTCTGCGCGACCAGTTCCAGGCTGGAGAACATCTGGGCGACGCCGTCCAACAGGTAGGTGGTGGCGATCCAGTCGACGGTCCCGTTCGGCCCGGCGAAGGTGCCGCGGCTTTCGACCGTATCGTCCGCGATCAGCGTGGGCGCCTGGGTGACCGGCGCGGTCGCCAGCGCGATCGCCCCAGCGGCGGTCCTCAGGAACGTCGAATAACGGAAGATGTAGTCTTGCGCGACCAGGACCGTGTTGTTGTCACGCAACGTCACGCCGCTGGACAAGACTTCGTTGCCAGCCCCGATCAGCACTTCGAAGAATCCCGGGATCTGCCGCGGGACATCGTTGTCGATCAAATTCCCGTTGTTGACCTCGGGACCGGTCGGCAGCAGGGTCGAGACGTTCTGCGAATTGTTGGTATTGAATTGCGGGACTCCCGACGGGGTAAAGCCGGCCCCGATCGTCTTGTCTTCGAGCGAAGTCATCACGACCGGGAAATCGGCATGCCCGACAACCTGCAGCGCGCCGCCGATGCGATCGGCGATGTCGACGAACTCCGCGGACGCGGTGTCGAGGGTGCCGCCAGCGATGATTCCCGCCGTGCGGGCTGGGATCGCGGGGGTGGTGCCGGTCGCGGGGACGGCCGCGGTGTTGCCGAACTTAACCACCAGCGAACCGCGGGCATCGCTGGTCAGCCGCAACCCGCCGTAGACGTGCTGGTTGGGGACTTCGATCGTGTCGCGGACGATATGCACGATGTCGACATCGTCCCACACCACTTCGGTAGCGACTTGGCCGCCACGAATCTCCATCCCGTTGAGTTCGTTGCGGTCGAGCCGATTGCCGACGACCAGCGGACCGCTGTTGCCGTTGGCCGGCATCGCGTCGAGTCCGCCGGTCGCCCGGCCGGAGTCCCTCTTTTCGGTCCAGACCAAGCTGTTGACATCGAACGAGATCGCGGCGCCGGCACCGTCGGTGAAGTCGTTGCCGATGATGATCGGCTGCGCGCCACGGACGAACACCGTGCCGCTGGCATTTTCGCCACGGCCGGCGCGGTCCAACTGATTGCCGTCGATGAAGTCGCGGCCATCCGCGTTCATTTCCAGGCGGCTATTCGCCAGTCGCATGTCCCCCTGGTGGACTTCGAGCACGTTGAACGAAGCAAAGCCCCCGGGAACACGCGACGCTCCGCCACCACCCGCCAGGACCACGTGATCCAGCGAGGCGGATGCGGTGTGACCGACATAAATGCCGGCCCAATCGCCCGGGGCGATCTCGGTGCTGGCGCTGACACTGTTCGTGTCGAAGGTGCCGGCCGCACCGTAGCGGCGATCTTCCAGGCTGGTAAAGACAACGGGATTGTTGACGGTACCCTCCGCGATCAGGTCGGCGCCGAACGTCACGTCGATGCGAGCCCCACCGAGTTTCACGACCGTTCCGGGGTCGATCGCGAGCCGCGCGTCAGGCCGCGCGGTCAGCCGCAGCGTCTGCGGCGGCAACAACTGCGTCCCGCTCGCGGCGCGGTCGGTGTACGAAGTGCTGCTGGCGTTGAGGGTGGCGACCAGCGAGAACACACCGGGGCTGCCATTGGCATCCAGTGCCGCGCGGTACAGCTTGCGTCCGGTAAAGCCGCTGCCGGCCGGGGTGGTCGGCAGGTCGCTCAAACGGATCTCGCCGACCTGATTTAACAGCACCGGCAGGGTCGTCGTGCTCGCTTCGCTTTCTGAAGTCGCCGACGAAAAGGCGATCCGATAGACGTAGCTGCCGACCGGGACGTCGCCCGCCCCCGCCGCCGCGGAGACTCGAACTCCCAAGGCCGAAGGGGCTTGCGCCGGCGCGATCCCGCCGCCCGGAGTCCCCTGAACCACCAGGTTTTCCGTCAACACGTGCACGACATCGGAATCGTCGAACCGTGCCGCGGTCGTCAGCGGTTGCAGCGTGCCGCCGGTCCGGGTGGAGACCCGAATGAACATCCCGTTGATCGAGTTGTCGACGATCCGATTGCCGTGAACGTCCGGCCCGATGCGGGAGTAAGCGGGCGTGAAAGGTGAGCTTTGCTGGAAAGCGGCTTCGTCGAAGCGGGTTTCGCGGAACGTGTCGGGCGTGGCCGCGAGCGCGGCGCCGGCACTGTGCGTGATCACGCTATTGGTGATCGTGGCCCGCGTCAGCGCCATTTCGACCGGCGCCACCACGACCGATTGGCCGTCGACGCCAACTTGACCCCCACCATAGCGGAGATCGGCGAACTGGATGTGGTTGAGGAACACGCCCTCGTTTTCTCGGTTGCGACGGGCCGAATCGGCGAAGTCGATATCGCTCCGCAGGTCGATACCGCCCCAATCCCCCGGCCGCGGAGCCGGGACGATGCCGGTCGCGGAACCGTTGCCGACCGTCCGATCGTTGATGCTCGTAATGATCACGCTGCCCGGGATCAATTCGCCGAGTTCATCGCGTGCCACCAAGCCGTTGGACCCGATCAGCACCGGGGTCCCGAGCAGTTGGATCGCCGAATCGCTGCGATCGACCGACGGTGTCGAGCTGCCGACGCCGATCCGCGCCTGACGCATCTTGATCACCACGCCCGCATCGATGACCAACCGGACTCCGCGAGGAAGGTCGAGCGAAGTGCCGTCAGCCAGCGGGATGCCGGTCGAGCTGAAGCCGATCTGATAGCTAAAGTTGTCCAGCGACGTCTCCAGCCGGCCGTCCACGCCGCCGTTGGCAACCATCCGAATCGTCGTCCCGGGGGTCGCGGCCGCGACCGCCGAATTCAGATTTCGGAACGGCGTGGCGACCGTGCCGTTGCCCTGACTGGTCGCCGCCTTGTCGACGTACAGGGTATTGCTCTGGTCCGCCGGGACGAACCAGAAGTCGTAAGCGCCGCCCGGAGTTCCGTCGGCGTCACCGTCGAGAGCCACGCCGCTGGCGTCCTTGAGCGTTGCCGAGGGAATCTTCTCGGTCGTGACCCGGAGTTCGTACGAGCCCTCGCTCCGACCGCCCAGGCCGCTGCCGACAATGTTGGGGTCATAGCGGTTGTTCCCCGATGCGCTGACGCCGATTACGTACCGACCGGCGGGCAGCTCGAGTTCGATGAGCGAATCGTTGCTGAAGTAGTCGTCGTTCTGTGCGATTTCGACGAACGCCCCCGTCGCCGCATCCTCGCGATAGAGCCGCAGTTGCGTGTCCAGCAGGCTGGCGTTGGAAAGACGCTCGGCAAAGGTCTGGATCGAGACCTTCGAGGGGAGCCCCAATTCGAATCGATAGAGATCGATGTCGGTGCTGTCGGGACGGTAGAGGAATTGCCCGTTGACGATGTCCGCGACGCTGGGGAAGGACAGCTCAGTGCTGGTCGGGTTGAACACCGACTGCGTGCTTTGCGTGACCGGTTGCGCCAGGCCGTCGGCATAGCCATAGCCGATGACTTGGCCGATCGCCAGCATCGCCCCGCGGAAATAAGCGCCGCCGAATTGGTCGTCGGTCGATTGCTGGAAATCCTGGAAGTCCATCACCACCAGGTCGGGAACGCCATTGCCGCTTTGGTCACGGGTCGCCACCGCGAGTCCCCCGGGGCCGCTGATCGCCAACGGGTTGGCCCCATACAGGTCACCGACGACGATCGAGAAAAACGCGTCCTGGGTTGGCCCGCCCGCCACTTCGACGAACTGAATGCCCAGATACTGACTGAACAGCGACAGCACCTCGCGGACCCGCTGCTTCTGCTGATCGGTGATCAGGTTAAAGTAGGTCTTCAGCGTGTCGAATCCAGCGACGTTCGGGTCATCGCCCCGGAAGGTCGACGGGAAGTTGTACTGGAACGTCGTGATCCCGTTGAAGTCGTCTGGCCCCTGCCGGAAATAATCGAGAGGCACGGGGCGGTCGACCCGCGAGGGGTCCTCGGGCCGAATCTGGCGAACACCTGCCGCGTCCGGGCCACCGGGGAATTGCAAGGCGTAATCGGTCGTGTTGCGGATTTCGCTTTCCAGTCGCGTGGAGCGGATTCCGCTGGAGTCGATGGCGGTCAAATTGCCCAAGGCATAGGACTGCCCGAAGGAATCGCCCGGCTCGGACAAGACCGGCACCGATGTCGGCACGCCCGTTGGCACCGTCTGCAGATTGCCGATCCGCAACCGCGCGGCACCGGTCAAGAATCCGCCGCCCATCGGGTTCTGGAGGCGGGCGAGGGGTCCGGGATAAGTCAGCCGCGCGGTATTGGAGGCCTGGTCGTAGCTGACGCTGGTCGGGTAGACGGTGACGTCATCGCGGGTCGACGCGGTGTCTCTCGTAAAAATCAGTTGATAGAAATTCGGGTTCCGGACGTTGTACGAGTCCCCAGGGTTGTCGTTCATCCGCTCGCTGAAGTGGACCTCGATCACCCCCACTTCCGGATTCAGGACGCCGTTGGCCAGGCGACGGACCGGTTCAGGCACGACCGCCAACACCTGCGGCCCGAGGTTGATGCGGAATTGCTGGCCGAAATTTTGTCCGTCGTTGAAGGCTTCGCCGTCGACGTTGGCCAGCGCGAGGACGCCCGAGCCGAAGATGTCGATCTGATAGGTGTCGTTCGGTAGCTGTTCGGCGAAACGGAACACGACTTCGTTCGGAGAATTGCCCAGACCGACATAGCCGGGCTCGACGACGATGTCATTTGCCCCGGTCAACAACAGCGTTTGCGCGAAGGCGGGACGATTCCCCAGCACCGTGTTCGCGGATCCGGCTTCCTGGACGGCGTAGATCAGTCGCGAGGCGTCCGGGTTGGTGTTGATCGCGGTCAGCAGCCCAGCGACGGTTGTCTCGAAACCGGGCGTGCTGTTGATGCGGACGGTCACTCGGTTGCCGCTGACCAATACCAGCGGATTGGCCGGGCCGCCCGAGTTGACCCGCTCCAGAATGAGCTGAGTGCCGCGGCCTTCCGGGCCGGGTTGGGTCGAAATGAAACGGACCCGCACCCCCCCCGCGGTTCCTAAATCCGAACTCGCGTCGGCCGCATTGGCGCCCAACAACGTCACCGACGTACCGGTGGGGACCGAAGTGCCGAGCGGAAAGAGGGTCGCGCCACTGACCGAAAAGACCTGCAACAACTGGCTCGCCTGCGGATGCGCCGCCACGCCCGCGATCAAGTCCCGAACTTGGGTCGGCCGAGCCGGATTGCTATTCAAGTCAATCTGAATCACGCCATCGCCGACCTGGATCAGCGGGACACCGCTCCCAGTGCGAAAACTGGTGGTGAAATTAACCCGCAAGCCCTCACCGGCCGTCCCTGGCTGGACGGCACGGAACTCCAGCAGGACCTGATTGCCCGTCCCCAAATCGCTGGTCGCGATCGCCGATTCGAAAACCTCGTCTGATCCGGCTCGCGTGACCCGAATGCCCTCCAACGTCGCCGGATCGATCGCCGAAGAGTCGTCGAAGCGAAAGACCAATTCGCGCGGCGAACTGTTCAGCTCGATGCCGTCGAACAGCAACGTCCCCTGATTGGGCTGAATCCCCACTAAGTTCGGGCCGGCAAACAGGTTGCGCGTTTCGAGCGCTTCCAGCAATGATCGCCGATCCTTTCGCGCACGGCTCGTGGTGCGACGAACGCCACGCCACTTCCGCGGCGCAGCCGTTGGCCGCTCCACGCCGGAGTCGAGGATCGGGGCAGAATCGGGACGAAACTTCGATTTGCGGATGGACATCCACCAACCTCTTGAAGGCCACAGGGGCAGTTAAATTCGCTGACAATTCGAACCCGGAACGCCGAGATCCGACCGACGGCGCCCGTAACGGGCGCCCCCTCCGGTGATCATCAACGCACCGAAATAGTGAATATGGAAAAGCTGGGTAATACAGGGTGACACGAAATCGCTCTCTTCCAGTTTAATTCGGCACCTAGGCTAAGCAATGAAAAATGCCGTTCCAAGAAGCTCAAGAGCGACCTGAGGGGTCGCCTCGGACGCACGCTCCGCACAACCCGCAGTTTCCGTTGGACGGTCGGTTCGGCGTAAAAGTTCCCCAAACCACGCCGCCACTCGTTCCGGATTTAGGGGTTACCTGGCCGGCGTTCCTGACGCAAGTCCAAGGAGCGGGCAAAAGGAACGGGCAGGAATCGCAAGGTGGCGAAAACTGTCATGCTTGACTACGTCGGGCCAATTTCCGTCCCTCTTCAGTTGACGCGATCGACAAAGCTCGATAATCTACCGCTCCCCGAAAACCACCCGGAATCGGCGTTGGATCTGGCTCGAGGGGATCCTCACTGGCCGCCGGGTGTTGCCCGCGGGGCCTGTTTTCCTTGACATCTACCCCAGCACGTTTCCACGGATCGCCGTGCTCGTGGTGTTCCGGTAGACGCGTGGTCCCCAGTGTTCACGGTGTTCACAGGTGGCGAGCAGGTAGCCCATTCATCAGCAATTTCTATAGAGAAGTGACGAGCCATGGCCGTCCCCAAGCGAAATCACAGCAACAGTCGTACCGGCAAGCGTCGGTCTCACGATCATCTGAAGAAGCGTCAACTGGCGTTTTGCCCTCAGTGCAGCACCTCCGTTCCGACTCACACCATCTGTCCCAAGTGTGGTTACTACATGGGAAGAACGCTGGTTGAATCGAGCGAGCAGTAGGCCGCATGGGTTTTGAAGCCGATTCCATCGGCCTGGTTTTCCCCGGGCAGGGTGCTCAGTTCGTAGGGATGGGGGGCTGGTTGATTCGCAATCATGCGGTCGCTGGCGATCTCTACCGTCGCGCCTCCGACTTGCTCGGCTACGATCTCGCTAAGTTATCGCTTGAAGGGCCTCCCGAACGGCTCGACGCGACCGAGTACAGCCAGCCTGCCCTGTTCGTGTCTTCCATGGCCGCCGCCGCGGTGCTGCGTGAGCAGCGCCCCGATTGGGTGGGTCGTGTCAAGGCGGTCGCGGGGTTGAGTCTCGGTGAGTATTCCGCGATCTGTTACGCCGGCGGGCTCGAGTTCGATTCGGCAGTTCGACTCGTTCAGCGTCGGGGTCGGGCGATGCAGGCTGCCGCCGATCGCGTCAGCAGTGGCATGGCGAGTGTGATCGGGCTTGACTTGGACGCTTTGCGAGCGGTTTGTGACGAAATTCGGGAGCCGGGCGAGGTGCTGGTTCCCGCCAATCTGCTCTGCCCCGGTAACATCGCCGTCTCCGGGCATCGGTCGGCTTTGCGGCGGTTGGAAGCGGCGGCGTTACGAGCCGGCGCGATGAAAGTGATTCCGCTGTCGGTCGCCGGAGCGTTTCATACCACCTTGATGACGCCCGCCGCTGCGGATCTTGGCCAGGCGCTCGCCGATACCGAGTTTCAGGAGTTGTCGGTTCCGGTCTTCAGCAACGTGGACGCGGAGTCCCATACCGATTCGGCCGCGTTCCGCACGCTGCTGAGCCGCCAATTGGTCGGACCCGTGTTGTGGGGGCAGTCCTTGGAGGCGATGATCCGCAGCGGCATCGATGGATTTGTCGAGGTCGGTAGCGGGCGGGTGCTGCGCGGTACGGTTAAACGGATCAATCGCAAGATTCCGACCGAAGGGTTTGGCGACGATCCCGCGGCGTCTGCTTAAAGTCGCTCTTCCAATCAAGGTCTCGTCCCCGACAGGAATTTTCCGGGGGATTCTTTCGACATCGCGAAACCAAAGGGTCATTCGATGGAACTTTCAATCAAGGTCGATTTGTCGGGTCAGGTCGCGGTCGTCACCGGCAGTTCGCAAGGGCTCGGCAAGGCGGTCGCGATCGCCTTGGGACTCTCCGGTGCCAAGGTGGTTTGTCTGGCCCGCAACGCGGATAAGCTCCAAGAGACGGTCGCCGCGATCACAGGGGCTGGCGGTTGGGCCGAGGCGGTTTCCTGCGACGTTACCGACCGGGCCGCGGCCGCCCAGGCGATCGAGTCGGCCAACGAGCGTCATGGTCGGCTCGATATTCTGGTCAATAATGCCGGGATCACCCGCGACAAATTGCTCCGCGGCATGTCGGATGAAGAGTGGGATGATGTCATCGCCACCAACCTGACGAGTTGCTTCGTCTGTTGCCGGGCGGTCGCCAACCTGATGCGTCGAGCCAAGTATGGCCGGATCATCAACATGGCGAGCATCTCCGGCGTGATCGGGAACGCGGGGCAAGCGAACTACAGCGCCAGCAAGGCGGGGATGATCGGCCTGACGAGGACCTTGAGCAAGGAATTGGCCAACCGCCAGGTCACCGTCAACGCCGTCGCCCCCGGGTTTATCGAGAGCGACATGACCGCAAAGCTCGGTCCGGTGGTGATGCAAGAAGTTTGCAAGCGTATTCCCGCCGGTCGGGTTGGGAAGCCGGAGGATGTTGCCGCGGCGGTCCTGTTCCTCGCGTCGCCAGCGGCCGGTTACATCACCGGGCAGACGTTGGTCGTCGATGGCGGAATGATCAGTTGATTCGCGGGTCACGGTTTTCCAGCGAGGCAATCCCCGATTTTCATCTCGCCAACGGTCCTCGCATATTGACGGGCCGAAATGCTTTCACCTATCTTTCCCTACGCCGGTCGGCTGATACTCCGAGTTGGCGACCCGTTACCGATCGATCTCCAAAACTCCCAATCGCCACGGCCCTCCCGAGCTTGCTCGTGTCCGTCGCCGTCCGATTCCCGCGGCGAGCCGATCGCCTGACAATTCATTAACGAACAACCAACTAGCATCCTTGCAAGGAGAGTCTCATGGCTTCAGTCGAAGAACGCGTCATCGATATCGTGGCGGAACAATTGGGTGTCGATAAGAGCAAGATCTCACGAGGCACCAGCTTCGTGAATGATCTGGGGGCGGACTCGCTGGATACCGTCGAGTTGGTGATGGAACTGGAAGAAGAGTTCGATATCAACATCCCCGATGAAGCCGCGGAGAAGATCCAGACGGTCGGCGAAGCGATCATGCACATCGAAGCGACCAAGGGTGCCGACGCGGACTGATTTTCCGGTTAGGGTAGGTCCCGCTAGGGGCTGTCCCGAGTCGCGTGAGTCTCCATTCAAAATGCCGCTCCGCTTCGCGGAACGGCATTTTTTCATCCTCCCGGCCCTGCCCCATCGCAGGCTCCGCAGGCCCGTCAGGGTTCGGGATGGTTGAGAACCTAGGCCAGTTTTGTAACTTTGTCATTTCGAAATGGACGGCTCGATCCTCCCATGAATCAGCGACGCGTTGTGATTACCGGCATGGGGCTCGTTACACCGCTGGGTCATTGTGTGGACGAAGTTTGGGGGAAATTGCTCGCCGGTGAGTCGGGCATTCATCCCCTGACGACACTGGATACCACGGCTTACAAGGTCAAGTTTGGCGGTGATATTCCCAACTTCGACTGCGCCGATTTCGCCGACCCCAAGGAGATCAAGCGTCTCGATCGGTTCACGCAATTCGCCCTGCGTGCGGGCGGAACCGCGGTGATCGACTCCGGGCTCGATTTCGAACAGGAGGATCGCACCCGCTGCGGGGTGATCCTCGGTTCGGGGATCGGCGGCCTGTGGGAGATCGAAGCCCAGATCGAACGGATGCTGAGCAAGGGCCCAGATCGGGTCAGCCCCTTCACCGTCCCCAAGATGATGCTCAACGCGGCCGGCGGTAATTTGTCGATTCTTTATCGACTGCAAGGACCCAACTTCGCGATCGCGACCGCCTGCGCTAGCGCCACCAACGCGATGGGTGAGGCGATGCGGAGCATTCGGTTGGGCGAAACCGATGTCGTGATCACCGGCGGTTCGGAAGCGGCGATCACCCGTATGGGCTTGGCGGCTTTCGAAAACATGAAGGCGCTGTCGACACGCAACGACGACCCGGCACGTGCCAGTCGTCCCTTCGACGCCCAGCGGGACGGTTTCGTGCTCAGCGAAGGGGCCGGGATCGTGGTGTTTGAAGAGCTCGAGCATGCCCGGGCACGCGGCGCAAAGATCTACGGGGAGGTGTTGGGCTACGGCACCACCAGCGACGCCAGCCACATCACCGCGCCCGATTCCGAAGGCCGCGGCGCCGCGGCCGCGATGCAGGCGGCGATGCGGGACGCCGGGCTAGGGCCGGAAGACGTCGACTACATCAATGCTCACGGCACCAGCACGCCGCTGGGTGACAAGGCCGAGACCGTTGCCGTGAAGCGTGTATTCGGCGATTTGGCGTCAGGGCTGTCGATCAGCAGTACCAAGAGTTCCTTGGGCCACTCTTTGGGTGCCAGCGGTGGTATCGAAATGGTCGTCACCACCAAAGCGCTGGTCGAAGCCACGGTCCCGCCGACGATCAATTTGGAGCATCCCGATCCTCTCTGCGATCTGGATTACACGCCCAATGTTCCCCGCAGCCGCAAGATCCGCGCGGCTCTCAACAACAGTTTCGGTTTTGGCGGCCACAACGCTTGCATCGTGGTCGGTCAACTTCGCTAACTGCCGTTCCCCTCCGGTTCTACCGTCCGCGGAGGATGTTTGACCTCCGGGCCGGTTTCAGCGGACTTCGACGTTGCGGTATTGGCCGCCATTGTTTTCCGCGATCCGACGCATTTGGACTTCGGCTTTCGTGGCCCCCGCGGTCGAGTGGCCCGGATAGCGGATGGTGTGGATGATCGAAACCAGTTGCGATTCGCCGAACAGGTTTTCGTGACGATTCGATTTCTCAATGACCTCTTCCGTCGCCGCGCTGAACTCGCCGTCGGACAGCAGGAAGATGGCGTCCGCTTCGAGCCGAAAGGCGAACTCCAGCGTTTCGATCGGCGATCGCCCTTTCTCCTGGCCGATGGTCATCGCCCAGCGGCGGAGGGCGAGTTTGTTTTCCGCGGTGGCCATCACGCTCGTCGGTTCATCCTCATTCGCCGCGGTCAGTCTCATCAACGCCGGCGTCTCGTCGTAGAAGATCACGTAGAAACGTTGGTCCGCTTGGAGTGCGTCGACCGACCGCAGCAGTTCTTGTCTCGCTTCGTTGAAGTTACGCATGCTATTGGAACTGTCGACCAGGTAAACGAAATGGTTTCCGCCCCCATCAACGCCAGCGAATTGAACCCGGTTTTCACTCGCTGCTGCCAACTGTGAGGAGGCCAGATCGGCGGCTTGCGCGGCGCTCGTAGCGGCAGCGCTGGGACCGGTGGCGGCGGCGACATCGACCGCGACCTCGCTGATCGCGACTTCGCCCAGCGGGCTCGTTTCGGCCAACGGTTCTTCTTGGCTGGTCTCCAATGATTCGGTAACTTGCTGGTCCACCGGCTCGAGTGTGAAGGTTTCCACACTCGCCTCCGTCGTTGCATTCGCCGATGCGGAAAAGGCGAGTTGATCCCGGGCACGGGGCATCGACAGCGTCAACGCCGCCAAGGCGAACAGGAAGCCGACATGGGTGGCGACGCTGATCATCCACGCGCCCGGTCGCAGACGCCGGACCGGCGGGGCATCGGGTGCGTCAGCGAATCGAATTCCCTCTGGGACGACTGGTCGTGCTACGCCACGCCCACGGCCATCGCGCATGGCGGTCGTCGCGATCCCAGCAGCGACCGTGGCGTTCGCCCGCGAATCATCCTCGCGGCCAGCCCGATCTGATGCCGGCTTCGAGGCGGGCAATGCCGAGGACCCTGGCGAGTTGGCTTCCTGTTGACCGAGCATGGACTTCCGATCGACTTCAGTCTCTGGCCTGAGTTTTCGGCTGACGGGGGCCAAGGAGGCGACAGTTTGTCCCAGCAGATCGGGTGACAAGGCGTTCGCACGCGATTCGGACGAATCAACTCGCCGGCAACTCGCCGCGGCGGATTCGGATTCGTGGGACCGGGGCGTTTGGGGAGCCAGGTTGGTGGTGGTTTCCTCCCCTGGGTTGGAGCCGGGTTCGCCACAGCGACCGACCGAGGCGGCAGCGGTTGCCGCTCCCGGGTCCGCATTCGGAGCCGCCGCCGCCATTGCGTCGGTGCTCGCGGGGTTCGTCGTCGGCAAAGACTGGGCTGACGTCAGCCAGTTGGGTGGGCGGGTGAAGGTTCGCGGTGATCGCGTCTCGACGGGGGCATTCCAGAAATCTTGTGCCGACGCGACGGGCAACGCCCGCAGGCGGTCGGCCCAGGCATCGTTGGAAACCTCCGGCCCCCGCGGCCGATGCCCGACCGGCGCCCCGGGCATCCAGGCAGGCATACCGCCGGCCGTTTGGGAGGTGATCAACCGTTGAATCGCCGCGATCAATTCCTCCGCGGCGCGCCGCTGACTCGCCAGTTCGGCGTTCGGGAACGGCCCCTCCGGCGCGGGAGCCACGTCGCCGGCGTCGAATCGTTCTCGCAGGGTTGGGCTAACCCGCGTCGCGGGTGTGAAGGCTGCTTGGGAAGAGCTACCCGTTGAGGACAGATCCGCCGGGACATGACTGGCGCAGCCGCGCAGCTGAGCCAATAACATCAATTCGATTTCCGCCGCACGCGCTTCCAAGCGAGCTGCCTGGGCTGACTGCCGGGTCCGAATCAGCTCCAACTCGAGCTCACGATTGCCCGGAACGTTGAGGTCGTCACTTGGCACGGCATGCGGCCTCCGGAGAGAAGAAATCGAAGCCTGAACGGATGATAACACATTTTGACAGCGAAATACCCCTCGGATGGATTTTGCAGACAAACCTCGATCGGCTATTGGCTATTGGCTATTGACGAGTTGAACTTTCGCCTTGCGACCGAACCGGATTTGGGGCTAGAAGGATTTCAGCATTACGACCCTGTCCGGGGGATGGCGGCACTTTCGTCCCCTCGGGAACCGGCTTTTAGGTGTTGATACGAGACTGCGGGTTCACATGTCTGGATTGAGCCGATCGATCACCGTTGGGCTATTAGCCCTGATTCCCTTGTGGGGTCAGGGTGCGTCCGCCCACGCCCAGGGGACCCCCGCGCGGGGAGTGCCTGGGGCTCGAGGCGGATCGCCACCGGGCGGAGCGCGTTCCGGACCGACACCGGAAATGGTCCAGCAGGCGCTCTCCACACCGATCCCGGATGATCCGGCGACGGTGATCGCCGTGATCGGGCAATCCCCGATCTTGGTCGGTGACATCATGCCCCGGGTCGAATCGCGACTGAAAGAGCTGATCGGGAAGTCTCCGCAACCGCCGTCGGACGTCGAATTACGCTACATCCGGGCGATGATTTTTCGCAGCCTGCTCAACCAATCGATCCAACTCAAGGTCCTGCGAGAATCCTTCTTGTTAGCTCAGGTCGGCACTCAATCGGCCGACAAGCGGCAGGAGGCGGAGTTGACGCTGCAGACCAAGGCGCGGCAGATGTTTCAAGATCAGGAATTGCCAAACCTGTACAAGAAGTTCGGTGTCTATTCGGTCTCGGAGGTCGATCAGAAACTGCGTGCGCAGGGGAGTTCGTTCGAATCGAACCGGCTCGATTTCATCGACCAAGTCCTGGCGCACCTCTATCGAAGCGACGTGATTCCCAAGGATCCCCCGATCCCGATGGTGGAGGTTCGCAACGAATACGAGGACAGCATCGAGTCCTATCGCTTTCCCGCCCAAGCGCGATGGGAACAGTTGACGGCGACCTTCCAGCGGTGCGGGGGACGCGAGGCTGCCATGGTCGCGATTACCGAGATGGGACGCGAGGCCTACTTCGGCGGCAGCATGCAGGCGGTTGCCCGAACCAAGTCCCAAGAACCCTTCGCCGCGCGGGGTGGTGTCCACGACTGGACGGCCCGTGGGTCGCTCGCTTCCACCATCCTCGAAGAACAGATCTTCAGGCTGCCGGTCGGCGAAATGAGCGAGGTTATCGAGGATCAAACCGGCTTACATATCGTCCGTGTCTTGGAACGTAAACCCGAAGGGGTGCGGTCGATCAGCGATGTGCAAGAAGAAATTCGCGCCCGTTTGAAGGAACGTAAGATCGAGGAAGCGATCAGTCGCGAGACCGAGATGATGTCGCGCCGCGTCGCCGTTTGGTCGATTTTTCCCGAGGATACGCCGGGGGCGATGCCACTCAATCCGCCTCAGTTGGCGCGCAGCCTGCCAGCCGAATCCAAGTAGTTCGCGATCCGAGCGGCCAACCGTTCGGGAGTTTCGGACGGGGTGTCACGCAGCCAAACCTCAGGGGTCTCGGGCGGTTCATACGGATCGCTGATCCCGGTGAAGTTCTTGATTTCGCCAGCCCGAGCCTTCTTATAAAGCCCCTTGGGGTCTCGTCGTTCGCAAACCTCCAGCGGCGTATCGACAAAGACTTCGATGAAGTCCCCGGCCGCCCCGGATTGTTCGATCAGCTTTCGGGCGCGATCGCGGTCATCTCGATAGGGGCTGACGAAGGCGGTAATCGTGAGCAGTCCCGCGGAGATAAACAGTTGGCTGACGGCCGCGATACGACGGATGTTTTCCCGACGATCGTCGGCGCCGAATCCGAGCCCAAAACGCTTAGCGGAGGTTTCGTCCTGTTCGAGCATCAGCCGTTCGGGTGGCGCGCACAAACCGTGTCGGACGTTGTCTCCGTCCAACACGATCGTGGCGAACCCACCGGCATGCAGTTGCCGTTCCAACTCGTTGGCCACGGTGCTTTTGCCGCAGCCGCTGAGCCCGGTCAACCACACCAGCGTCCCCCGTTGGCCCAATCGGGCTTGGCGGTCCTCCCGCGTGACGATGCTCGGATGCCAGACGATGTTATCGGATAGACTCATGGGTCAGGTTCGCGAAGGAAGGTTGAACGGCGCGGGGCACCGCCTGGTTGCGCGTGGTACGGCGAGCCTGAAAACTCGGCACCCGCTCCGCCCTGGCTCTGAACTCGGTTACGCTGTCGATTAAACTACCTGGCACCGGTGATTGGCGACCTGCCTGTGCTGGGCCTAGGGCTGGCTGATCCTTTCGGGGGCAGCCGAGGTTCGCGAACCGACCCGTGGCCCGTTCGGGCTGAGGCCGCTTCGAGGTTGCGGTGGGCTGGTTCGGGTGAGCCGACCGGCTGTTTTCGTTGGTTCAGTATCCCTGCTTCCCCCGGTTGCCGAAAGCGGCTGAAGGTTGGATTGTGACTTATCTGCTGGTTCGTTCCGGGCCCGATGTGGGGCGACAATTCCCGCTCGACCCGTCCCGGCCCATGCACATCGGACGCGGGGAAAGTTGCGAGATCAAACTCACCGATCCGATCTGCAGTCGGTTTCATGCTGTGGTTTTTTTCGAAGCCGACCAGTGGCATCTCCGCGACACGGGGAGTCGCAACGGCACCTTGGTCAACAATCAGAAAACCGATAACGCCCTGTTGCTCGACCAGACGTCGATCGTGCTGGGCGGTACCGAGCTGGAACTGGTCGATTCGGAACCGGACGAAAGTTCGCGTTCCACCGTGCCCACGATCATTCTGGACCGGCCGATCGACTCGCCGCTCGACTTTTCCCGACAGTTCGACGCCCTGGAAGCGCTGCGGAGCAACGCCTTTGTCGGCCGTTTGCTCGATCTCTATCAACTGAGCGTCAATCTGCTGCGGAGCCGAAAGCTAGAGGACGTCTACCAGTTGGCGATCGAGTTGCTGCAGCAGCGCGCCAGCGCCGATGTCGTCGGGTTCTCGGTCGATGCTGGGAACGGTCGCATGACCCCGCAACGTTTCGTCCCTGAATCGGGCGCGGCCGCGATGAAACTTGGCAAACGGATCGCGCGCCGCGTGTTACGAGACGGCGAGGCGGTTTGGTTTAGCGTCTCGGACTCCACGGAGGAGTTGGACCAAGAGTGGTCGGATGCGATCTGGGTACCGTTGGCCAGTGGGGAGGAGGTCGTTGGCGTGTTGCACCTCTACCACCGCCGCGCCCGCTTCAAGCCCGATGACTTCGAGCTGGCGACCGCTACCGGGCGTTTGCTGGGGGCCGCGATCCAGCGTGCCCAGCAAAAGGGCAATTTGGAAGCCGCCCAGCGGCGGAGCGCCGATCGCAATGCGGACACCGGTGAGATCGTCGGTGAGAGCGCCCCGATTCTGCGACTCAAGGAGCGGATCAATCGCATCGGACGGGCTCAGGGCTCGGTCCTGATCCGCGGGGAAAGTGGCGTCGGTAAGGAACTGGTAGCCCTCGCGGTGCACCAAGCCAGCCTACGACGAGATCGTCCCATGCTGGCCGTGAATTGCGCCGCGATCTCCCGTGATCTGGTTGAAAGCCAACTGTTCGGGCACAAGAAAGGCTCTTTCACCGGTGCCGATTCCGACCACATCGGCTGGTTCCAACAAGCGCACACCGGGACGCTCTTTCTCGACGAGGTAGGCGAGTTGACGCTCGAAGCCCAAGCGAAACTGCTGCGGGTGCTCGAGGGACACCCGTTCCTGCCTGTCGGAGGCACGCAACAGGTATTGGTGGATGTGCGGGTGATCGCCGCGACCAACCGTGATCTGGCCGAATTCGTTCGCGAACGTCTGTTTCGCGAGGACCTGTTTTATCGGCTCAGTGTGTTCGAGCTCTTGGTACCACCGTTGCGTGATCGAGAAGATGATTTGGAACGCCTGATCGACCATTTTTTCGAGCATTTTCGGATCGAACACCATCGGCCGGAACTGAAGATTTCCGAGTCGGCACGCCTACGAATGAAACGCTATTCCTGGCCCGGCAACGTCCGTCAGTTGCGGAACGTGATCGACAGCGCTGTCGTCATGGCCGACGGACCGGAAATCCTGACCGGCGATCTCGCGTTGCATGACGCGGGCATTGAGGAGATCGACACGCTGCGGATCGACCATTGGGAACGCAAGCTGATCACTCTGGCGCTCGAACGTACCAGCGGGAGCATTCCCGAAGCCGCGGAATTGCTGGGTGTGAGTCGGGCGACCGCCTATCGTAAGATCGCGGAGTACGACATCAAAAAGTGATCGTGCCGAAGGTTGGCGTGGGGCGTGAAAAAACGGGGCCGAAACTCGGTTCGACCCCGTTACGTTGCTGACGAGAAATCCGGATCACTCCGGATCGGCATCGCCAAAAGATCAGGCGTACTCGCGATCTTTCACCAACCCCGGCATCGGAACCGGGTACTTGCCATCGGCACCCATCGGCAAAGGGCTTGGCGAATCGAAGGTCAGCTTGTCGATGCCCGGGGCGAACTCATGCGGGTGACTCATCATCTGCTTGAGCGTGACCCGCTGGCCGGTGTGCGCAGCCATGCGGCCCATCGAGGTGATGATGCTGGCCATCGCCCCACGCTCGACTTCGTTGTACGGCAGGTCCTGGCGGATGGCGGCGATCAGGTCGTTCCATTCCAACTGATAGGGGTTCGGTTCGGGCTGCGGGAAGGCCCACACCAACTTGCCTTTGTCCTCATTTTGCCCGGCGTAGATCCGCGATTTGGCAGGGGTATGTGAGGCCGTTGAAACGACCGCCAAGCCCTTGCTGCCGTGGGCGAACGTGGCAAATTCGGTTTTGCAACCGGGCATCGTGCGACCATCGACAAACAGCTTGGCACCATCTTCGAAGGTGTATTCCATCGCATAGTTGTCGAAGTTCTGGTCGACGTTCGAGCCGCGATAATGGCGCCCGCCACTGGCGATGACCTCGACCGGCCAAGCGTTCTTCATCCAGCAGGCTTCATCGATGTTGTGAATCAGGAAGTCGCTGACCGCTCCGCCGCTGAGCCACAAGAAGGCATGGAAGTTGGAAATCTGGTACAGCAACTCGTTCTCGCCCGGCGACGGTGGTCCACAGGCCGCCGAACCGGTCGGTCCGGCCATCCGATAGGCGCGGAGCATGTTGACATCGCCGATCTCACCACTCTGGATCCGATCGAAAAGCTCTTGCCGTCCCTTGCAGTGACGGCACATCAGACCGACCCCAACCTTGAGGTTCTTGGCCAGTGCCCCCTTGTTCAGTTCGAGCAACCGTGTGGTGGTCGGCGCGTCGACCGTCAGCGGCTTCTCCATGAAGACGTTTAGGCCCTTCTCGATCGCGTAGTTGTAATGCACCCAGCGGAATGCGGGCGGTGTTGCCAGGATCACCACGTCACCGGGACGCAAACAATCCATCGCCTGTTTGTAAGCGTCAAAACCGATGAAGCGACGATCCTTGGGGACATCGACCTTCGCGCCGATCTCGGGCAAGCCCGCCAACGTCTCCGCCTTGTTTTCGACATGCTTTTCGAACACGTCCGCCAACGCGACTAGGCGAATCTGTTCATTCGGCACGGACAGCGCGTTCACCGCCGCGCCGGTCCCCCGACCGCCGCAACCGACTAGGGCGACACGGATCGTGTTGTCCTCCGCGGCATGCACCTGCGGAACCGCCAAAACGCCGGTGATTCCGGTCGCTACGGCGACGGCGCTGGAGGTCTTCAAAAACGTACGGCGTGACGGGGCGTCAGCCTCGAGGGCTCGATTGGGGGTTGCGGGTCGGTTCATGGCGGGAGTGTCCTGAATCAGAGAAAGGGAACTAGGAAAGGAGGGAGCGGGCGGAGTGTGGGGAAGGTGTAAGGGGCGAACCACCGGCGCTCGCAATCTCGAACCGAGAAAAGGTCATTCTTCGTCGATCTGGAGTGGCTCGGTCTTGTCCCATTTAGCAGCCCTCTCCTCGGCCGAAGGGGTGCGAAACGGGCGGACGATACGAAAGCCGACACTCAGCGCATCCGTATGATACCAAATGCTTTGAGGGATCTGCGGATCTTGTTGCGTCCAATCGGGATCCGAGAAAGTTCGCCCCGCGCTGCGCAACCGGTCGGCGTCGTCGTCCCAACCGCCACCACGAACCACCCGCGGGTAAACGGTTTGCGGAATCTCCAAGGGTTCCACCGTCAGCTTGCCAGCACGTTCGACATAGGCGTCCGGTCGGTATTGATCGAGCACCCACTCCGATACGTTGCCGTGCATATCATGCAGGCCCCAGGGGTTCGGCTTCTTAGTACCGACCTCTTCGTATTGGTCGTTACTATTGTCGATGAAGACCGCATAGTCCTCCAATGGGGCCGGATCATCGCCAAACGAATAGGCGGTTGTTGTTCCCGCCCGGCAGGCGTATTCCCATTCCGCTTCCGTTGCCAGACGGTAGTAGAAGCCGGTCTTGGCGGAAAGCCAGTTGCAGTAGGAACGGGCCGCGTGCTGGGTCATGCAGATCGCGGGATACTTGCCGCGGCCGAACCCGAAGCTCATGTCGGTGTAGGGCTCGGTCGGACGGGTCATGCCGTCGACAAGTTGGTCGATCGCGGTCGGCTTACGGCCCGCCAAGTCGCGGCGGATGATGTCGATCTTGTCATTCCAAACGTCATATTGGTCCCAGGTGATTTCGAACTTGCCCATCCAGAACGGCTCGATTTTGACTTCATGTTGCGGACCCTCGTCTTCACGCCGATCGGCTTCCCCGTCCGGACTTCCCATCTTGAACGTCCCGCCAGCGATCGGCAGCAACTCAATCGCCACGTCGGTGTCCGCGATGGGCTGGGAGTAGGGACGCATCTGAGCCGGTTCTTCGGCAATCGCTTCGGTGGGCGGCGGCGTGGGCGCGGGCCAGTCGATGGGGGCGGTGCGGGAAGCGGTCGCCGTGTCGCCGCGGACAGGACGGATCGGCGAGGTAACCGCGAGTACAATCGCGACGATGCAGGCGACTGAGCCAAACGGGAGAACGAACGAGTGAAGTCGTGACATGGGACGGGATGTTGGTGAAAGCATAGGATCGTGGTGCTAATCGCTACCCTTATTGTAGTCGATCCGTCGGCCCAAGGCGAAGGTCCAAGCGGGTACTGTAGGGAGAGACTGGACCCTGTGTTCGAGAGTCGCACTCGGAAAACCGCTTCAACGAGACACGTCGATCCGAACTGCGGCCTCATCCGAGGCCTTCTGCCGGCACTCATGGGCGATCACTCACCAGCCCGTGAAATCGACGATAAATCAAACCGTGTAGCGACCCCGCTCCGGTGTGGCAAACCACCGCCGCCCATTCGCGACTCCGGCGAGAGCAGTGGCCCGCCCTGTCGGCTCCGAGCGGCGGTCGAAAGCCACGCGGGCCTCGGTGCTCATTCGCCGCGATCATCGGCGTACGAGTAGAGCCGATATCCTTTCTGGGATTCGATCTCGTCGACTACTCGCAGGCCACCATCGGCGTCAAACAGCAACATCCATGACGGCGACAGCAGCGGTGCCGCGTTTTTGTCGGCTTCGGGGTCCTTCGCGATATCGAGTTCCTGTCCCCCGCCCAAGTCGACCACGACCGATTCCAAGTTGAGATCGGCATCCGGCAGTTTCTTAACGTTCATCGACAGCGGGTCGGGGATGTCGGCCTCACCCTTCTTGGCGAGCACGCTCCCCCGAGTCACATCCATCCAGATCGGCATCGGAACTTGATAGGTCGGATCCCACTTTGTGCCGACAACCTTACCGGTCGCCGGTTTATTGGTGACTTCGACTTCGCGCCCGCCAACTTGCATCTTGCGGGTGGCCGCTGCCACTACCGGACCGACATACGCTTCGGTGACGGGTGGGAGGCTGACCACAGGGCTGGGCTGACTGAACTCGGTCCAACGGATCGAATTGCCACTCTTACCCTTCTGCTTTTCCTGCTCGACCCGGCGGAACACTTCCGTCGTCAAAGAGCCGTTGCTGGGCCTCAGGACCGCGTTTCGCGGCAGGTTGGGATCTTCGATCGCCACCCGGATGCGATAGACATACTTGCGTCCGACTTTGGGGGCTGCCGGGTCGCGATTGGATAGATCGCGAAAGTCATAGAAACGGATCAGCTTGTAGTCCGGTTGGCTCTCGATCGACGCCCCCGCCATCATGCCCATGCCGCTTCCCATCATACCCATACCCATACCCATACCNNCCACTCCCCATCATCCCGGGCGCACCCATCATCATCCCTGAACCACCCCCCATCATCCCGGGTGCCCCCATCATGCCGCCCTCCATATCGCCTGATTCCATCATGCCAGGAATTCCGACGCCGCCGAAAGCGCCCCGCGGCGGCGCGCTGCCGAACGTTTCATTAGCATCCTCGCTCGCATCGGGCAGGATCGGGCCGACTGGGATAGCTTTGCCCGGTTGTTGCATCTGAAAGGCAGCTCGGGGATCTTCATCGCCGAGCGGAATCTTCGGATGACTGGCAAAGTGAGCGTAATGCTCCAGCAACACCGGCGGGATCGGTGTCGTCAGTTCTGGGTCGCGATACTTTCCGGAGACGATTTCCTTGGCGTATCCCGCCCACGAGCCGAGCAACAATTGCTTGTAAAAAGTCGAATTGAGTCGCAACACCCAGTCCTGTTCGGTCAACTGATCAACGGACTTGTCGGTCACATCGGCACGTTGCAATTGAAAGCCGAGATAAAACGGCTGATCCCGCCGCGGGTCATAACCGTCTCGGTTTTTGAGAGCTTCATCGAAAGCCCTGTAGAGCTCCTTGTGCGGCATCACGGCGACTCCCGCGATGAAGTGGCCCATGACCGGCACCAAGTTGCTGTTGGCAGTCAAAGTGGGACGAAAGCCTTGGTCAAACTTCTTCGCGTCCAAGCGACGTCCAGTCGCGGCCGCACCCATTCCTGGTCCCATCATTCCCGGCATCCCGGAACCACCTGGCATTCCCGGCATCATCCCAGAAGCCATCTCCTCGCCCATCATCCCGGAACCCATCTCGCCTTCCATGCCCATCATTCCGCCTTCCATTTCGCTACCGCTGCCCATCATCGCCGTCGCCCCGCGGCCACGCCTCGGGCGCTCCGGACGCCTCCGTTCCGGCGTCTTGACGATCGGTTCCGCATTCTCCAGATCGTTGAGCGCGTACACCCCGTCTCGACTCTTGACGGCCAGGTTCGCGACCACGCCGGAGACCATCAGGTCGATGGGAGGGAGCAACTTGGGGTCTTCCCGCTTCAGACTCGACTCGATCGATTTTCCTTCCCAAGGATGGAGCATCGTGTAGGTTTGCGCGCTCACGGGGCGAATCGATTCGTTCGTCCGCGCGACCACGTCGACTTTCGTCAACCGGTCTTCGTTTTCGAGAATTTGAGCCCAATGATCCTCGTCGATCGAGGTTTTTACCTGGTTCGCCCCCTGCTCCATCGCGTCCGGCTTCTGCTTATCCAGGTAATTGGGCATACTCAGACCGCTGTAGACCAGCAGTCCGGTGGCTAACACCAAGGCGGCGAAGATGCCTTTTTCGAAATGCCTAAACAATAATTCTTGCATGGCTGTGAGCCCTCAGGCGATCACGAGTTGGCTGAAGTTTCGATCGGTGGAAGTGGCTACGAGCAGTTTAAACTGACATCAGTTGTGACGCGAGATCGGCGGCAGTGTCGCGATTCCGCCAAGCCAGCGANNCCCGTCGCGGGGGAAGGTACCGCGGCAACGCCGGGCTGCGCGGAGGGGACAGGGGATGCGGTGGCAGCGGCTGCTGGAGGAACGGTTTCGGTTGCCGGTACCGCTTCCGCCGGCGGGGTCGTTGCCGGAGCCGCATCCGCTGGCGGGGTGGTTTCTTCTTCTGTCGGCGTGGCCTCAGGAACCGTCGTCTCGGCCGGCGTGGCATCCGTGGGCACGGTTTCGGCAACAGGGCCGTTACCCATCGCCGTCCCTTCGATAACGGTCGTTTCATCGACCTTTTCGATACCTAACGCTTCGCTGTTGGGCGGATTGTAAATGTAAATGATCCCGTAGACCTCGACACTGAGGTCCATCGGGAACGGATCGGTTGACGGTTGAGCTGCCCCACCCATGCCGCCCATGCCACCACTTCCAGGCATGCCTTCCCCGCCTCCATACATGTCCTCACCGGCACCGGTCATGCCACCCATATCACCGGGCATGCCCATGCCGGCACCCATCCCCATCCCCATCCCCATCCCTGAGCCCGAGCCGCCGCCGGCAGCCGCTTTACCGGGTGGGAGGATACGGACATGCTTCACTTCGACCATCAGCGGGACGCTGCCGCAGACTGCCAGCAGTTCGGGAATGTTTCTTTGGTCGATCTTCAGCGACAACATGATCGGAACCCGCTTAGCGACGGCCATGAACGCATCGGTCGGTGATTGACTCGATAATGCCGCGCGGAGTTGTTCGGCGGTCAGAGACGCGCCGGCGATATCGACGTAACGGTTGTCACCCGGATCGAGCGTCACGGCAGCGGCTGCCCCGCCCCCTCCGCTATCCATCCCCGCCATATCACCCATCATGCCGGCCGCGGCATCCATCCCCCCGGCACCATAGTCCATTTCGGCACCTCCCATGCCGGGCATGCCACCCTCCATCCCCAGCATCCCGCCGCTGCCCATGCCACCCGCCATGCCGCTGCCGGGTTGCGCAATCACGCCAGCCGCTTTGGGTACCGACCTGCCGATCGCGATCCGGTTGATTTCGCGAATCTTGGCTTGGTGACGTTGGCCGACATCTCCATTAACGAGGGCCACGATTTGCATCAACTGTCGCAGGATCCAAAGGTTTTCTTGGCTGTACAGCACGTCGAGCGTGCTCGGAGGCGGACCGCCCGGACCTTTTCTCCACGGGAACAGGTCGGCGAGTAATTGTTCTTGACTGCTGGTGCTCCAGGTCACCAAGGCTCCATCGTCTTTGGCTGGCAGTCCTCCCAGCCCGCCCATGCCACCCGGTAGGCCCGCGCCCCCGCCGCCATACATGTCCTCACCGCCACCGGTCATGCCACCCATGTCACCCGGCATGCCCATGCCCATTCCAGCGCCCATTCCCATCCCCATGCCCATGCCGCCGCGCTGGCTTTCGAAGTCGGCTGTCCATTTGGCCTTCGCGATCTCCGCGATGCTCGGGAGCACCGAACCGATGTAGTTCTGGTAGCGAGTGCGGAGCGCGGGGAGTTTTTCTTCTTCCTCGGGGGTCGGGAACGGCACTTTCAGCTCGATCGGAATCAGATCGGCGAACTCATCAACAAAGTCTTGCTTCAGTTCCGCGGTGGGCCAGACCAGGATGTCCTGTTGGCGACTGAACACGCTCGTCCAGGCTTCCATGACCGCCCCAGTGCGATCGTCGAGCAGTCGCTGCATTTCACGATGAGAGACTTCGTTGGGATGGGTGCCCAAGGCGTTGCGTACCGTCGTGATCTTCGCCGCATCGGAATCGAGTTGGCTGGCATTTTTCTCGTATTCCGTGATCAGCTTGCCGCTGCTGACCCACCAAATGCCGACCGATAGCAGCGTGACCACCGCGGTCGCGATCCAAAACCAATACTGGGCTACGGCACCAAGTTTTTCTTTCATCGGATTTCTGGTCGTTTTCGGCGGATGCCGTGAAAGGGCTTCGGATCAGGAAATGGCTTACAGAGACGATCGATCGAACATTCAACACACACAACATCCAACACACAACGCCGCTACGGGGCGGAAACGCATTCCCATCCCCAGCACGGCTCACGGATTGGTGGCGACAGCCCCTGGCTCTTCGGTCACCGCTCCCCCTTCCTCCCCTTCGGCAGCCTTTTCGGCATCCAGTTTTTCCTGTCGGATTCTCAATCGATCGGCGAGCGAATTGGGTTGCCAAACGACCTGCACGATGAAGTCATGCCGTTTGACATCCAAGTTCGGCGGCTCGATCTTCTTGCCATCGGGACCGATCAGGTCGGTGCGGGCCCCGGGGGCGGCACCGCCAGCCGATCCGCTCGCGCCGGGAAGCAGGCCACCGCCTGGCATGCCACCACCGGCTAATCCCCGCATCGCCCCCGGATCGAAATCCGGGTTCGGGATCTTGGTCGTTCGAGGCTTTTCATCGTTCAGTAGCAGCGGAAAGCTCAATCCCAGTTCCTCGGGCGTGAACTCGATCAGCTCACCCGTCGGACCCGGCAGCGGAATCTTCTTGGACATCAGGTTGGTGATCAGGAGCTTGCGGACGTGGTTGCTCCCTTCGCTCCCCAGCCGCTTGTCGCTGTTGTAATAGTGATATCCGCGGAGTTCGAATACCCATCCCGCACCGGTGGGGCCGGCGGCGGTCGCCAAGTCTTCCGGCAGCGGGGTGTTGGTCAAACGAGACCAGTTCCGCATCTCCTCGCGATAACGCCGCGCCACGTTTTCCGTAAACCAGGTCGCCAGGTCCTCGAAATATTTCGACTCGATCTCGGTGATATGAATGTCTTCGCGATCTTCGTAAGGCAATTCCTTGGGTCCGGGCGGCTTCCCGCCGGGGTACTGATTTCTCGGTACCATGGCGTTGAGGGTACGCAAAATCTCGAGCCATTGCAGCCTCCGTTCCGAGTTGCTGGAGACCTCATGGCCCAACACGTCGAGATATTTCAACTTGCTCTTGAGTTTGTCGTCCTCGCTGATCTGCTGGCTGCTGTAGCTGCTCATCGTGGAGACCGCGGAACTGGCGCGACTCCAAATGTCGGGGTGTGTTTTCGCCCAACTCCGCTGTGCGAACGCGTAGTGCAACGACATCCCCGCCATCAAGGTGGCGACAGCGGCCACGGCCCAAGGCTTCTTGGCACGGATGATTCGCTCCACGACGATTTCGCGCGGGACGAGCGAATTTCGCAATTGGCTGAGCCCGAGCCCCTGCAGGCAGAGCCCGTACGCGACCGCATAGGTCGGGGCGTTGTCCCGGAAGCTCGGGATGTTGAGCACATCCTCACCGCCCAGGCGGCCGAACTGATCGAGCACCTGCACGTCCAGGTCGAGATTCTTGCCGATGTACGTGGCCAGGCCGGGCATCTTGACCGTGTTGCCGGCGATCAACAGTTGACTGATCTCGGCCTTGCGGTTTTGGCTACGGAAAAACCCGATCGATCGCTGGATTTCGGTTACCAAGTCGTTGAACACCGGCCGCATCGTCTGGAAGATCAGTTTCGGATCTGCCGCCTCGCGCGCGTTCCGCTTGAGATGCTCGGCCTGGGCGAAGGTCAGCTTCAGGTCCTTGGTCAATTGCCGTGTGAAGTGGTTGCCGCCGAGTGGCATGCTTCGCTGCCAAATGCGGAAGCCGTTGGTGATGATCAGGTCGGAGGAATCCGTCCCGATCGACAACAGCACGGTCGAAGGCGGAGGGGCATCGGGACTGAAGTTATCCTCGGCGATCCGCTCGTGCATGCGGTCATAAGCCAGCATGTTGTAAAGTGCGATCGGTGCCAGTTGAATCAGCTCAACTTCGACACCGGCGCGGTTGAGCGGTTGTAATTGGCGATTGACCATCTCGCGTTTCATCGCGAACAGGCCGACCTCGCTTTCCAAGGCATACCCTTCCTCGATCACGCTGCCCGGCATCATCTGAAAATCCCAGACGACGTCGCTCAGATCGAAGGGGATCTGCTGTTTCGCCTCGTACCTCACCAAGTCGGCGATCTTCTTCATCTCGACGGGCGGTGGCTTGAAAAACCTCGCCAAACCGGTCTGCCCCGGCACGCTCATGCAAATCTGGTAGCCGCGGGCGTCATCGCGTTCGCGAAACTTGGCCAACGCTTCGGAGACCAATTCACCCGGGTCAGACTCGGGCTGGCTAAGCAATTTCGGATATTCGATGTAGTCGAACGCGTCCGCTACAATCTCGGTCCCCTCGCGGTGACAGCGCAGCGCTTTGATCGCTGCCTGCCCGATTTC
>DITY01000296.1:0-6679 GCA_002422955.1 Planctomycetaceae bacterium UBA6172
GTGACCGTCAGGATGCTGCCATGACGCAGCAGACCGCCCCGATGACTTTCGGGTCCGACCGTGACCCGCCGGAAGCGACTGCCATGCACATGCGGAATGCCATAATGCTTCGCCAACCGCTCATTCAAGAACGTGTAATCCGCGCGGATCAGGTCCAGCACACTCCGATCTTCGCGCAGGATGCTCTCGACGAACAATTCCGTTTCTTGGCGAAAGGCTTGCCGCAGGTTGTCATCAAAATCGGGATACCGCCGCATGTCCGGCGTGACCGCTTCGAGGTTTTGCAGATGAAGCCACTGGGCGGCGAAATGCGTCACCAGCGATTCCGACCGCGGGTCGCCGAGCATCCGGCGGACCTGGGCCTCCAGCACCTCGGGTTCGAACAATTGCTGACTTTCCGCCAGACGCAGCAACTCCTCATCCGGCAGGCTGTTCCAAAGAAAGAACGACAAGCGTGACGCGAATTCTACATCGCTAATTCGGTAGACCGCGCCGGGAGCGACGTCCGGCGGGGCGGATTCGATGCGGAAGAGGAAATGCGGATTGACCAGCACCGCACTGAGCGCCCGCTCGATACCCGCCTCGAAGTCGCCTTCCGCACGTCCCTCGTGAAAGTACCGCAGCGGGACCACCAGGTCCTCGGCGGCGATGGGTCGGCGGTAGGCCTGGCGCAGCAGATCGCTCAGGATGCGTTCCGCGCAGGCTTCCTCGTCGGCCTCTCGCTCGGGGCGACAGCTGAAGATCCGCCGCCGGCTTTCCGTCTCGCCCGGCCCCGCCGCGTCGAACGGCACCGCCCCGTCGAACGGCCCTACGATCGTGACTTCGTAAACCGCCGGTCCCAATCGGGGATGGCGGTAGTAATTGAAGTGCACGTTGAGCGGCTGTCGAGTCGACTCCAACAGGGCGGATGATCGGTTCAGGAACGCCACGCCGACGTCGTGGGTCCCCGGCGTCACCCGCATTCGCGTGGTCAAGTTGGCGTCGACAAGCTTGTCGCTTTCGCCGCGGGCTGGCGGGGCAACGGTGAACAACGCGACGCGCTCGCGATCGAGCGCGATTTCGAGTTCATGCGGTTGCTTCAAGCCCTCCAGTTCTTCGTTGCGATCTCGCATCAGCCGGACCTGCACTTCGTACTCGCCGGCGGCGGGGAAGTGATAGGGGATCAGCACGCCGCCGCGGGTCCCGAGCGGCAACCCTTCGATGTGAACGTCTTGGGTGATATCGGGCCGGATGCGGAACGTCTTGGCCGACGGCGTTCGTCCGACCCGCCCCACCGCCATTTGGCTGATCTTCTCGGCAGCGGTCAAATACCGGCTCATCCTCGTTGGAGACAGTCCGATGGCGGTGACGTGATCGAACCCGTGACTCGATTCATCAGCCGGTAACCACTCACTCACGTCGACATCCAGCCGCAGCAGGTCGCGGATCGCGTTCCGGTATTGAGCCCGTGTCAGCCGTCGCAGCGATTCCGCGTGCCCGGGTTCGAACTGGCGCGACGCCACGTCATCCAGCGACTTGCCCAGCCGGGTCACCGCGTCCGCGACACTCTCCTCCGACGGACGGGGCTCCTCCGCGGGGGGCATCTGGTGGGATGCGATCCGCCGCAGCACCCGCTCCCACGAACGCGGATCGCGATCGATAGGCGCGCTGAGCAGGTTCTGCAGGTCGAGACCTGCCGTCGCGATGACCGGATCATGGCAACCGAGGCAGTTTTCGGTGATGAACTGGTGCAACGAGTCCGGGATGGCGACGGCCCCTGCATCAGGCTCGGGCAACGAATCTTGCGCGACGGCGCCGCGTCCCGCAATCGCGAGCGCTACGACGAGCAGACACTGCCAACCGAGACAAGAAGAGTTCATAAGGTCGACCTGGCAAGGCGACGGCGGCCCATAACGAAGAGCCTGGACGGGGTTGGGAGGTTCATCGATTTTCACCGTTTCTGAACCGAAACGCCAACCACCAGTCTGATCGCTACCACCGCCGCGGACAACTCCCGCGCGCCGCATCCCATGGACACGCGGTTGAAACACGCACGCGGACCGCCGGTCGGTGGCCTAAGCGAGGAAAGTGGTTCCCAGTAACCGGTCTCTCGCTCGCACCCCGCTTGATCGCTCCCCTGCCATCGGTGAGGCTTACCTGCATCAGACGGAGCTTGGGCTGGCGGCGCAATTCCGGCACGTGATTCATCCGCTGACGAAGAGACAATAGGGAAGGGCCCTTTTTGCGACAGGAGCGGAGCACCGAGCAATCCTGTTCAGCGTCTCGCTCCTTCCTTTCAATGCGAGAGTTGCGTCTGTCACCGGACAAAAGACTCAATTGAAATAACCAATCGAGCAGCCGAGCACGCCTTTCCAACTATCGCGCAGCGAAACAAGGCCGCCCGCGGCAAATCGCAGCCACGGGACGCTCAATGTTGCAGGAGATGATCGCGATTCTGCTGGAAGACGTTGATCGCCGTGATTCTCACGGCAGACGGAACGGCTCCTGGAATTCTGAACTGCTCCAATCGATCCCATCTCCCCCCTCACAGAAGACGTTCGGCCAATATAGCCCGCTGGGAAGCTGAAAGCAGACTTGAGCCCATTCCGAATAGAACTGAAGGAGCGAATCTGCCACCTTGTGGCCATTGTCGCCAGATCCTCCGTCATACCAGTCATGCTTGTTAAACAGAACAGGCGAAGGCTCCGTTGCCGTATCGAGGCAGAAGGCATCGCCGTTGCCTTCACCCGCGAAGCGAAGCCACTTTCGCATTCTGATTGCGGTTTTCTTTGCCAGAACAGGGTCGTCTGTAAAGTGAAACCCGTAGTCGTCCTTCCATTCGGTTAGCCAACTCACGTCTTCGAGCGACCTGGGAGCACAATCTGCGAGCTTCGAAATTTCGTGATTGTCAAACGCCGTACTGCCGCGCTTCGATGACCAGCCAAACTCGAGACCGTCGCCAATCTCGGCATAGAACTCTGCCATCGCAGTTGGTATCGGAATAAATGCTTGGGACCGCGCGCGGTCGATAGCGCCCGCAGACAACGGTTTCCCGCGCTGGAAACGTACCTTCACGCCCTGGCGACGAACATGATCCGCGACTTGTTCAAAAAGCTCTAGGTATGCCATGGCATTCGCTCACATTGTCGATCACCGAATGCGAACGAGAAACTCGGCGATCAGGACACGGCTTTTCGAGCAATTCGGCTAATCGCTTGGTACGTTCGGTGTTCCGCTTTGTTGGTATTGATGATTTGAGGTCATCCGTCTTGTGCCCAGCGAAATGTCAGGCATGCGAAGTAACCCGCCATCGCGATTCGAACCGGCCGATAAACACGTTCAGTCAAAGTATCATCGATCGCTACCAAAGCGATCAGCGCCAATGGAATCGAAAGCGCCATCAGGCCAGCGAAAACATATCCACACCATCGTTGTTCGAACCACATTCCAAGGGCAGGTAGACCCACGCACGCGCCAAGGCTGTAATAGCCAGCGATCCCCAGCGTTGAAGCTGCGATTGTTGCCGCGATGCCAAACACGATCCAAAGAGCAGACCAAACCGTAAGTTCTCCTCCGGGTGGTTTGAATGGCATGCAGGGCTCACGCAATGGAAAGAAGATTTGATCGGACGAACGGCGGCATTAAAGAACGGCAAATGTATAACTTGCCTATCTCGCAGTGGCTGGGGCTCAGAATTCCGCCTCAGCAGGACTTCGGGCCTCTTCCACCGCGCTACTTGTTGATTCGGCGATCCTAACGCGGCGGGCGCGTTGAAATATAACTTCAAGACCGTCGTGATCTCCCGCTCGCGTCGAACGCTTGGTTTATCCGCGATTCTGCAGGTGGCTCTCGTCTTCGCCGCTGGTGAAGAGTCCGACAACCACAACGAAGGGCGCGTCGATACGAAAATACAAAACCGCGGCAAATCGCTTAAGACGGCAAGGACGGTAGCCCGTATGGTCTGCCGCAAACATCTCGGGATTCTCCTTAATCCGCTCCAGAGCGAGATAAAATTCCGCCTTGAACTTTTCACCGAGACCAATCGAAACGCGATCGAACCAATCCATTCCGCGTAGCAAGTCCATTTCGGTCTGCGCCGTTAGCCTCGCCTTCATCGACCGCGGGCCACGCGGATGCGTTCTCGAAATTCTTCTTCGCTAAGAGCAGTCGATGGATCCGCCTGGTACTCCGCCCAGCGAAGATCCAGTTCGGCACGCTGCGATTCGGTCAATTCAGTACCAACGCCTTCCGGCAGTCGGTCCCAGATCGCTTGCACGACGCGAAGTTGGTCGTTCGGTGGCAGGGCAGAAATGTCCTTGATTGCTTGTTCAACGGTCATGATTGGTTCTCCGTCTCGTCATTGTAGCATCGCGAGTAGACGGTACTATAGCGATTGTATCCTGTTGGAAAACGGCTGGACATTGCCCCCATCGGATAACGACACGATTCGACCGGCGGCGGCCAAATAGGCTTGACTTCAGGACCGACCCGATCCACCGCTCGGTTGCAATCGATTGATCTGATCTCGTTTCGGGATCCCGCGATTCAGGGGCCGGGATCAGCACGGGAACTTCGCCGGTAGCTCTTGGTACTGATTACCCCATCCTCGAAGGAGATTACCGTCGCAAGCACTTGGTTGTAGTCAAGATCTGCCAAGTAGAAACACATGTCGCCATTTTGGTCGGGACGGTAAGCGTCCAGTTGGTCGAGCATCTTGGAAAGGCAGCGATTGTCGCCCTGCAACGACGAATGGAATTCCAAGACCGCTTGGTCTATCCAACCGGCAATCACGATCTCCAGTCTCTGGTACTTTTGAAACAGTAATTCAACGGCATTTCGGATGGGCTCCTCGCTCATTAGTTGATTCTGTAGCGACTGATCGCGGCGAAGACTCCTGGTGACGAGGTCTCGAATCACCTCGAATTCTTGGGATACGCCCTGAAACGCAGCCGTATCAACGAGAAACTCGGGATGCGTCGTTTGACGATGGCTCTTGACGTTCTTGAACATGGCCATCCACTAGTCCTAGGGTTGCTGCGGCACTTGAGATCAGACCTTGCTCCTATCCCAGGGATGCCTGCGACAAGGGGGAACCTGGGAGACTCATCCTCGAGTGGGGACAAGTCGTGTCGGGGCACTTGTCCGCGGTCAAGGATAACGCTTGTCCGTGATGGCTGCGCGGATCTGTTTTGTTTTTAACCCAGCAAGACAACGAAAGCTGACAGACGCTCTCTGATGCGGATCGCTTTTGTTAATGTCACCTGCACACGGCATGGGCGGTTGGCGGTCGGGCGGTCCCAGACCTGAAAGGGGGATACTCTCGTCGTCGGGAACGCGACAGAGATCATCGCCATCCGGGGAGCCTCCTCGCCTTCCAAGACGGCTCCGGTTCCCCGAGACCCCGAAGGCTCACGCCGCGAAGGGGCTGCAAGGTACAAGGCTACACGCTCGGGCTGTCAATTCGCGCGGATCGTCAGCGCGGGCGCGGATTCCTTGCGTTCCGTGTCGGCCAGGGCCAATAGCAGCTTGAGGTAGTTCATCGAGCGTTTGGAGGGCAAATCTCGCTGATCGATCCAAAAGTAATGGCCCTGATAGCGGACCGCGGCATAAGCATCCGCAGGCAGTTCACAGCCGCTCAAGACCGTCATTTGTGGCTGGACCGCCGACGACGTATCGCCCAAATCCGGAGCTCGCCCGTCCGCCAAATGGCATTCGGGAACCTGCACATTGAGCGCTAAAAACGTCAGAATTCTCAGGATGGAGCGGGTGCGAATGGCGAGTTCATCGCTCGCGGCGGGAAGCATCCCGAACACGACCTTGAACGATTCTTGGGCGCGATCCAGCCTCAAAATCTCACGCAGTTCGGTGAGCTCAATCGCCAATTCGGCGGGGATATCCCGGTCGCGAATCGTCAGGACCACGTCGGAATCGTCGGGTCCGTCAGCCGTAACGAGCCGCAAGCTGACGTATCCCGAAGCCTGGGCCTTCTTCATCAGTTCGAGGACCCGCGGAAACTCGGGGTCACCCGGTTGCATCGAGCCGGTAAAACTCCGATTGCGGACCCCATTGATCGACTCGACCGCCAAGTCCATCACGACATCGGCCGGGTATCCGCTCTCGATCAGATTCAGGATCGACACCGGTGGCAGCGGATTGGTCAGGTTACGGGTGAATTCCGATCCGGTCTGCGGCGCGTAGGAAATCGTCGGCCGATCAACCATGCTGCGACTGCCATTCAGATTGAATCCCAAAAGATTCGACACTGAATTCCGAGGGAAGACCTCCGCCCCCAAACCTCCGCTCGCAATACGACTGTGTTCGTAACCACTGACGATCGAAGGGACGTCGACGAATTCGGGGACATCCATGTAGCGGAGACGCACGATGTTGAGGAGCGTCTGCTGCTTCCAAGAGGTCGAGATGGCATCGTTGTAGGGGATTCGATCGTCCACGATCGTGCGAGGACCGATGTGCTGGCAGCCCGTGATCGCCATCAGCGCCGCGCCGATCATGAACTTGCAGTTCAGCGACAGCTTCATGACCGAGGGAGCCTTCTGAGAGGGAATCGGCGAGAACCATGGCGCAGCCCATAGCTCCCCCTGATCTCAATTCATCGGCACAATCCGCAAAATGCTTGAATCCAAACAAGTCGCCCCATCCCCCAAAGCCTGCCGATTCCTCCGCGTCAAGCCATTTCTGC
>DITY01000296.1:6774-19384 GCA_002422955.1 Planctomycetaceae bacterium UBA6172
TCGCTGTAGTCGAAGGCCTCATCCAAGGTTTCCAAAAATCGCCAATAGGCGTGCAGCCGCGTCTCCGGCTGCGGCCCATCGGTGGCGAACAAGATGCGATCGGCATAGCGGATCAAAAACTCGCGAGCCGAGTAGGGCTGGCGTCCCAATTCGCTGATCCGCGACGCGATGTCCAGATGCAGGTTGGGGTGCGTGTCGAGCCACGTGCCAAGGGTTTTCAGGTCATGTTCGCTGCTGGCCAAATGGGCCGCGATGAACTGGGTTTTCGGATGACGGGCGATGACACGATTGCGGGCCGCGTTCAATTCATCGAGCGTTGGAAAATCCCCGCCATGGAAACTCCAGCTCGGGTTGCGGCTCAGCTCTTCCCAGCGTTCGTTGAAGCGGTCGATGGGGTCGAAGAATGCCGCGGGATCGCCGCTGTGAATCAACACGGGGATGCCGAGGTCCCCACAGGCCGCCCAAATCGGATCCCACCGCGGGTCATCGATCTGGATCAGCCGGCCGTCGGGATCGCGGTAGCCGAGCCCCAACTGCTTAAAAACCTTCAAGCCCGCCACGCCCCGTTTGACGGCATCGGCCAATTGCCCCGCGGTCCGCTGGGCGAAACCGGGGCGTTGGCAGGCCCAGGTCGCGGGCTGGTCCTCCGCCCCATCCCCGCGCCAATCGACATGGGCGAAGATCACGAACCGGTCGCGGTGCTCGCGATGCAAAAACTGGAAATGGGCGTCGAGCTGATCGCCCAGCATTCCGTCCAGCGAAATGCAGACCCGAATCCGATTCCGATCCATCACGCTGATGAAATCGGTCAGGGCCTGATCGTTGTGCCGCATCTTGATGAACAAGTGGGTGTGGACATCCACCACCGGAAACTTGGCGTGGCGAATCTCCGTACGCGGGACGACCAATCGGCTACGCGGCTGAAAGCGTCGCAGCGAGAGGTCGCGACCATTTTCACCATCGAGCTGGGGAGGTTCCTCTTCCGCGGCGGTTGACGCGGCGACCGCCTGGGGAAGAGCCAGGGGCAGATCTGCGGTGGCAGGAGTCGCCACGGCGGGCGATTGGGGGGGCTGGGCGATGCCGAAATCGGCGCCGAGGAACCCCGCCGCGACACCGATCGCGGCGGCGAGCGTTAAACTGGATATTCGGACGGGGAAACTTGGCATCGGGAAGGCAGCTATGAACCGAGGGAGCCTGTGTTAGGAGACGAAACGGAACGGCAGACGGTGGGTGAGCAGTGGGTGGCGGAGGAACTCAGCCTTCGACCGACCGCGCCGCCAGCGACCCTGCCGGGATATCGTCTGGAGTTTTTTCTGGGGGCCGGGACGTTCGGGGAAGTCTGGTTCGGTCACGATCTGAACACGGGCCGTCCGGTCGCGATCAAATTCTATCTCCATCGTGGCGGCGTGAATTGGTCCTTGCTCTCGCGCGAGGTCAAGAATCTGGTGCAATTGTCGGCCGAGCGTTCCATCGTGCAGGTGCTGGAGGTCGGCTGGGAGAGCGAGCCGCCATTCTATGTGATGGAGTACCTGCCCAACGGGTCGCTGGAGGATTGGTTGCAAACGACCGGATGCTTGCCGGTCGGCCAGGCCGTGGAGATGTTTCGCAAAATTTGCCTAGCGCTCAATCAGTGCCATGGCCGGGGCGTGCTGCACTGCGACCTCAAGCCGGGGAATATCCTGCTCGATTCGGACCACGGGCCGAGACTGGCCGACTTTGGTCAAAGCCGCATGTCGCACGACCAATCCCCGTCGCTGGGGACGCTGTTTTACATGGCCCCCGAGCAGGCGCAGTTGGAGGCCGCCCCCGACGCCCGCTGGGACGTCTACGCGCTGGGGGTGATCCTATATCGGATGCTGACCGGTCAAGTTCCCCACCGCGATCCGTCGTTGTTGCAGCGGATCGATACCGCGGGTTCGTTGTCGCAGCGGCTGGAACATTATCGCGAGGCGATCCTGGGTGATGAGCGCCCGCGCGCGCACCGCGAACGCCGGGGCGTGGATAAGGATTTGGCGGCGATCATCGATCGCTGCTTGGCACCCGATGCGGGACAGCGATTCGCCAACGTCCAGCAAGTATTGGATTCACTCGACCAACGCGACCAGGCGCGAGCGCGGCGGCCGCTGATGCTGCTGGGGATTGTCGGCCCGCTGTTGCTGATGCTCGCCACCGGCGGATTCGCGGCGCGGAGCATCCGGAGTGCCAGCGTTCGCGCGACCGAGGCGCTGCGGACCGAAGCCCGCGCCAGCAACCAGTTGGCGGCGAGATTTGCCGCTCGCTCGCTGGAGAACGAATTGTCCCGTTACTTTCAGGTGCTCGCCCGCGAAGCGACGGATGCGAACACGTTGCGGGTCCTCGATCAACTGCTGGCATCCGCGGAGGCCTCCGAGATTCGCGCCCGGATCGCGGAACTTCCTGGCGAGACGCATCCCGATCGCCCCGCCTTCCTGCGACTCCCCGAACGTCGGCAACTCGATGCCCAGTTGAAGGCTCGCCTGGCCGGCTACCTTGGCGGGGTCAACAGTGGCTTGCCGGGGATCTCGACGATGTTCATCACCGACGCCCAGGGGACGATCATCTCGATCGCGTTGGATACCGAGGTGGATGAGGCGCAGCTGAGCACCGGATTCAACTTCGCCTATCGATCCTATTTCCATGGCGGCCGGGATGACTTTGCCACTGGACCCCAGCCGACCGCGGTCACGCCGACGACGCGGCCACACCTGTCGCCCGCCTTTCAAAGCACCGCGACGGGCCGCTGGAAAATCGCCTTCAGCACGCCGATTTTTCTGACCGCCGCCGCCACGGCGGGCACACGATCCGCGGCCGCGACAGGGGCGGAAGGGGGGGCAGGGACGAACCGCGAACCGGATGGGGTGTTCGTGATCACCACCGACCTGGGCGATTTCGAATCGATGCGGGACGGGCAACTGAGCGACCAGTTGGCCGTCGTCATCGAAGCTCGCCAAGGCCCCTTGCGTGGCACTGTCTTGCAACACCCGCTGTTGGATCAGCCAAGCCGAGAAGGCAATTCGCTAGCGGGCAAGCGTTTCCAATTGGCCAGTGGCGTGCTGGATCGCCTGCTGGCAGGGGGGGACGTCGACTATCTCGATCCGATGGCGCGGGCCCCGGGTGGCCGGGCGTATCAGGGCGTTTGGCTGGCGGCCGTCGCGCCGGTCACGCTGCCCCGCGAAATCGGGGACGAGCAGCCACGGTTGCCGGCCAGCGACACCGCGCCCACGCAATCGGCGGAAACCGATTTGCTGCTGCTGGTGCAGTATCGGTTATCGAAGGTGTTCGAGCCGGTCGGCGACTTGCAGCGGCAACTGATGATCGAAGGAGCAACGCTGCTCGCGATCCTGTTCGCCGTGACCGTTGGGATGTGGTGGTACGTCAACCGGATCACTGAGCATTCCCGGGCCGACGAGCCGAGCGGTCCGCCGCCACCCAGCGGGTCCGATCAACCGACGATCGGGGTCCGCTAGCCGGCCGGGCAGTGAGCCGGATCACTCTCGCCCGATCTCGACGCTCAGTCGCTTCCGATCTTCACCGCGGCGGACCCAGACGGGCAAACGCTCGCCCGGCATCGTTTCCGCAACCGCGTCGCGGAGTGATTGGAAATCGCCGATGATCATCCCGCCGAACTCCTCCACGACGTCGCCGACTTTGAATCCGGCGAACTCCGCGGGCGAACCGCTGACCACTTCGGCGATCTCGGAGACCTTGGAATCGGGCTTGCCGCGAACGCCAAGCACCGGCTTGAAACCGGGCAGGTAACCCCACGCCTCGGCGGCCACGAGCCGATCCCAGGTGTCGGCGTAATGATCGATCGGGACATGCAGGTTATCGGCGATGTCGTTACCGATCCGGCTGTGGATCGCGATCAGACGGCCGGACAGGTCGAACAGCGGCCCGCCGCTATCGCCGCCGATCAGCGCACAATCGGTCACCAGAGCTTCGTCGCGCACGGCCAGGAGTCGGCCAACCCGCGTCACCACGCCCCGCTCGGGATCAAAACCGCCGGGATGTCCGCTGGCGATGCACCACATCCCTGACCGCAGCGTGCGACTGGTGCCCAGCGCAGCGGTCGGCCAGGGCTGGCCATTCGATTGCCCGGGGTCGATCTGGATCAACCCCGCGTCCACCGCGCGATTGAGCCCCAAGGTGGTGGCGCGGACGGTGCGACCGTCTCGAAAAGTGACGATCGCTTCCTTCCCCGGACGGGTCGCGACATGAGCGGCGGTCAGGATGTAACCGCTCTGGTTGACGATCACGCCGCAGCCCTGCGCCGGCCCGATCGCGACGTTGACGGTGCAATCGGCCACCGCCTCCGAGATCCGCCGCGCCTGGTTCTCCAGCTCCACCAGCTGTTCGACCGAATCGGGGGTGCCGCCCAGCTTGAGAAGCAGCGCCAGCGATGGGGGAACCTCCACCGCGCTCGCTCCCGAAGTCTCCGCGCGGAGCGGGGGCACCCGTGGCGGGTCCTGGGCGCGGAGGGCTGCGGGCCAACCGGCGATGCAGAGCAAGCAGATCGCCAGCGACAGCACGACACCCCGCCGCGGTTCGCGATGGCGTCGGGGACGGCCCGAGGTTAAGGGTGGGTGAAAAATGCCGGTCAAGTCCATTGAGTGTTCTTCCAGAATGGGCAGAATGTCCGTTCGAGGTCGACGGAGGCGGCGATACGACTCGGATTCGCAATTCGCAAGCTCTCAGGCCACGCCCGCACGGCGTCTACATGCCCAGGTGGTAGAGGCTTTGCGGCAGCGGTTCGGGCGGTTGCGGCACGTCGCTCGGATCGTCCGTCCATTGTAGCCGTAAGGTCAGGGGAAAGCATGTCATTTCGTTCGGTCGCGGGAGCAGCGGGCACGTTGATCGTCGGCACCGGCTACGTCGGCGGCCGCGTCGCGGAGCAGTTGCGGCAAGCCGACCCGACGGGACCGATTTACACCGTCACGCGGTCCGAGCAAAATGCCGCGCGACTGGCCGCCCGCGGCTTCACACCGCTGATCGCCGACTGGACCGATCGGCGGACGCTCACCCACCTGCCGCGCTGCCTTCGTGTGTTGGTGGCGGTCAGCTACGATCCGCGATCAGGAAAATCACGGGAGGTTTCGCAGGTCGGTGGCTTGAGCAACCTGCTCGAATTTGCCGATCCGGCGGCGGATGTGGTGTACTTGAGCACCACCGGCGTCTTTCATCAGTCCGCTGGCGAATGGGTCGATGAAAATTCGCCGGCCCGACCCATCGGCGTGGGTGGCATCGCCCACCTGCGGGCTGAAGATTTGCTGCATCGCCGACGTCCCCTCGGCCGCTGGGTGATTCTGAGGCTCTCCGGGATCTACGGCCCTGGGCGGATCCCCCGGTCGCGGGACGTCCTGCGGGGGATGCCATTGGATGGCCCGAACGAGGGCTATTTGAACCTGATCCACCGAGACGACGCCGCCGGGGCGGTGATCGCGGCCTGGGAACGGGCGGAGCACCGCCGTCGGCTGTATCTCGTCAGCGATGATTCTCCCGTGTTGCGGCGGGCGTTTTACGAACAGGTCGCGCGGTGCCTGCGTGTTCCCCCGCCGACTTTCGCACCCAGCAATTCGCCGAGTTTGTCGGCGCGGTCGATGAGCCATAAGCGGATCTGGAATCGCCGCTTGCGTCGCGACTTGCTTCCCCGAATGCTCTATCCCGACTACGTTCAGGGGCTGACTGCGGTCCTAAAATCGGAAACCATGTAAACGTAGCCGACTGAACGCACTGACCCGATACTGTCGATCTTCCCATGCTGACGCGAAAAGTCCTGTTTCCCGGAATCATCGAACTCAATTTCCAGGCCGGTGAGGTGCTGGGGTGCAACGTCTATTTGATCTTTGACGGTGACGAATGGATCCTGATCGACATCGGCTATGAAGAGACGGTCGACGATTTTGTCGAAATCATCCGCCAACTCGACTTTCCGCTATCGCGTTGCAAAACATTGGTCGCGACGCATGCCGACGTCGACCACATCCAAGGCCTGGCGAAGCTCAAGCAGCTGTTGAAAACGTCCGTCACGGCCCATCCGCACGCGGTCGGTCCGCTGGCCACCGGCGATCCGCTGCTGACGCTCGCCGTGATCGATGCCCAAGGCTTGAAACTCGACATGCCGCCGGTTCAGGTCGAGCACCAAATCGAGGAGGGCGACGTGTTGACCGTCGGCTCGCTGGAACTCGAGGTTTGGCACACTCCCGGCCACACCAACAGCCAGCTGGCGTTTCGCGTCGGCGATGTGCTGCTCAGCGGCGACAACATCTATCGGGATGGCTGCGTCGGCGCGATCGATGCCCATCATGGCAGCGACATCAAGGCGTTTATCCGCTCGTTGGAGCGAATTCGCGATAGCGACATCGCCTGGTTGGCACCCAGCCATGGGCCGATCTTCGCGAAGGACGCGGCGATGATCGACCGCACGATTCAGCGGCTGCGCGGCTACTTGCACATGGCCGACTTCGGCACGCTGGCCGAAGATTGGCCGCTGATGGAAGAGTGGGACGACGAGGTCGCGGAGGGTCGGTTACCCGAGGGGCTGTGAAACCCGGTGCTGACCAGCACCAGGCCCTGAGGCAACTCACCGGCAGGGCCTCGGGGCAGCTCACAGACAGGGCCTCGGGGCAGCACGTCGCTTGTCCGTCGTATCAGCTTGCGGCACACTCGCCGCCACGGGTCACCCGTTCTCCGAGTGACCCGTCTACCGCGGTGACCCGTTGATGCGGGTTACTCTTTCTCGAACGCCGAGTCGAAGGCGCGGGTGCTGGGCGAGAAGTCGAGTTTCTTGGTGAACTCGCAGGCCTCGCGGGCACCGAATTGGCGGTCCATGCCGCTGTCTTCCCATTCGATCGACAGCGGGCCTTGGTAACCGACATCGTTCAGGGCGCGGATGATCTCTTCGAAGTTCACGCCACCACGACCAGGGCTACGGAAATCCCAACCGCGGCGATGGTCGCCGAAGTTCAAATGGCTAGCCAGGATGCCCGAGCGGCCATCGAGTTTGACGATCGCATCCTTGACGTGCACGTGGTAGATCCGATCGCTAAAGGCGCGGATGAATTGGACCGGATCGATACCCTGCCAAATCAGGTGGCTGGGGTCGAAATTGAAGCCGAACTCGGGGCGATGATCGAGCGCTTCCAAGGCCCGCTGAGCGGTGTGGATGTCGAAGGCGATTTCGGTCGGGTGAACTTCCAAAGCGAACTTCACGCCGCATTCGCCGAACACGTCGAGGATCGGGTTGAAACGCTCGGCCAGCAGGTCAAAACCGGCATCGATCATCGCTGGCGACACGGGCGGGAAGGAGTACAGCAGGTGCCAAATGCTGCTGCCGGTGAAGCCGTTGACGACGTCGACGCCGAATTTCTGCGCGGCGCGGGCCGTGTTCTTTAGCTCCTCGGCCGCCCGCTGGTTGACGCCCTCCGGCTTGCCATCGCCCCAGATCGCGGGTGACAGAATCGCCCGATGGCGCTCGTCGATGACGTCGAGCACCGCTTGTCCTACCAGGTGATTGCTGATCGCCAAGCACTGCAACCCATGCCGATCGAGCAGTTCCCGCTTCCGCTCGCAGTACCCCTCTTCGCTCAGCGCCCGTCCGACTTCGAAGTGATCTCCCCAGCAGGCCAACTCGATCCCGTCGTAACCGAAACCGGCCGTCAGACGGGCCATTTCTTCGATCGACAAATCGGCCCACTGGCCGGTGAAAAGGGTAACGGGTCGTGGCATGAGGGGACTCCTGAACGTGAGAGAAGCGGGGACGACAAATGGCCGGCGTGGGAAATTGTGGCCACTGACAAGCCGGGCCGCAAGGACAAGCCAGGCCGCAAAGACAAGCCGCGGGGCGACTTATTCGAGCATCTTCAGGAACGCCCGCATCCAGGCCGGATGGGCCGGCCAGGCGGGGGCGGTGCAGAGGTTTCCATCCACGTGCGCCGAATCCATCCCGCTGCTGGGCGACACGTAGGTCCCGCCGCTGAGCGTCACCTCGGGGGCGACCGCCGGATAACAGCTGCACGCCCGGCCCCGCAACACGCCGGCGGCGGCGAGAATTTGGGGGCCGTGGCAGATGGCGGCGATCGGCAGCTGCTGATCGGCGAAATGCCGCACGATCTCCAACACCCGCGGGTCGAGTCGCAGGTATTCGGGGGCCCGTCCGCCAGGCAGCACCAAGGCCTGGTAGGCGGCGGGATCGAGCGTGGCAAAATCGGCGGAAATGCCGAACCGATGCCCCGGCTTTTCGCTGTAGGTCTGGGCGCCGTCGAAGTCGTGAATCGCCGTCAAAACGTAATCGCCAGCCCGCTTGTTCGGGCAGACCGTGTCGACCTGATGCCCCCAGCATTGCAGGATCTGCAGCGGCACCATCGCCTCGTAATCCTCCACGAAGTCGCCCACGATCATCAGGATTCGGCGGGTGGTCATCGGAACACTCCAATCGGGGGTAGCGAGGGTCAAAAAAGGGGCCTGGGGACCAACCAACCTGCCGCAAATGTTAAAAATGCGAGATATCGGCGAGGCGGAGGCAAGTGACGTTGACAGGAACTTTCGCGGTGGGCTATTCCCGCCAGCACTCCGGGTTTTTGTCCGGAAAAACGACGTTGTACCCCGGCAGCAGGAAGCTGTCATCGTACAAGGCCGAATCGCCGTGCAGTAGGCGACGGCACCACACAGTAACCAGGGAATGGATAGCCTCGATGTTTCACCCCTCAAAGGACGTGGGCCGACCCTACTCGGAACAAATTCAACCGCGGAAAAGGAGAGTCGCGTTGAACCATCTCAATGACTTGCATGAACGGTCGTGGCGGAGTCGCATCCTGCCGTTCATCTTGGGCACCAGCCTGATGACCTCCGCTTGGGGTCAATCAGCTCCCGCCCCAACGCCGCCTGCCGCGTCGCCCAGACCAACCACCTCGGCCGCGGCACCGCCAGCGGCCGCGACCGGTTCGGTCGAAGCGCGAACCGCCGCGACGGTCAGCCTGTTGGGACGCGCTAAGGCCGCGATCCAGCAACGCAACTATGTCGACGCGGTCGAGCTCTATCGACGGGCCCGGGTCAACTCCCAGCCGCTGCCGAACATGCAGCCTCAGGTCGCCGAACTGCGGCGGTCGCTCGAATCGATCGGGATCGATGCGGCCCTGCTCGACATGGCCCCCTCGGCTCCCCCCACCGGCCAAGTCGCGGCCGCGGAGAACCGAGTGTTCCTGATGCCACAAAACGCCACCGCCGTTCCCGGCACCGATGTCGCGGCCATCAAGACCGAAGCCATCCGGTTGGTAACGGAAGGCCGCGCGGCCCTCGATCGGGGCGCCCTGCCCGACGCGATCCGACTGGTCAAGCAGGCCGAACGCTTGGCGGTCCCCGAATCGGCATTCCAACCGGGTGAAGCCCGCGTTTGGCAACTCGCGTTGGACGTCCGGTCCGCCGCCCGCAAGGCGGGAGTGCCGTTCGATTCCGATCCGCTCGCCAACTCCGGAATCGCCCAGGCCGGCGGAGTGATGGTCGCCGACGGCGGCTCCTCAGCCCGGGTCGGGGACTCGGTCACCCAGTCGCTGTTCATCGAAGGCCAAGACCAAACACGGGTCCAACCCGCCCAGGCGACCGGCCCGCTAGCGCCCTTGCCGATCGAGGGAGATAACGAACTCATGGCGCCGGAACCATCGGGTGAAGGCGTGGAACTGTACCAACAAGGGCTCACCGCGCTCGCTGACGGGAACACCGCCCGCGCTCGGGAACTGTTCGTCGAAGCCTGGAAGCACGAAGCGACGCTCGATTTAGCGACCCGGACGCAGCTGAAGGAGAAGCTGACACTGCTCCAGCCGACCCGCTTGCCGGACCCGGCCAAACTGTCGCAGATGACGCCGATCGAACAGGCGCAATCCGAAGCCGAAGCGGAAACCCGCCGGGTGTACCGAGAGATCACCAGCGAATTGGCCAAAACGAGCGAAATGAAGACCTCCGACCCGTTGGGGGCGCTGGAACGCTTGCGAAGCCTGCACGAGATGATCGATGACACCAAGCTCGACACCGCCTCGGCGACCAGTCTCAAGGCGATGGTCAACCGAGCGATCGAGGACCAGAAACGGTACGTCGAAGCCAATCGTGCCGACATCGAACTCAACCTGGCCAACGACGCGGTCAAGGCTCAACTTTCCAATGACGCGGCCAAGACGCAGCGGGTCGATGACGAAATCGCCTCGCTCGTCGAGACCTTCAACGACCTGATGGATGAACGCCGTTATCCCGAAGCGGAAGTCGTGGCCAAGAAGGTCAACGAACTGAGCCCCGGTTCCTCGATCGCCAAGAGCATGCACCATACCAGCCGGATGGGCACGCGGTTGATGATCAACGAGGACATCGCGGCTTCGAAGGAAGACGCCTTCGCCAAGAACCTACTGGCGGTCGACGCAGCCGGGATCGGCATGGACCCGGCTCGCGACATCGACTTCGGCGATGCCCAGTCGTGGGGCGAGCTCTCGCGGCGTCGCCAAACGGGCGGCGAATCGGATTCACGCCTCAGCCCGATCGAACGACAGATCAAGCAGCAGATGTCGATCCCTGTCGAAGTCAACTATCGGGAGACCCCGCTGGCTGAGGTCCTGCAAGACTTGGCGGCCGTCGCCAACATCTCGATCGTCCTCGACCAACGGGCGATGACCGAAATGCAGATCGCCAGCGACTCGCCGGTCAACATGCAACTGACCCAGCCCGTGTCGCTGCGTAGCGCCTTGAACCTGATCCTGTCCGATTTCGAATTGACCTACATCATCGAAAACGACGTGCTCAAGATCACCAGTCACGACGTCAAGAAGACGCGGGTTTATTCGAAGGCCTACAAGGTCGCCGACCTGATCACCCCGATCCCGAACTTCAGTTCGAGCTACGAGGACGGCCTGGCCGGTGCATTGCGAGCCGCCTATCAGATGACCAACCAGCAAGCGGATGTCCGAATCATGCCGATGGCCGGCATGGGTTTGGCCGCCAACAACAACGCCGGGGCCACCAACCCCAACGCCCTCGCGCAGTTCGGCACCGCGGGCGGCCCGGGCAGCACCCTGGGCGGGGCGAGCGGCTACGGCAACAGCCGCGGCCCGCTAGACCCGAATGCTGCGGGGGGTGGTTTCATGCCCTTCGAACTGATGAACCTGATCCAGACAACCATCTCGCCCAACGAGTGGATCGACGGGACCTACTCGATCGCCCCCTACATGCAGAACCTGAGCCTGGTCATCAGCACCACCACCGAGGTCCACGACCAGATCGCGGCCTTGTTGGAATCGCTCCGCAAGCTGCAGAACATCCAGATCACGATCGAAGTTCGCTTCATCACCCTCAGCGACTCGTTCTTCGAACAGATCGGGGTCGACTTTGACATCAGCTACGAAGACAACATCGATCGGATGCCCTACGGCGACCGTGGCCCGCGGGTGAAAATCGGCTGGGACGGTGCCAACCCGACCGCCGACTTCGACATCAAGCTGAATAACGACTTCGGCGTCACCCCCGCCTTCGGTGCCTTCGACCCGGGAACCGGTTCGCGGATCGGGTTCGCGATCCTCGACGACATCTCCGCCTTCTTCTTCCTGCAGGCCGCCCAAGGGGACGCACGAACCAACGTGCTCCAAGCCCCCAAGGTGACCCTGTTCGACGGACAGCAGGCGAGCATCAACGATACGGTCAACCGCCCGTTCGTGATGAGCATCCAGCCGGTCGTCGGCGACTTTGCCGTCGCCCAGCAGCCGATCGTGGTCGTGATCAACGAAGGGACGCAGTTGACCGTGCAGGCGGTGGTCAGCGACGACAAGCGGTTCGTCCGCATGACGCTGATGCCGTACTTCAGCCAGATCGGCGAGGTCAACACGTTCACCTTCGAAGGTCGCCGCCGCAGCCAGTCGACCAACGTCGAACGCGATCCGGTCACCGGAAAACCGATCAACGACAAAGAAGAAGAAGAGGTCTTCGAAGGGACCACCGTCCAGCAACCGACCTTGGCGACGACCAGCGTTCAGACGACGGTCAGCGTCCCAGACGGCGGTACGATCCTGTTGGGTGGTATCAAGCGAATGCGAGAAGGCCGCAACGAACGCGGCGTGCCGATCCTCAGCAAGATCCCCTACATCAGCCGTCTGTTCCGCAACGTGGCGATCGGCCGCGATGCCCAGAGCCTGATGATGATGGTCACGCCACGGATCATCATCCAAGAGGAAGAGGAACTGGTGCAGACCGGTTTCGATCCCTCGCGGTAAGCCCCGCGGGGCCGTATTCAAACGAACGGTTCTCACGATCCGACAACGACGCCCGGCCTCCGATCCTTCGGACGCCGGGCGTCGCCCATTTCAAGATCAGGGTACCGACCACCCAGGCACGCCGTGTGGTCACGGCAATCGCCACCTCATCGCCCACGTCCGCCCCACCCCTGTTCCTCATCGCTCGCGCTGGTTGCGCCCCTTGTGCTGCGGGGCGACAACGACATGCCGCGCCCCGACGGCACTCGTGATCGCTTGCACGAGGTAGCCGAGATCGGCTGAAACGAATACCACCAGCTGATCGACAGAATTCTGAACCGCTAATGAACGCTGATGAACGCTCATTTCAGAAC
>DITY01000105.1 GCA_002422955.1 Planctomycetaceae bacterium UBA6172
TCCCCGACCCTGCTGCCCCCCCTGCGCGGATCGAATTGGCGAACACGACCCAACACAAACTGCGGGTCGAATTTATCGACCTGCTCGAAAATCGCAGCGTCGCCAGTCGGGATATCGAACCGGGCGTCAGCATTCCGCTTCGCGTGCCGCGGACCTTCGGCGCCACGCTGGTGGAAACCTATCGAACCTATGGACCGTTCGGAGACGTCTCCGATCACCAGGTAACACGTGCGATCGCAGCGGAGATTCGCTACGAATTGGTGGTCCGACGCTGGCAGATTCAGTCGCTAGCGATCGACCGGACAGGCAAAAGTCCGCACCCGATCGAGGACATCAGCTTCGTAGGCCACGGCGTTGGCCGCTTCCGCTTTCCCGCCGGTCCGTCGCTGTCGGATGGCAGGATCGACGTGCATCGCGCCGCCGTTGCCGCCGGGAATGCCGGTTCGGTGCCGCCGATCGTCCCGCGCAGCGATGACCAAAGCATCCGCTCCGACCCGCTGCAGGAAGCCTTGCGGGCAGTCGGTCGCTGACTCATTTCTTCTCACTACTCCTGACAGGCTTTCATGAAATCACAACTTCACCCGAACCGCGGTGGCTACTCGCGAACGTTCGCCTTGCTCTGGTCCTTGATCGGATTGTCTTGCGGCCCCGCCTTCGCACAGGCGCCGACAGCCCGCCCCAACATCCTTTGGATTTCGAGTGAGGATCATGGCCAGGAGATGGGATGTTATGGCGATGAGTACGCCGAGACGCCCAATGTCGACGCCTTGGCGGCGAGAGGCCTGCGATTTCGGCACGTTTGGTCCAATGCTCCGGTGTGTGCCCCGGCGCGAACCACGATCATTTCAGGAATCTATCCAACCAGTCTGGGCGCCGAGAATATGCGGAGCATGATCGCGATGCCACCGGGCACCGCCATGTTTCCGGCCCTGATGCGGCAGGCCGGATACTACTGCACCAACAATAACAAGGAGGATTACAACCTTATCACCCCAAACAATGTCTGGGACGAATCTTCGCGGATGGCTCATTATAAGAATCGGCGAGAGGATCAACCATTCTTCGCGGTCTTCAACGCGACCGCTAGCCACGAAAGTGCTATTCGAGGATTCAAGGGTCAGCCTCGACATGACCCGGCGGGCGCGCCCGTGCCGGCGTTCCACCCCGACACCCCGCTGGTCCGCCGTGACTGGGCGATCTATTACGACAGCGTCTCCGACGCCGATGCGATCGCGGGCGAGCACCTGCGGGAATTGGAAGCCGCGGGCTTGGCCGACTCCACGATCATATTTTATTGGGGAGACCACGGATCCGGCATGCCAAGATTCAAACGCTGGCCTTCGGATTCGGGCCTGCGTGTCCCCTTGGTGGTTTATATCCCCGAGGCCTTCGCCCACCTTCGCCCCGCGGACTATTCACCAGGTGGCCAATCGGAGCTACCGGTCGGGTTCATCGACTTCGCCCCCACAATGCTCAGTCTGATCGGAATCGCGCCCCCCGCTTGGATGCAGGGGCACGCCTTTCTGGGTCCGCATGCCGGCGCCGAGTCGCAACACCTGTTCGGATTTCGAGGGCGCATGGACGAACGGCTCGATCTGGTCCGTAGCGTAACGGACGGACGTTATGTCTACCTGCGCAATTACATGCCGCATTTGTCCCAGGGCCAGCACGTCGCCTATCAGATGGAAACGCCGACCACACGGCAGTGGCGCGAACTCTTCGATCAAGGACAACTCAACGCCGCCCAAGCTAGGTTTTGGCAGGTCCCAAAAGATCCCGAAGAGCTTTATGACCTGGCGAGTGACCCCGATGAGGTGGTTAACTTGGCCGATTCGCCAGCACACCAGGAGATCTTGAGCGGACTGAGGAGCGTCCTGCGCGAACAGATCCTACAGACTCGCGATGTCGGCTTCATTCCCGAGGGCGAGCGATTTCGTGCCTGCCAACAACAAACCCCCTACGAACTGGGGCACGATGACAAGCAATGCGATTTGACGCGGATCCTCGCCGCCGCTGAACTCGCTTCCTCGACCCGAGACAATACACCGGCGACGACGGACTCTTTGGCGGCCCTGCTGGACTCTGACGACGCGGTCGTGAGGTACTGGGGGGCGATGGGGCTGTTGATGCGAGGCCAAACGACCGTTGCCCGACACTCCCCAAAGTTAATCCGATTACTCGAGGACCCATCACCCGCGGTGCTTGTGGTCGCGGCGGAAGCCTTAGCGAGGTTCGGTTCGCAGCCCGAGCGTGACTCAGCGGTTGCTACCTTGTTACGACTCGCGGACTGGTCGACGCATGACGTCTTCACGGTGATGGCGTCTGTGGCGGCACTCGAAATATTAGGCAACCGCTTGCCAAAGATCGCCGACGAGATCGCCCTTTTGCCGGTAACCGGCCCGGTCCCCCATGCACGGTACTCAAGCTACGTCCCGCGACTACTGACGGGGCTTAAGGAACTGGCAGCCCAGCCGAACTGAGGGTCCCGTACGACTCGCGAGCAACGCCTCAGGCTCGGGCCGCGAGGATCAACTTTTCACACCGTTTGGGTGATACGGTGATGCTGGTTCCCAGCGGCTGCGCGAACAAGCTGACTCTCAATTCTTCCATCATCCAACAAAAGTCGGATTGGGCGAGCGCCTCGGCCGACACATCCGTTTGCGGCCGCGCCGCCGCCCAGCGCCTCCAAAGGTCATGAATCACCCGCAGCGATTCGGCATCTCGCGCCGTTCCACCACTGCGATACTTTTCTAGACGGTAGGCGATCGCGTTGAAGTACCTCGGATAGTGCCGCAGCCAACCCCATGGCACGCTCGAGAGGAATCCGGGAAACGTGAGTTGGCGAACCTGCTCCTTGACGTCGGCCAACAGGCCAGACCGATCACTAGCGGGAATGCTTTCCCATTCCCTGCGCGCCTGGTGATAAGACTCGGTCAACGCGGGCAACCATGGCCCGATCTCACATGCCGCCTCCGCGATGCGGCGGACCCGCTCACCACTGAGTTTCTGAAAAGCGTCGCGAGTCCGAATCGGTCCGCTGTTTTCGATGAAGGCTCGCCGTGCCAACAAGTCGACCAAAGCGTTTTCAAAAGCGGCCGTGGGCAGAATCGGCGACAGCTTCAATTTGGCGTTGTCCGCGCCGGGGAGATGCCGCACCTGAGCACGCAGTTCCTTTCGCTGGGTGATGACGAATAACCGCAACACTCCACGGAGCGTGGCCTGATCAGCGGCCTGTCGGTCGGCGAATACGCGTGTTTGGACATGTTCCCCGGCGTCGACCAGGGCGGGAAACTGTGCCACCCGTACACCGCCCCGAACCCGAACGACTTGTTCCGGCAATTCGTCGAGATCGAAGGTGGTCATCTCCGTGCGTTGCCAATCTTCATTACCAGCCGCCGCCGATTCGGGCTCAACGTGTGTTTCCACACCGACTTGCCTCCGCAAATCGTCCACGCTGCGGGACTCCGCGATCGTTTCGCCTTGGTCGCCTACAACGCGTACCAAAAACTCGAGGTGCGGTTCCAGCTTTTCTTCGGAAAAGTCGGCAGCCGTCACCGGCATTTCCGCTTCACGGCCGAGAATCTCGCAGACGGCCGTCATGAACGGGACTTGTCCGAAACGGTCCGACAACTCGGCGGCAACCCGTTTGGCCACGTCCGCCGACGGGACCAGATTGCGACGAATTCGCTTGGGCAGCGACTTGATCATCGCCTGTAACTTGGCTTCCAACAAACCGGGAATCAGCCAACCGAGGCGTTCCTCGCTAATCTGCGTCAGAGCAGAGCGATGTACCGTCAGGCGAATGCCGTCGCTTTCGCCACCGGGCTCGAAGCGGTAATCGAGCGGCAGGTGCGTTTCACCGACGACCAATTCATCAGGAAATGCATCGGCGGAGACCGCCTCCTTCAGCGCCGGCACCAAATCTTCCGGACTCATGAAGGGGCAGGGGAAACCTTCGGGATGGACGAAGTCGGTGGCCGCGCTCGGCGGCACCAGCGATTCGAACCACCGTGCGACTCCGACCGAATCTTTCAGTAACCCAGTCCAGAGGGGAACGGGCCACTGGGAATCGTATTTTTCCAGTCGAGCGCGATCACAAACGGTGGCGGGCAACCGCGACGCATAGAAGTCGCGGACGGCGATCGGGTCGACGACAAACTCACGCCGCCGTGTCTTGGCGGCGAGTTCGTCAATCCAGACTATCAGTTGTCGGTTGAACCGGACGCAGCGTGCATTGGTCGTCAGTTCGCCATTCACCAGCCCCTCATTGATCATCAACTCACGCGCGGTTCCCGGATCGATCGGCGTCAACGGCAGACGACGCCTGGAAACGATCGGCAGTCCGAATAGCGTGACATGCTCATAACAAAAAGCACCACCCGACTTGGCGTTCCAGTGCGGGTCGCTGTAGGTCCTTTTGACGAGATGGCCCGCCACCGGCTCGATCCACTCGGGCTGGACCGCCGCTACGGTACGGGCATATTGTTTCGCCGTTTCGACCAATTCGGCAGCCACGATCCACTTCGGTTTGGCCTCAAAGACACCGCTTCCTGGCCACAAAAAGAGTTTCAAACCACCAGCGCCGGTGTATTCGCGTTGGTCGCCCGCCATCGCGACTCCGGAGAGCAGTCCGGTCAGCAACGCCTGATGGAGCGGCGCGTAGCGGCCACTATCGACGACCTGCTCCTCGTCCTCGCTGAAACGCGGTGCCCCGATCGCCGTTCGCCCGGACGGTCGTCGCTGAGGGCTCTCCAAGCCACTAGCCATCTCACGCAATTGCCGATAGACGTCAGCCCATTCACGCATCCGCTGAGGGGACAGGAAATGGCTGCGACAAATCCTTTCCAGCCTGCTGCGGCTGACATTCTCACGCTGGGATTGGTAGAACCGCCACAACTTCAGATAGCTGAGGAAGTCGCTCCGAGGGTGCTGGAACTTAGCCTGAGCTTGATCGGCCGCTTCACGCCGATCAGGGGGACGATCGCGGGGATCCTGAACCTCGAGCGCGGCCGCGATCACTAAGACCTCAGGCAGTACGCCAAATTCGTGGGCGGCTAAAATGATTCGCCCGACGCGAGGGTCGACCGGCATGCGTCCCAGCCGACTGCCGATTTCGGTTAAGCGATCGTACTCGTCCACGGCACCCAACTCTCGCAGTGTCCGATATCCCTGCCGAATCGCTTCGGGCCGTGGCGGATCGATGAACGGAAACTCTTCGACCTTGCCCAGTCGCAAATAGAGGGTTTGCAAAACCACGGCCGCCAGATGCGTACGGCGCAGTTCGGGCGTCGTGAAGGCATCTCGCGTCTCGTAATCGTCACGTGAGTACAGCCGAACACAGATTCCTGGCGCGACGCGCCCACACCGCCCCGCCCGTTGATCGCAACTGGCGCGACTGACAGGTTCGATCGGAAGTCGTTGCACGCGACTCCGTGGACTGTAACGGCTGATTCGAGCCGTCCCCGAGTCGACCACATACCGAATCCCAGGGACCGTCAGTGACGACTCCGCCACGTTGGTGGCAAACACGATCCGGCGACGATCGCCGGTCGGATGAAAAATCCGCTGCTGTTCGCCCTGGGGCAGACGTGCGTACAAAGGCAAAAGATCAACTCGGCCCGCCAAGCCCAAACGTTTGAAGTGCCCCGCGGTCCGATGGGATACTTCGCGGATATCGCGTTCGGTCGGCAGGAACACCAGAATGTCTCCACCACCCGAGCGAGACAAAGAGTCGATCCCGGCGATCACATGCCGCGACAGGTCATAACTGTCTTGATCGTCCTCGGCCCCGTCACTGACATCCGTCCAGGGTAGGTAACGCGTCTCGACCGGAAAGCCGCGTCCCTCAACTGTCACGACCGGCGCGGGCTCTCCATCGATCGCGAAGTGCTCCGCAAATCGTTCGGCGTCGATCGTCGCGGAGGTGATAATCAGTCGCAGTTCCGGACGCCGCTCGATCAACCTGCGGAGATAGCCGAGTAGGAAGTCGATGTTCAGCGACCGCTCGTGGGCCTCGTCGATGATGATCGCATCGTAAGCCCGCAGATCACGATCCGACTGGGTTTCCGCCAGCAGAATCCCATCCGTCATCAGCTTGACCAGGGTTTGCTCGGAGGTTTGGTCACCGAAGCGAATCTTATAAGCCACGCGGGAATCACCCGTCGTACCGAGCTCTTCGGACAGTCTCGCCGCGATGCTTCGGGCCGCTAATCGCCGTGGCTGGGTGTGACCGATCATCCCGGTTCTACCGAGCCCGGCTTCCAGGCAGAGCTTGGGCAGTTGCGTACTCTTGCCGCTGCCGGTCTCGCCACAAACCACGATCACGCGGTGTTCGGTAATCATCCGCACCAGCGTCTCGCGGAGCGCGACGATCGGCAGTTCTGCGGGGTATTCGATCGGCGGAATCGAAACGATTCGCGGTTTTGGCGAACTCAAGCTAACAACCCGCAAAGCGACGGACGGGGGGCAAATATTAGCAAACGGGCTGCGTCAAGATTCATTGGACCAGGTTACCGCCCTGGTATACGGAATCGCCCGCGTCCTCGATCGGACTCCCCAACTGATTGTCGGTGAGCATCAGTCCCGTTCCGCCCTCGACACGAATCGCTACCGACTTCGCGACCCCATCCTTGGACTCACGATCATCTCGAATCAAGCAATCCGACACACGACTGTGGGTAACATTTTTAAGCAACAGCCCCACGGTATCACAATCGAGGATCGTGGAATCGGTCAGGTTGATCCGCCGCCCGTTTTCGAACAGCACGCCAGCCGGGCTGCGCCAAACGTTGGTCACGTGCAGGCCACTGATCGTGCAATCCTCGCAATCGCGAAAGACGAGTCCGTTATTAGCATCGGCGGTGTTGCCGTAATCGTATCGTGGGTTGCGGTCGAAGTTATTACCAGCCATGACAATCGAGGAACAGGATTCGATCAACAGGTTGTGGCGATACCCTTGCCAAAACGTATTTCCCGAAATTGCGACGCCACGACATTCTCGTAAGTGCAGGTTGACCTGGACGTCACTCAGCACGTTACCGGTGATCGTCACGTTGCCTTCGCGTATTTTTGGCAGGCGGGGCGAGGGGTCGCTATTGCCGATGATTCGGATATTGGCCGAATCCGGCGACGGGTTATTGTGCTGGATCGTACAACCGGTGATCGCGACCTCAGCCGTGCCGGCTTGGCTACCGCGGCAATCGATGAGCACGTTCGAAGTCGCCTCCGTCTCGGGGCTCATGTTGCTTTCCAAGTCACACCCGGTGATTTGGATATTTCGGACATTGCCACCCAGCGAAACGATCCCGCCGCGAGAATTGTAGCTGATATGGCAATTGACAATATTCGACTGGTGAAGGTTGACTTGGTCATAGAACACGCCGATCCCACGATTGTGGTAGATGTGACATTCGGAAATGATGACATTGCGATTGTTTTCGACCAAGCGAATGCCGTGCAACAGGCCGCGCAAGTGAAGACGCGACAGCGTCAGCTGCATCGTCCCGCTGGCCTCGATGCCAACCGCATCCGGATGCTTGCCCACAATCGATAAGCCGTCAACCAATGGCATCCGTTGACGCGCCCAGATGTCCTCTGAAAAGTTCTGCGGGTCGGCGGATGCGAAATGCTTGCCGACAATTCGCAGGGCAGGGCCAGCCCCCACCATTTCGAGGCTCGCCACACCCGACCCGGATAACGAGATCCGACCGACCTCATGCAAATCGATGCGGATCGGTCGGGTGATCCGATAAGTGCCTTTAGGAAACTCGATGCGACCAACCCCCGAATCGACTGCTCGCTGGATCGCTTCGGTGTCGTCACTCATCCCGTCACCTGTGGCGCCGAACTTCCGGCAATCCCCTTCCGCGGTGGGGGCGTCGCCAGCAACCGACGATACCGTCGAGTCAGCAGGCGACGGAGCCTCCTGCGCCGAGGCGTCGGTGACCTTCGCAACACCAGCCAGAGCCGACAGCAACCCGAGTCCGAAGGCATGGAAAAATCGGACTCGGTGGGAAGTGATCATTACCATGGAAGTCAAACCCGTGAGGTGAAATGGGCGAGAACGGGGAAGGGTAGTGACCGGCGAGTCATTCGTAATGAAAGGTCAGGGGTGCATCGATTTCCGGATGGAGGCTCGCGTGGACTGGACATTTCCCGGCGGCCGCTTCCAACCGACTGCGATGTTCCTGTTCTGGCACCGCTGCGGCGGGCACGAAAATCTCTGTCGCCAACGATGCGATGCGACGCACAGGCTTATGGGTCATTTCCTTGACCACCCTGACCCGCATGCCACTGAGATCGATGCCGTGTCGCTGGGCGACCAAGCCCATGGTGGTGAGCACACAGGTCGCTAGCGCCGTGGCGACGAGGTCCGTCGGCGAGAACTCGGCACCGGTGCCACCGTTATCTACCGGTGCGCCGGTCGCGAGTGACGCGTTGCTCGGCCCATGAGTGGCGACGCAACGAAGGCTGCCTGGGTAGACCGCCGTGATTTCAACACTCATGAGCAAATTGCCTGGAGGCGAAAGGAGTGACCGAAACAGGATGGCTGTTAGCATAACGACCGCAGCCGAGCCGAGCGAACTTCAAGCTAGCGTCCCCCCGCCATCGCCCGACTGATGGCGTCGATCAGGACTGCGTCGATCAACCCTGAATCCGCCGTTTGAGTTCACCGGCGAGTTCGGAAATTTTGATTCGCTCCTGCTGCAGCGTGTCGCGATCTCGGAGCGTCACTGTCTGGTCGATTAACGACTGGCCATCCACGGTGATGCAGTAGGGCGTGCCCGCTTCGTCTTGGCGGCGATAGCGGCGGCCGACGGCAGCCTTTTCATCATAGTCCACGGCCATCTCGCGCTTCAGCTCGCCGTAGATCTCCGTCGCCAATTCCGGCATCCCATCTTTTTTAACGAGCGGAAATACGGCGGCTTTATAGGGCGCCAACCGGGGGTGAAATTTCATCACGACCCGACGCTTCATCTGTCCATTCTCATCCGGGGCTTCATCTTCATGATAGGCCTCGCAGATCATCGCTAACGCGGCGCGGTCAGCCCCAGCGGACGGCTCGATGACATGGGGCACGAACCGTTCCCCGGTCCCGTCGTCGCGATAACTCAAATCACGACCGCTACCACGATGTCTCGGCTTGCCATTCTCGTCCAACTCAACCACCATCGGGTTGGTCGCCGGATCGAGCTTACCTTCCATGTGGCTGCGAAGATCGAAATCGCCGCGATGAGCCACCCCTTCCAATTCGCCGAATTGGCCGGGCGGCAAGAACGGAAACGCGTATTCGATATCGGCAGTGCCAACGCTGTAGTGCGCGAGTTCCGCCGGATGATGTTCACGCATTTGCAACGATTCGCTGGACAACCCTAAGGACGTATACCAAGCCAACCGTCGATCCCGCCAATATCGATACCACTCCTGCGACGTCGCAGGATGACAAAAGAATTCGATCTCCATCTGTTCGAATTCGCGTGACCGAAACGTAAAGTTTCTGGGCGTGATCTCGTTGCGAAAGCTCTTACCGATCTGAGCGATACCGAAGGGGATTCCGACGCGACTGCTGTCGAGCACATTCTTGAAATTGACAAATATCCCCTGAGCCGTTTCGGGACGCAGGAACGCGTAGTCTTGTTCGCCCCCCAAGGCCCCGAGCGTCGTCTTGAACATCAAGTTGAACTCGCGAGGCGGCGTGAGCGTACCGAGCGACTTGGCGTCGGGACCGAGCGTCTGCTCAAACCCGTCGACCTTATCCAGCGTTGTACTCGGGCCGTCGTACGCGAGGGTCTCGGCATCCTTCGGCCGTAGTTTAAAGAACTTGAGCGCGCGGCGTTGGATGTCTTCTTGCTCCTCCGCGGCCTCGGCCAGTGTGGCTACGAAGATCTTGGTTTCTTGGTGCTTGACCCAGCGTCCGCGGACTTGGTCGTGACGATACCGTTTCTTGGTTTCTCGGCAATCGACCATGTAGTCATGGAACATGTCGTAATGGCCGCTGCACTTCCAGATCTGGGGATGCATGATGATCGTGGAATCGAGCCCCACCATCTCGTAACGGGCAGGAGCGCCCGGCGCGACCACCAACTCGTTGTGGCCACTCACCATGTCCCGCCACCAAGCGTCTTTGAGATTCCGCTTCAGTTCGACCCCCAACGGGCCATAATCCCAAAACCCCTGTAAGCCGCCGTAGATCTCACTGGACTGAAAAAGAAATCCTCGTCGCTTGCACAGCGACACAATATCGTCCATCGAAGCCATGTCGAACCAAGATGCCGTGAATGGGGAATTGGAAGTTCGGAAATGCGGACCGCAGTCGTTCCGAACAGTTGGCGAAGTCGAATTGTCCCCACCTCCTGCCCGCCAAGCGAACTGCGTTCCACCGGCAAGTGTAGGCATTACCGCGGAAACCGGGTATAGCGGTCAGGCCCGTTTGGCCGACTGGGCGGGGCTCGCCGGAGAGCCTTGCCGCGTCGTTGAAGTCCAGCCCTTGTGTCGGGGCTGTGGCCACCTTCACCCCGACTTCTCCGGACGCTATTCCAGCAGATCCTCGCCATAGCCCTCGGGAAACGGATTGAAACCGTCTGGCAATTCCTGATGCGCAGACCGGGCGGGGGAGTCGCCAGCCAACGGATCGTTCCGCTCTCCTTGTCGCGGGGTATCGCCGGCCGCAGACGGAACTGCCGATCTGGGCTGCGGCTCCGCCTCGGCGAGTTCCTCCTTCGTTAGTCCGAAGTGTTCAAGCCAGTCAGATACCGTGACCGCGGTCGGAATGGGCTTCGAGCCCGATTCGTGAGCGGTCGATTGCCACCCCGTCGCATCGCGAAAAACGAGGTCCGAGGGGGGCGGCCAATCGATCGCCAGAAGCGTTTGGCCATCCAGCAAGGAATCGAGCCAAAGCTGGGCGTCAAACGCCTTCGCGCCGACCCGTTTGGCGGCAGCCCGCAAGCGGCGATCTGAGGTGACGACAGACAGTCGCTTGGCGGCGGGATGGGAGGCCATCAACTCTTCGATCAGGTCATCGGCCTCGAGGTGATCGACGGCAAAACGGATCTCCAAGCCACGGACCCGCAGATGCGACGGGGCTCCTGGGGGCGCTGCCGCTGAGTCAAAGACCACGCAGGTTTGATCGACAAGGCGTGGATCCAAGCCGGCCAGCAACCGGTCGATCAACAATTGACGCTCCGCCCGCAGCCAGCCTCGCCGGTCGCCCCTGCTCGGAGGTGCGACCGGTCCGATCACGTTGTATCCGTCGATCAGGATCAGCATGCGAACATTCTACCGCCAGAGGCTCGCCGGATCCAGCCGAGCCCCTGTGCCTGATCAGCGAGCCGACTCAAGCGCCGAATTCGGCGCGTCTCCGACCCAACTGTTCCTGTAGACGGCTAACGATGGCGCTGTGCATTTGACTGACTCGCGATTCCGAAAGATCGAGCGTCGCGCCGATTTCCTTCATCGTCAATTCTTCATAATAATACAGGATGATAATCAGCCGTTCGTTGCGGTTGAGGCCTTTGGTGACCATTCGCATCAGATCGGTTTTCTGAACGCGCCGAGTCGGGTCCTCGCCCTTCTTGTCTTCGAGAACATCGATCTCGCGAACATCTTTGTAGCTATCGGTTTCGTACCACTTTTTGTTCAACGACACCAAGCCGACCGCATTGGCCTCTTGCTGCATCTTTTCCAACTCGCCCAAAGAGATTTCCATGTGCGATGAAAGTTCATGATCCGTGGGGACACGACCGAACTTGGTTTCGAGCTGCTTCTTGGCTTCATTCAGCTTACTCGCCTTGCTCCGTACCAACCGCGGCACCCAGTCCATCGTCCGCAATTCGTCCAGCATCGCGCCGCGAATTCGAGGCACGCAATAGGTCTCGAACTTGACCCCACGTTCCAGATCGAACGCGTCAATTGCATCCATCAGGCCGAAAATGCCGGCGCTGACAAGGTCGTCCAATTCGACGCCATCGGGCAATCTCTGCCAGATCTTTTCGCCGTTGTAGCGAACCAGAGGCATGTAGCGTTCGACCAGGCGGTTTCGCAGCAACTCCCGATCAGGAGAGTCTTTCGGCAATTCCTGAAAGCTGGCCCAAACCTGCAGGATATCCTCATCGGGTGTTACCGTCGTTGTCATCCAATCCTCCATGATCAAAACCGATTCCGATTCGAAGCCCATCCTGGACATTCGATTTTTATCTTCCAACCGTCACCTAAGATCAACCGATCTTAAGTCGAGAACAGCCTACCCCAATCGATCGTCCCTTCGTCAGTCGCAGCGATTGACAATTAACTATGGCCGACGCTGTTCGTCGAGTCCGTTCCCCGGCTTGATTCGTATCGACACGTCGACGGGTGAGGATTAAGGTTTTTTGACCGAAAGATCCGACCCAGCCCGATCCCTGCCCCTCGCCAACTCACGGGCGAGCAAATTGCTTCACCAGCTTTACCCTATGACTCAGACGAAGGATACGTCCTCGCCACAACTGAACTCCGAAACGAACCCACTAAAGCAGCCGCTAGGCGACGTGCCGACAGCCCGATATGCCCATCGGAATCGTCAGAATGTGGGTTGCTAACAAATTGCGCACCAAAGTCTCTGCGTCGGCCACTTCGATGTCATCCGGAACCTGTTGCCCCGTGGTTACATAGCTCAGCGGCAAGGCACGCCCCTCCAAGGCACCGAGCATTCCCGCCAACTGCGGCGTTTCATCAAGCTTGGTGAGGATCGCGGCCGTCGGTCGGACGGCCGAGAAGCCGTCCAAAATGCTCTGAGTCGCTTCGCGACTGCTGGTCGCGCTCAGCACGAGATGGGTTTCATCCGGCCTGGCAGCCAGTAGCATGCCGTGTAATTGTTCGATTCGGGAGTCACTGCGTGGACTGCGGCCGGCGGTATCCACGAGCACCAAGTCGGCTTCGCCTAGACGTTCCAGCGCGCCGCCCATCTCCTCAGGGTTCTGCACCACCTCCATCGGCAGATCCATGATTTCGGCATAAGCACGCAATTGCTGAACGGCCGCGATCCGAAAGGTGTCAATTGTCAACAACGCGACCCGGCGACGAGCCTCGAGCCGAAACCCCGCCGCCAGTTTGGCGATCGTCGTGGTCTTGCCAACTCCGGTGGGCCCGACGAGGGCGACAATCCTTCGCTCCCCCGCGGGGCACTGAATCGGGCCTGCGATGCGGATCCCGCGAGCGACGGTCTCTCGAATGACCTCAATCCACTGGCCCGGCTCCACGCCCGTAGGCAAGGCAACGCCCAGGGCGTAGGTCGCTTCGATCCACCGGTCAGCGATCGGATCCTCAACCCCAGCTAACGCGAGCAACTCCCGCAGATCTTGCAGTTCCAGCGGGTAACCCCGCCGCGAGGCCGTGAATTCCGAGCCGATTTCGCCAAAGCGATTTCGCCCCACGTCCTGCTCGTCGCGGATTCCGGCCGTTACTTCGACCGAAGTCTTCCCGAGCCAACCCATCCAGCCCTCACGAACCTGGCGGGTGTGCAACACCGACGCCCCATCGCCCATCTGGCGACGGATGTCCTCCAGCGCTTCCTGCAGGCTGGCTGCGCGAAATGTTCGAATGTGCATGGGGATTGCGTAAAAGAAGTTAAGCCGAGCGATTCAACGAATTCATCATGGGGTGGACCGATCCCAAATCGGTGACCACGCCGTGCGATTCGATGGGCGTATCCGACGTGACGTCGTTGTAGGAAAGCACCGTAAGACGGGGCAGCCATGCCGCGGTCATCTGTTTCAATCCCAAACGAATTCGCGGACTTACCAACATGACCGGTGGATACCCCGACTCGATCAGGTTCTTAATGTTTTGTTCGATTCGCTCGCAAGTGAGTTCCATGGCCTGAGGGCTGATTCGGATCGAGATTCCGTTCGATCCTTGTTCGATCCCGGCGGCGATGCGGTCCTCCAACTCCGGGGCGATCGCGACCACGTGCAACCGGCCATGGGAATCGCGATAGCGGCCGCTAATCGTCCTAGCCAAGCGGTGTCGCACGGCTTCGACCATCAGCAGCGGGCTAACCGCCTTGCCGGCTTGGTCCCCGAGCGTCTCGATGATCATCCCCAATTGCCGAATCGGGACGTCCTCGCGGAGCAACCACTGAAGCACCTGTTGAACGTCCGCCAATTTCATCAACCCCGGGATCAATTCGTCGACCGCCGCTGGCGACACTCTTCGCAATTCATCGAGCAGTTGCTTGGTCGCGTCACGAGTCAACAGTTCGTCGGCATGACGCCGGACCACATCCTGAAGGTGTCTGGCAAGTACGGCGCCGGCGGGCAAGGTGAGGTAACCGTAGATCGCCGCCTGTTCTCGACGGCTTGGATGAATCCAGATCGCCGGCTTGCCCGAAACCGGTTCCGAGGCCGGCTCACCCTCAACCGCACCGGTAGTCGTGCCGGAGACGATCGCTAACCAACGTTCCGGTTCGACCGTCGCCCGGGCGACGGGGTTACCCGCGATGCGAATCTCGTATTCGTTTTCCCCCAGGGTCGCGTCGTCGCGGACGCGGACCTTCGGCAGGATGATCCCGATGTCGGCCGCGACCAGATTACGAACCCCAGCGATTCGTTCCATTAAATCGCCCCCGCGGGCCGGATCCGCAAGCCCCAACAACCCCAATCCGATGGCCATTTCCATCGGATCCACCGCCAAATAATCCTCGACCCGCTTGGCCGGGGCAACTCGAGTCACTCGCTCGGCCACCTCACGCTCGGCCGCTTCGTCGCGTTCGCGGGTCGTGTGGCGATTCATGACCAGGGCCAAGCCGACGCAGCCGAACCCGAGTGTCGCCATCGGTAACGCTGGCAGGCGAGTGAAAATCATGACCAGCATGAACGCCCCAGCGATCAGCAACGCCCGCGGGCTGCCGAACAACTGACTGAGGAACAATCGCGGCAGGTCGGTCGACGTCGTGCCCCGCGTGACAAGCATCCCGGCGGCCAACGAGATCAACAGTGCCGGAACCTGGTTAACCAATCCGTCGCCGATCGTCAGCTTGGTGAACAATTCGATCACCTCGCCGGGCGGCTTTTTCATCCGTACGATGCCGATCCAGAGCCCGCCCATGACGTTGATCGCCATGATCGCCAACCCGGCGATCGCATCGCCGCGGACAAACTTACTGGCCCCATCCATCGCCGCATAAAAATCCGCCTGGTCACTCACTTCCTGGCGTCGCCGGCGGGCCTCCCCTTCGTCGATCGACCCGGCATTCAGGTCTGCGTCGATGGCCATCTGCCGCCCCGGCATCCCGTCCAAGGCGAACCGCGCCGCCACTTCGCTGATCCTGGTTGACCCCTTGGTAATCACGATGAATTGGATCAGCACGATGATCATGAAAATGATCAGACCGACCTCCAGACGATCGCCAGCGACGAACTCGCCAAAACCCCGAATCATCCCGCCGGCCGCATCCAAGTTCGCGGATTCCGCGCCCGTCAAGATCAACCGCGTCGTCGCGACGTTGAGCCCCAACCTCGCCAGCGTGGTTACCAATAGCAATGACGGGAAAATGCTAAATTCCAACGGTGTCGTCACCCAAATGGTGGTCAGCAACACCAAGACCCCAACCGCGATGTTCGCGGCCAGCAACAGATCGATCAGCCACGGGGGCAACGGAACCAGAATGACCATCAAGGAAGCGATGATCGCGACCGGGAGAGCGAGATCTCGATATCGCATCAACATCTGCATAGCGCGGCAATCTCCGGGAGCCCTTTGCGGTTAACAAGTTCCGCCGACGCGGCGATCCTAGGAAAATCGTCGGCGATGAATCCAGGCCGATCTCATCGGCGGAACCCCCGCCCCCGTGCGGCTTCGAAGTCCGGCGGACACTCGGAGACCGGTTGACGACTTCGCGACGCCCACGCCGATTCGCGGTCTCGAGTAACCCTACTAGGCAAGACTACTCACGCCGACCTTTCCAATCGGCACGAAATGTGGCTCGCCGCGGGCCCGACCAAGGGGATGTCGGCGACGAACGACTCGGGATCCGAGGCCGCACCCCGATCGTCGCCCGCATTCGCCGGCGGTGTCGCGTAGTCTCCCGCGGACGAATTCAGCTGAAATCGCCAATGCTTGTACATCCACATCCACAGTTCGGGGCGAATCCGGATGTTCTTTTCGAACAGATCCCAAACCGCTTGCGTGGCTCGCGAGATTTCTTCCTGGTCGGCATCGCGACCAACCCGAACGACATCCAACACTCGCAATCTGGCTCGGCCGTCAGGCAGCGGTTCGCAGACCGCCAAAAACATCGGCGCGCCGCACCGCTTTGCGATCTCGACATGAATCGCGGTCAGGCAGGCAGGGGTGCCGAACATTCGCACGCTCGTCGCCGCTCCCTGAGGGCGAATGTTGAGATCGGGCAGCATCGCGACGTGCTCTCCCCGTCGCACCGCTCGCAGCAGTTTGAGCATCGCGCCTTCGCGCGAAATCACGCAATGGCCGCTATGCTCCCGCGCGCGGCGAAAGACGGTCGTCAGCGACGAGTTCGCAAAGTCCTGGGCAACGATGTTTAGCTTCACCCCCCGGAACCCGATGGCCAAACTGCTCCACTCGAACATCCCGTAGTGCGGGGTGATAAAAATGGCCCCACAGTCACTTCGTAAACAGGAGCGAATCTCGTCTTCATTTTCGATTTCAATCCAGTGAGCCATGCTTTTCGCGGTCAACCGCGTGAACCAAAACAGATCGAGCCAGCCGCGGGCAAAGTTTTGGTAGCAAGCTCTCAGGACTTGTTCCGGTGACCGATCGCCGAGGTCGAGGTCGCCGTGCCGGATAGCCGACCGCAGATTGCTCAAACCGAGGTGCCGACCACGTCTGTCGACCAGCATCGCCAAGGAGCCGAGTCGCCGAGCCGCGACCAGGACGACTCGGCGTGGCAAGCGGGGAATCAACCACGCCAATCCGCGGAGCGTCCTGAACTCGATGTGATGTCGGATTTTCTGCGACGCGTCTGACCTCCGTACCCGCTTCAGAATCCCCGACCCCTTGATACGCATTCGATCCACTCCGCTGTGGCGTTTCGGCAATGATTCGCGACTTTCCCGAGCATTGGCCCGCTCAAACCCAACCACCGGATAAAAACGATCGCTGGCCCACCGCAAAGTCCCACGAACGAGAACCTTAGGAAAATCGTTGGCCTGACGTCAATCGACGTTGGGGTGTCGTCGTGGGCCTCGAACCGTGAACCTTCGACGCGAGATCAGCCTTTCGTCAATCGGTGAACTTTTCCTAAAGTCCACTTCGGTCCGGTCCGACGTGGCCCGGGACTTAAAGGTCTGAATGCGAAACGAACCAGGAACGCCAGCGTGACTCGTCCAAGGGATCGACTGCCGATGCCCCGACGGCCTGAACCAGCAATCGGGCGGTCCGGTCGTACGATCGCCCTGAGCCTGATCCTCGGATTGTTCGCGATCGGCTGCCGCACCTGTCAAGCTTCCGACCAACCGGAGGCATCGGACCCAGTGGCGGAACTCGTGGTGCCGAAATCCCATTCGCTGGTGGTTCCGCCCGATACTTTCCGCCTGCTGACCGAGGGGTCCGAAAAATGGCTCGGCCGGACCGGGGAGTGGTCGAGTCCGGCGGGCCTGACAGGCAGCGTCCAAATGATGCTCGGACTTGGCGTCCTCAGCCTCGCCCCAGCAGTGTTGCTGATGACGACCTGCTACGTCCGAATCATCATCGTCCTCAGCTTGCTCCGCCAAGCGATCGGTCTGCAATCGCTACCACCCAGCCAAGTCATGACGAGCGTGGCATTGTTCATGACCCTATTCGTCATGACCCCAATTTGGACACGGGTCTATGACGACGCGATCGTGCCCTACACCGACCCCGAAGTCGCGATGCCCATGGAGGAGGCCTTCGAAGCGGGCGTCGCGCCGATTCGAGGCTTCATGTCGCAGCAGATCGACAATGCCGGCAATCACGAGGACGTGCATCTGTTTTTCGGCTACCTACGGCCTGACGGACCATTCCCCGAAACTTTTGAAGAGGTGCCGCTCCGCGTGCTGCTACCGGCATACCTAATCAGTGAACTGAAAACGGCGTTCCTGATGGGGTTTCAGATCTACCTGCCATTTCTGATCGTCGATCTGGTCGTCGCTAGCGTGACAATTTCGATGGGCATGATGATGCTGCCGCCAGCAGTCATCGCGCTCCCCCTAAAGCTGCTGTTGTTCGTCTTGGTAGATGGTTGGAGATTAGTCGTACAGATGCTGATGGATTCTTTTGGGACCATCGGCTGAGCGGTTCCCGCCTGACATTCGTTCCTCAAGTTCGTATTCGCCCCGAAGAAGCTGACGACCCGATGGATACTCAAATCGCGATTGACCTCTGTCGCCAGGCCTTGGTCTCAGCCCTCCTGCTGGTGGCCCCGATTTTGCTGGTCGGCATGGTGGTGGGGTTGGTCATCGGCCTGATTCAGGCGGTGACTCAAATTCAAGACCAGACCGTGGCCTTTGTGCCAAAGCTGTTCGCCATGGGGGCTGTGATGATCGCCTGCATGCCCTGGCTGATGATGCGTCTGGTCGAGTTTACCCAAGAAATGTTTACCGCGGCAGCCATTCCCTAAGACCGATGGGCGAACTGAACAACCTGACCGCTCAGAACCCACTGCTATTCGCGTTGGTGTTGACCCGCATCACCTCCATGTTGATCGCGATGCCGGGGATCGGCATTGGTGTACCGACGCGGGTCCGTGCCGCCCTGGCCCTATTGCTGTCCCTGGTGACCCTCTCCGCGCTGGCCAACACCGACACCGCCGGCCTGATGACGGCGGTGCATCCGATCGATTTTGCTATGCTGCTGACGCACGAAGTGATCATCGGCTTGCTGATCGGCACCACGGTACAAATCGCAGTGACTGGCGTTCAGTCGGCGGGCGAGATCATTTCAGGAACCGGCGGCATGGGGCTGGCTAGCGCGATCGATCCGACGACTCAAGTACCGATGCCGACCCTGGGCCAATTGGTCGGGCTGTTGGTCGTCGCGACGCTGATGGCTGGCGGCGGCCATCGCCTGGTGATCGCCGCGCTGCTCGACAGCTTCGTCGCCATGCCGCCAGGCGGCGTTCGCCTGTCGGAGCCGATGCTAGAACTGTTGATCCGCCAGCTGACCGATTCACTGGCATCCGGACTGCGAGTCGCCGCCCCGGTTTTGCTGGCCTTGCTGCTCAGCAATTTGGTGACAGGCCTGATCAGTCGCACGCTACCTCAACTCAACGTGCTGGCGATCGGACTGAGCCTCAACACGCTGGCGTTGCTGGCCGTCACCGCCCTGACGATCGGCTCGGCTGGTCACCTGTTTCAGGCTGACCTGGAGACCATGATCCATCGGTTTTCCTCAATTTGGCCGGCCAATTGATCTGAGAAGGAAGCGTGATGTCAGGAGACGGAGCGGAAAAGAAACACCCGGCAACCCCTCGAAAGCGGCAGCAAGCTCATGAACGCGGGCAAGTGGCCAAAAGTCACGATCTCGCTTCGGCAGGGTGCTTGATGACCGCCTTGCTGGCACTCCGCTACCTGGGCAAGCCACTCTACGAACGGATCGCATCGCAGTGGTCCGATTCGTTCGCCTCGGGCTTGGACCTCGCTTGGACCCTCCAAGACGCCGTCAACCACTTGGCGGGCGCGGCAGCTTTGATCGCATTCGCCGTCTTACCCCTGTTGAGCGTGATGTTCATCGCCGGAATCGTGGCGAATCTCTCCCAGACCGGCGTTCTGATGACCACCTCAGCCCTGACCCCGGATTTCCGACGAGCCAGCCCGTTGGCGGGTCTCCATCGCATCTTTTCGACTCGCGGCCTGATGCGGCTCGCATTCGGCCTGTTCAAAATCATTGTGATCGCCGCGGTCACCTGGCTGACGCTCAAGACGCGAAGCGAGGCTCTGCTTACGATTTGGTCTCAACCGCTGCCGATCCTCGCCAACTCGTTAGCCACCCATCTGTTCGATGTCTGCATCCGCATCGCCGCAGCGCTATTGAGCCTGGGCCTGCTGGACTATGGATTCCAACGTTGGCGTCACGAAGAGGACCTCAAGATGACCGACCAAGAACTGAAAGAGGAGCTCAAAGAATCCCAGGGTGGCAACCGCCAAACCCGACGAACCCAAGCGGCGGAACAGCCGACCGGGGCAAAACCTTGGGGGAGTCAGCCGACCGCGACCGTTACCGTGACCGATCCCGATGGCTTAACGATCTCGCTGTCATTTACCCCGGGCACGGCCACGACCCCGATTGTCATCGAAAAAGGGAAAATGGCGGCGGGCAGGCGCCTCCTGCAGTTGGCGAAGCAGCGTGGAGTACCGGTGGTCATCCGACCTCAACTCACGACGGCCATGTATGCCCAGGCCGAACCAGGTCAGCCAATTCCCATCGAACAATTTCGCGCGGTCGCGGAACTGCTTCAAGAACTCGGACACCTGCGGGCTGAGGGCCTCCATCTCGATCCCGCCAAGCCCCGCGGTCACATCGGTTCGGCTTTGGGAAAAAGTGTCTCGCCCGGGCCAACAGGTTTCGGATATTCCAACCATCCCATTTCGCCCGTCCCTTCGATCGGCTAACCCGGACGGCCATCAATGCGTGCCTTGCAGCACCGTGTCTCGGGGACAGGACATCGGCTCCCACTGCAAGATCGCCTGGGACGTTTATTTTCCCTCAAAATCGCCCCGGCAGGAGTCGCCGCGGAGTTCTCGAAGCTTATCCGCAGCACAACGACCAGCGATCAGCGCCCTAAAAAATGCATCTCATCTGGGCCAACAGTCGATTCCCCGAAGTGCCCTGACAGCGACTTCTTCTAAGAGATCGACCACGGCCAGCCCACTGACCCGAAGGGTGATTTTGGTCCTGTTCGCGAATGCTAGCTAATCTCCGACAACCTTGGGTTCATTCCCATACCCCTCAAGCCTTCCGATCAAGGAAATCCATCGAAATCAACTTGCGAGTCGCTTCGGTCCCTGCAAACTCGACCGTCCGACGTTGGCCAATTTCAGACCTGGCGAGTTGGCGGAACCAGGCTTCAGCGGGCGTCAATGAGGCGGAGGGGGAGAACCCCCTGGTGAGCCTACTTCCTGGACCGGTACACTTTTAGCCAGATCTGCTGCGAGTCCCCGCGGCAGCGTGTAGGAACAACCTCTCCCCGACCGATTCATCACCGATGGCTCAATCCGGAAGCAATACTTCCCCACCCTCCCAGTCCACACCCACGTCCGGCGATTCGAAACACGGCACGGGAGACTTCAGTCTAACGCACCTGCGTCAATTGGAAGCCGAAAGCATCCACATCATCCGAGAAGTGGTTTCGGAGTTCAAAAATCCGGTGATGCTGTACTCGATCGGGAAGGACTCTGCGGTGCTGCTGCAATTAGCCCTCAAGGCTTTTTACCCGGCAAAGCCGCCGTTTCCCTTGCTGCATGTCGATACGACCTGGAAGTTTCGCCAGATGATCGAGTTCCGCGAAAACTACATTCGCAAGGATCTGGGTTTGCAACTGTTGGTGCACACCAATCAGGAAGGCCTCAAACTCGGGATTAAGCCGTGGGAAGATAGTGAGCGGCATACCGAGATCATGAAGACCGATGCGCTCAAGCAGGCGCTCGACCACTACGGGTTCGATGCCGCTTTCGGAGGAGCTCGTCGCGACGAGGAAAAGAGTCGGGCCAAGGAGCGCGTCTTCAGTTTCCGCGACGCCAAACATCGCTGGGACCCGAAGAACCAACGCCCCGAACTCTGGAATCTGTACAACAGCAGGGTGAACAAGGGCGAGTCAATCCGAGTCTTTCCGATGAGCAATTGGACGGAATTGGACGTTTGGCAGTACATCCACTTGGAAAACATTCCGATCGTGCCGCTGTATCTGGCCGAAAAACGCCGCGTGGTTCGCCGTAATGGCGTGTTGTTGATGCGTGACGATGAGCGCATGCCCCTGCTGCCGGGCGAAACCGAAGAGCTGTTGAATGTCCGGTTTCGGACGCTGGGATGTTACCCGCTCAGCGGAGCGGTCGAATCGGACGCGACGACGCTGCCACAGGTCATTCAGGAAATGTTGCTCGCCAAAACTAGCGAGCGACAAGGCCGAGTTATCGATCGTGACGAGGGCGGTGCCGGAATGGAAGAGAAGAAGCGGCGAGGGTATTTCTGATAACTTTTGTCGCCAGCAAGTTCCCGACCCCTGGCGAGTCAATGCTGCCCGACTTGATAACTTGATGCTCCGATCAGCAGTCGGATCGCCATTTACGAATCGAATCACCACGAAACCTCAAAGTAATTTCGCCGATGTCTCATCAGTCCGAACTGATCGCTACCGATATCGATGCTTACCTCAAACAGCACGAACGGAAGCAACTGCTCCGATTCATCACCTGCGGCAGCGTCGATGATGGCAAGAGCACGCTAATCGGCAGGCTGCTATTTGATAGCAAGATGCTGTACGAAGACCATATCGCGCAATTGGAAGCGGATAGCAGCAAAGTCGGCACGACGGGCGGCAAGTTCGACCCGGCTCTGGTCACCGATGGCTTGAAGGCCGAGCGGGAGCAGGGCATCACCATCGATGTCGCGTACCGTTATTTCAGTACCGCAAAGCGTAAGTTCATCATCGCCGATACCCCCGGCCATGAACAATACACCCGTAACATGGCTACCGGGGCGAGCACCGCGGACTTAGCGATCATCCTGATCGATGCCCGCCATGGCGTGCTCACCCAGACTCGTCGACACAGCTTCATCGTGTCGCTACTCGGCATTCGCCACGTGGTCCTGGCAGTCAACAAAATGGACTTGGTCGACTACAGCGAAGAGCGATTCAACCAGATCTGCGACGATTATCGCAGTTTCGCCGCCCGGCTCGACCTCCCAGATTTACACTTCATCCCGATCAGCGCTTTGGATGGGGACAACGTCGTCGACCCCAGCCAGCGGATGCCTTGGTTCCGCGGCGCGACACTGATGAACTTCCTCGAATCGGTGTACATCGGTAGCGACCGCAACCTCCGCGACTTCCGCTTCCCGGTGCAATGGGTCAATCGTCCCGACCTCGACTTCCGTGGCTTCTGCGGAACGATCTCCGCCGGCACGATTCGCGCCGGCGAAGAGGTGATGATCCTCCCCAGCCGCCAAAAATCCCGCGTCAAGGAAATCGTGACGTTCGACGGCAATCTCGCCGAAGCCTTTGCCCCCCTTTCGGTTACGCTGACCCTCACCGACGAGGTTGACGCCAGCCGCGGGGATATGATCGTCCGCGCGGGCAACCTCCCACGGACAGCGGATACGTTCGAGGCGATGCTCGTCTGGATGAATCAGGACGCGATGGTCCCCGGCAAAACCTACCTGTTCAAGCACACCAGCCAGACGTTGCCCGGCTCGATCGAAACCCTGGCCTACCGAATCGACGTCAACACGCTCCATCGGTCACCAGCCCCGAATTTGGAATTGAACGAAATCGGTCGCGTCCGCGTCAGCCTGAACGCCCCAATCCATTTCGACCCCTACCGGAATAACCGTGGCACCGGTGCCTTTGTGGTGATCGATCGGTTGACCAACGCGACCGTTGCGGCTGGTATGATCCTGGAACATGATCCCGACCCGGCGAGACGTTGCGTCTGGGACGATGCGTCGCAGCCCTCCGCCGATGAACAAACGGCGGAGATTTCTCAGGTCACGAACGAAGAGCGGCGGGCGCGGTTCGGCCAAAAGCCGGTGACGCTGCTACTGACCGGCCTGACCGGCAGCGGCAAAACAGCCATCGCGGTCGCGGTGGAGCGAAAATTGTTCACGGCCGGTCGAGCGGTCGCGCGAATCGACGGCGAACAACTGCGCCGCGGCCTGTCGAGCGAATTGGGGTTTTCGGCGGAAGATCGTAGCGAGAACCTACGCCGTGGTGCCCACCTGGCAGCGATGCTGAATGAGGCCGGACTCATTTGCCTGGCATCCTTCGTCGCGCCGAACGAGTCGGTTCGCCAGCGTGTCGGAAACACCATCGGCCAAGGACGCTTTCTCGTAGCGCACGTCGCCACGCCGATCGAAGTCTGCCGGACGCGGGACACCAAAGGACAATACGCCAAGGCAGATGCCGGTGAACTTCCCAATTTTCCGGGAGTCACCGCGATCTATGAGCCCCCCACGGAACCTGACCTGGTACTCGACGCTTCGCAAGACTCGATCGACGTCTGTGCTGACAAGGTCGTCCAACTGCTGGTCGAAAAAGGCTTCGTCCGCTAACGATCCAATCGCGCGGCGAGGCAAAGCTCCATCTTGCCTCGCGCCAGTTGCCTAACACGGATATCGCGCGCTCCCCAACCGCGTATCCGACGGACCCATCCGGGGATTCGGTCGGCATGCTCGATACCGCCCAGTTTGAGCGTTAGTAGCAGCCCGCGAATACTCGACTGACGGTGCTGCACGATGTGCTCCACGGTCGTCAGCGTCTGATCGGGGCGAACGTTGGAATCGACCAACAGCCAACTGGCTCCCGCGAAATCGCGACGGGGCAAATCGCCTGCGCGGGCGCGAATGTGTCGAAATCGCTTGTCGCCAAGGATCTCGGCGTCCATATCGGCCGGGTCGATTCCGATCACGCGCATCCCCAGTTCCAGCAATCGGCCGCAAGCCCCACCGGGCGATGCCCCAACCTCCACCGCCAAGTCGCCGGCTTTCATCTCAAAGCCGCTCCAGCAGATCGCCTCCGCAGCCTTGTAATAGGCCCTCGAGATTACGGGAACCGTAGGTTCGATCGGCTGCACACCGCCCGGCCAAGCCAGCGGAACCGCCATCGAACCGACATACCCAGCCGAATCGCTGGCGGCGGCAGGGTCCGGTACCTGATGCCAACCGATCGCCCATTGCGAAGGCTCGATCAAGACGACATCGAGCACGCGCTCGCCGGGGGTAGCGACCTGGTTGCAGAGGGATTGGCGAACAATCCCACGTGAATGAAGCACCGGGGTGAGATACTCGGCAACCGCCAGCGAAACTTCATCAATCCCCGGCTCAAAGCCGAATTTTCCGACCGTTAACCGATCGCGGGGCCATAAGTGCAAGCGGTCCCAAGACTGCTCGCCGCCCGCCTCGGACAATCGCGCGATCAACGCTTCCCGGTTGCTCGCGGCGTCACTACCCTGAATCAAACCCAGGGACCAAGCGGCGGTACGGACAAATACGCCGTGTGGCAACGCCAACTCGCCGGCCCCCCCGTCGTGCTTGAGCGATACAAAGCCGCGGCGACTGAAGGCCAATTTCCAACCGGCGGCGGAGACCTCATCCTTGACCGCGGTTTCGACGCCGTTTTGGCAACAAACCATGGCGAAGGAGGCAGGATTCGACATACAAAAGCTAACCCAGATGTTGATCGAGACTCGCCGCTCACATTGGCGGCAAGCCCGTATGCTAACACCCGAGTACCAGCCCTCAAACGGGGCGAGGAGCCTATGGGGTCGCCGGGGTGGCGACCTCAGGAACTCCTTGCACTTGTCCTTTGACGCCATTCGAAATCGGCTTGTATCCATCCTGGGGCAACAAGGCCTCGGTAATTCGAACTTCAAACTCCTTGACATCCGCTGACTTAAGGACCAAGCCAGTTTTGAGTACGCCGGAATCCTTCAATTCCCATCCCTCCATGTATTTCACGCCCACATTCTCCGTACCTGGAAATTCGACCTCCGCGCAATAAAAGTTCCGCGGCCCCCCCTTTGTAAACCGGTACGCAACCTCCAGCCGTACCACGTCGGGAGCTTCAAAAATCGCCTTCGGATCGGAGAGCTCAATCTCGCTGGGCTCGGCAGGTTCGGCTAATGTGGCCTGAATCGCTGGTGCCTCGGACAAATCCTGCCCGCATCCCACGATCATGAAAAATCCGATGGCAACCCAGGAAAGCCACCGCGTCGGTAGTTGCCCGATCGCGGCGTGATTCATGTCCATTGCGAGTCCACTCATCGAAACCTCAACCATAAGACCGTTCGGATCACCACCAATCCGAATCTCCATCACTTACCGAGTGTCTTGATCGGAATCTCGATCGTGACCTGCCCACCGGCATCCGTAATCGAAACCTCCAAGGGGGATTCGAGCGTGGAGTAGGGCGGGGGCACTCCCTCGCGGGAGAACGGATAATCAGCCTGAATCGCATCTCCCGGCAGGACAGTTCCGTCCTTATCGATCATCTGACTCACGCGCACGCGATACTTCCCGGGGGGTAAACCCGCGGCCTGATCACGAGAACTGATGACGGTGAACTTACCACTCGAATCGGCTAAACCGATTGCCCCTTCGCCGACCGTACCCGCCTGGGGAATTAACTGGACCGTCGCGTTGGCAATCGGCCCGTTCTGGGCGAGCAGTTCACCCTCAATGCCCACTCGCGTTAAACCGTCCCCACCACAACCGATCGCGAGCAAGACGGCCGAATATGCCGTCCACTGAATACCATTCCGCACTGGATTCTCCCCACACACATCAAGAGTCGAAACTGAAACCGGCACCAGGGCAGGACACACCCACCTGACCCAAGGCTCTCACACCAGGAACGACCGCCACCCCAAGGGCGATCGTTCCTTCATATCGCAGGACGTCCGACAACAGCCTTCTCGGGATCGCAATTAAAGTTCGGCCGTGATGACTTGGCCATCCGACATGCGGCAGAGATTGGTCAGACTGGGCAGATCGATCGATTGCGAAATGAATCGGACCGAACCATCAGCGAGTACGAACTGCACTCCGCCTGGATGCAAACTGGCCGAGTTGTACCAACTGGCCCGCCGCCCACGCTTGTTGTTGAGCGGGCTCGGATTATTGTTGTAATTCCAGATATTCAGACCGCGAGCCGGATAGGTCAAGTTCCAAGAACCGACCGGATCGATGCCCACCGAGACCCAACCGGCGTACGACCAAGCGGAGGTCACGCCGTTGAATAGTTCCAACGTCATTTCGCCGATTGCCAGGGTGTTGGTCGTCCCGTCGGTGATGCTCGCCATCCTGGTGAAACTATTTTCGCCGAAAATGTACCGGGTTTCGATCGAAGTGGCATTGTGCAAGTTGTAATTGCCCAATGTCGTGTGGGGCATGATGAAGTCATAGCAAGTCTTTCGTGCCCGAACCCCGTTCGCCCCTAAATCGGGACTGTAGTGAGTCGAGGGCAGAATTTCCTGCAGCCCACCGTCGGAGGGACAGAGGTACGTCTGCACGATGTTGGTGGACAAGTTTGCGTTGCCGCTAGCGATCGCATCTGGAGTTGCCAGCGGGGTAGCGGCTCCAGCCGCCCGATAATTCCCAAACGCGCCACTGAAATTGAATTGATCATAGAGCGCCTGCTGCTCGATAAACGGCAAGATCGAAACCAAGCCTTGAACATTCTTCGTCTGCGGATCGGGACGAAAGTTTCCCGTGCCGGCCCCCACCAAAGTCCCCAGACTCAATCGTCCGGCGGGAAACTTCTTGTACGTGCTTTCATAATTATGCAGCGCCAAACCGATCTGCTTCATGTTATTGCCGCAGCTCATTCGCCGCGCCGCTTCACGGGCCGATTGCACCGCCGGCAACAACAAGCCGACCATCACGCCAATGATGGCAATCACGACCAACAGTTCCACGAGCGTAAAGCCCGCATTCCTTGCAACACGAACTTTCATCACTCAATCCTTGGTATTAAGAGAAGGACTCCCGGAACGATGTTCCGGCAAATAAAGGACGCTGATTGAAAACGCTTACCACGACGGCGAGAGCAACCGACATTGACCGCGATAGCACCCGGATCGCCGCAGCCCCCAGAAAGCCTTCAGCGACATCCCGGCTGCCGCATAAGAACCTGGGTGAGGAGCGAGACTGGCCGCTGGGAGATCGACACTCAAGTCGAACCTTCCAGCTAAGCAAAGCCGATGCCAATCTGGGCCGGGTTCCGATTAGAAAACGCGCCGAATGGACTCACAGACTCGCCAAGGTCAAACAAGGCTCCCTTCCGAGTAGCAGAATGGACGGCAGCTCGGCCCCAACACAAATGGGGGTTTGAGTTTGGGATCCGATTCCCCGAGACGTTCGGAAGCCAATCGCACGAATAGCAGGCAGCGGTGCCTAATTCGTCATCAGACAACGCTTGCTAGCAAACGAACTCAGGCGTAAAGATAGAATCATCGCTCGCCAGAGGCCGATCGTGCCAACCGAACCAACGTTCCGCGCGACGACCGCCCTGGGGCGGGCTCTAAGGCGTCAACTTCTCCGTCAATCGTTGCGTATGATCAACGGTCCAACCTTCGGGCTGGGTCACCGCGTTCCAGGCCTCGATATAATTTTGGGGCGAGTAATTATGCCCGTAGCCCGTTGGCACACTGATCGCCATGGGCAGATCGAAAGCAACTTTGAGAAAGGTGACAACCGGATACCAATTCAAATGCGGAGAAACGTCAGGTCCTCTCGGGCCGATCAACCAGGCCGGCTTTCTGAATAACAGGTCTGGTGAAAAGAAGATCATCGGGTCGCTCGCATATTGAATGTAAACCGTGCGCAGCGGTCCCCAGCGTTGGTCGGTGTCCAGCGTATTCTCCTGGGCCGTGAAACGGACCACCGAACCGTCGCGAAACTTGGGCAGCCAAGCTGGCGACTTCGGGTTGCGGGCTTCAGAGAGATAGTGCCAGTGGGAGCTGGGAAAAGGCGGTCCGCTCCAGACAGCCCCCTGCGGCGGATCTTCCAAGATGGCATACCACGGCGCAGAAACTTCAGACCCGAGCGCACCGAGACTGAGTCCGTGAAGATAAAGCCGGGGTCGCGCATCCCGAGGTAATGTCTTCCAATGTTCGTGAACCGCCTCGAACAAATACCGGGCGGAATCGATGGATCGTTCGGGATCGACCAGGATGGTGATCCAACTGGGCAAATACGAATACTGAGTGCTGACGATCGCCGTATCACCGGCGTGCAGATACTCGATCGAATCGACGGCGCCAGGATCCAGCCAACCGGTCCCGGTGGGGGTCGCGACGACGAGCACCGAGCGTTCGAAGGCGCCGACCCGTTTCAGTTCCTCGACGGCCAGATTGGCCTGCTCTTTTTTCGTTTCTGCGGAACGCACTCCGACATAAACGCGGATCGGCTGCAAAGCTTCCCGCGCGTCGCCCCAAAACTCCTGTATCGATTGCTGGGACGGTCCGCTGACCAAAAAGTCCTTGCCCCGACGACCGATCGATTCCCAATCGACCAAAGAATCCTCACCGCCACACTCGAGATTACCAATCGGTTGAGCCACGTCCTCATCGACCAATTCATCAGCCCGCAGAAAGAACGCGTCCGCGGCGTTCAACAACCCTCGTGCGATTACTCCGTTACCGATGAAAAACAGCGTGACCGCGACGATCGTGGCGCTCAGCCCGTAGGCGATGCGACGCGGCAAGAAAGGCCTCAACTTATCGGCGACAAACCGACGAAAACGCATCACGCCTCGTGCGCAAACGAGCAGAAAAACGCCGAATGCGATCGCCACCGCCGCGGTCGATGTCGGATAGACACTCTCTAAGGGCTCCATCTCCATCAGGGCCCGCAGCGAGTTCTGCCAAAAGGTCATCTGCCTCAAAAAGTAAACGAATAACACAGTCACGCTGATCGCGATGCACACCTTGAGCTTGCCCTGGAACCGCCTCGGCGGGGGCGGGATCTCTAGGAATTGAAAGAGGATCGCCAGGCTTTCCCCGATCCCATACCCCATGGCGATGGCGAACCCGGACAGCAGACCTTGAAATAGGAACTGGCGGGGCAGCAGTGATGGCGTCACCGAAGCCGCAAAGAAGAGGCCCGCGAACACCAACCCCACGAATGAGAAAGAGCGGCCGAGATTCAGCGCCGCTTGTCGTAAACCCCGCACGATGCATTCCCCTTTTCAACGAGTGGAGCCGACGACAACTAGGCCAGGGCAGAAATGAGTTCCGTCGCGAATCGGGTAACATTTTCGACCGCCTCCGCGGGGGTGTTCGCGTCCGCGATCCTGCGCACGAGGGCCGAACCGACGATCACACCGTCCGCCACCTGAGCCAATGACCGCGCCGTCTCGGGAGTACTGATTCCGAACCCGACGCAAACCGGGAGCGAGGTTTGCTCGCGGAGCCAAGAGACGTTATCCAGCAATCCGGCCGCCATCTGGCTGCGCTCACCCGTGATCCCGGTGACGGAAACGAAGTACAAGAAGCCGCTGGAAAGCTCCGCGATCCGCACTTGCCGTTCTCGAGGTGTGGTCGGGGTAACGAGCTGGACCAGGCTAAAATCGGCCGCGCGGCAGAGCTCGGCTAACGGCTGGGCCTCCTCGAGCAGCAGGTCAGGGACGATCGCCCCGCAGACCCCGGCCGCCATCGCTTGGTCGATGTATCGCCGCATCCCCGTGCGATGAATGATGCTGTAGCTGACCATCGTCACCAGCGGCATGCGAAGCTGCCCCTTCAAGCCGGTAGTCATTTCGAACAACTGCGGTAAGCGAAACCCCGCATCCAAGGCGCGTTGGTATGAAGCTTGGATCACCGGCCCGTCAGCGATCGGGTCGCTGTAGGGCACCCCCACCTCCGCGATCGTGGCACCGCAGCGGTCGAGCGCCTTAAGAATTTCCGCCGTGGTCGCCATGTCGGGATCTCCCGCGGTCACGAACGGCAGGAAGGCTTTACGGCCAGTGGCTCGCAAAGCCGCGAACGTTTGATCAAGAGTGGACATCGTGAATTAAGACCGCCCCAGGTTTTTGCTCATGTTGAGTTTGTACTGTTCGACACCCGGCTGACCATAGGGATTGACGCCCATCAGCCTACCCTCGATCACGGTTGCGATCATCAGCATCTGGAATAATTGCCCCAGCACATGCGTGTCGATCATCGGGAGGACGATGTCGGTGGTCGGACGGCCGCCAGCATGCAGCGCGTCGTTGGTACCCTTGATCGCCGCGGCCATGATTTCCGTCAAGTCCTTGCCGGCCAGATCGTTCAAGGAATCCTGGTTCAGCACGCTCGAGCCGACTGACAACGGGTCCGTCCGATGTTTTTCAACGATCAGGTTAATGAACACCTTGTCGTTGCGTCCCTGCTGGTGCTGCTGATGGCGGCCGTGCAGGTCCCGCGTATTGACCGTCGTCAGTGGGGTGACGCCCAACCCGGCTTTTCCGTTGGATTCGGCCAGCAACTGGTCATGCCACCTGCCGAACGATTCCAATTCCTGGCTCCAGACGCTGAGAACACGAATCGCCTTGTCCCGCGTCTGGGACAACAGGTAATTCACGGCGACGTATTGGAGGACCACGTTCTCCTGCGGCGGGGCGGCCTCGAAATGGCGATTCATGGCAACCGCCCCTTCGAGCAATTTCATGCAATCCAACCCCAACAGGGCCGCAGGCAACAGCCCGACCGCCGAGAGCACGCTGAACCGCCCCCCGACCCCGTCAGGGACACTGAACATTTGCTCACAACCGATCGCCTTCGCCACTTCGGACAATTTCCCTGCGTCGCCGGTGACCGGGATCACGAGGCGCGGCAGCCATTTTTCGGCTTCGACGCCCAACTGGCGATTAAGCTGCGTGAGAAATTGGCGAAAGGCGACTGCGGTCTCCAGGGTCTCGCCACTCTTGCTGACGGCTACAATCGCATGCCGTCCTTCGGCCGGCGTGTCCCCGTAGCCGCCCGCATTCAACCGACCGAGCAAGGCTTGGGAGGCATCGTTGTCGAGGTTATTCCCCCCGAAATACATCCTCGGTCGACTGCCTCGCGCGGCTCGGCGCAGCTCATTGTGATGAGGATCACAACAGGCATCCATCAGCGCCCGAGCCCCCCAGTAAGAACCCCCGATTCCCAGCACCACGATAGCGTCGATATCGTCGATGACGGTGTTGGCCAGCCCGAAAATCCGCCCCAATTCGGACGCATCCCGATGCCGCCGGTACTGTTCGAGTTGCTCTTGGGGCAACCAATAGAACCTAGCGTCCAACGGCGGCTGCCCGTCCGGAAGCTCCCCTTGCGCATACCGCTCGGGGTCGAGTTCCACCAATTCTTGCCGCAACGACTCCAATCGGGGATAAAGCGACCGTAGCTGTTCCGTCGTGATTCCGTAATCGGCGTTGATGGCGCCGCGGGCGTCAAAACGGAGCAAACTCATCGAGGCCCTGATCGGGGATGCAGCGGTGAATGGCGGAGGACATGTTAGCGAGGCCTCACCTTATCCGATGACGCCAGGGATTCGAAGCGGGCCGAATCCGCCCGAGGGCGGCCGAGTTGTGCTGCGGCCACGATTTGCTAAACCATGGGTTGCCGGACGCCGGTTCCGCGCGATCCGAAGACCAGTTTACCCGCATTCGCCGAGCTCAATCCGCCATGGACATGCATACGCTGACCCGCAGCCTGATCGCAAAGAACGATTCCAAAATTGTCATGCTGGTTGCGGATGGCCTCGGCGGCTTGCCGATGAAACCGGGCGGTAAGACGGAACTGGAAACCGCCAATACACCCAATCTCGATCGGATCGCCGCCGGGGCGGTCCAGGGGGCGAGCATTCCCGTCAAGCCCGGAATCGCGCCGGGCAGCGGGCCAGGGCACCTCGGCCTGTTCGGCTACGATCCGTTGCAGTACCAGATCGGCCGCGGGGCCTTGGAAGCGACCGGGATCGGTTTTTCGCTGCAAGCCGGCGACGTCGCCATTCGCTGTAATTTTTGCACGCTCGGCCCGGACGGTAACATCACCGACCGACGGGCCGGCCGAATCAGCAGTGAGGAGAGCGCACCGATCGCGATCAGCCTCCGTCAGATCAAGATCCAGGGCGTCGAAATTTTCGTCGAACCGGTCAAGGAGCATCGTTTCGTCGTTGTCTTTCGAGGCCCCGGCCTGGGTGGCGAGGTCAACGACACCGACCCGCAAGCGGTCGGGGTCCCGCCGCTCGACCCGGTCGCTCGTGACGCCGCCAGCCAAAAAACGGCGGAGGTTGCCCGCGAATTCCTCCGCCAGGCCCGGGAACTGCTTCGCGACCAGCCCAAGGCCAATTACCACACGATGCGGGGCTTCGCCGCCAAGCCGGATATGCCGAGCTATGAAGAGGTCTATGGATTGCGTGCCGCCGCGATCGCGGTTTACCCGATGTACAAAGGCCTCGCCCATCTGGTCGGAATGAAGATCGTCGGCAAGGCCAACACCCTGGCCGAGCAAGTCGACACGCTCGAACAGGCATGGCAAGATTACGATTTCTTCTTCATCCACTTCAAGTACACCGACAGCACGGGCGAAGATGGCAATTTTGCTGAAAAAGTGAATCGGATTGAGGAACTCGATGCGATGCTGCCGCGAATCGAGAAGCTCTCCCCGACGGTCTTGATCGTCACCGGAGATCACAGCACGCCGAGCTTTTTGAAGGGCCACTCCTGGCACCCCGTGCCAACGCTGTTGGCCAGCGATTGCTGCCGGCCCGACCCCCACACGGCTTTCAGCGAATCGACCTGCATCACGGGCGGCCTGGGGCACTTCGAAGCCAAGTACTTGATGATGATGGCCCTGAGCAACGCCGGTCGCCTCGGCAAGTTCGGCGCCTGATCGGTTCGCCACCGAACCCGTTCCTCCCTACGTGCGCCTCACCCGCATCCGGTCCCATGTTGCCATCGCCTTCGCGTCGCTGCGAACCCACCGAAATGAGCTCCGATTACCATCGGATGATGCTGGACCGAACTCCAGGCGCGGACGTATTGCTGGTCCTCCGTGACCAACGGCCGTGGCTCGCCAGCGTCGCCGTGGCGATTAGCACGGACCAGGTCGACACGGTTCATGCGCCCTACCAATGGACAATCCGACAAGTGCTGTCCCACGTCGCCGAGGGCGAACGAGTGTTCGGATACCGGATGCTCCGAATCGCGGCAGGCGACCCAACGCCGCTTCCCGGTTGGGACGAAAACGCCTACGCCTCATCCCGTTACGGCCTCGGTAATTTCGATAACTTGGTCGACGAGATCGATCTCCTGCGACAAGCCAACCTCCGGCTCCTCAAGCGACTCAGTCCGACCTGTTGGGACCGCGGCGGCTCGGTCTCCGGCCACCAAATCAGCGTCCGTGCATTGGCCTGGCTCACCGCGGCCCACCTTCGCCACCACCTGGAAATCGTCCAGCAACGACTCGGCCTCACCCCCGCGAACATGCACGAACCGAACGACGCCCCGACCCCAAGTCGCTAGCCCGCAAGGCCGCCATCCGGTCCGCGAGAACGATTGATGCCCAACGACACACCCCAGACCCGCGGCCCATTCGTCATCGAAGCCAACGATCTGACGAAAATTTACGGTAGTGGCGAGACCAGCGTGGAGGCATTAAGTCATGTCACCGTAGCGGTCGAACGCGGCAAAATCATCGCGGTCATGGGTCCTTCAGGCTCGGGCAAGAGCACGTTGTTGAGCCTGCTAGGCGGCTTAGAACGGCCGACAGGTGGCCAAGTGCTGCTCGAGGGCGTTGACCTCGCCAGCCTAAATGATACCGACCGCACCGTGATGCGCCGCCGTTCGCTCGGTTTCGTCTTTCAGGCGTTCAATCTGATTTCGGTCCTCACCGCGATCGAGAACGTGGCCCTGCCGCTGGAATTGGATGGAATTTCTTCATCGCTGGCCAAGCAACGTGCAACCATCGCCCTGGAGCAAGTTGGGCTGCAGCACCGCAAGGATCATTTTCCTGCCATGATGTCCGGTGGCGAACAACAACGGGTCGCGATCGCGCGAGCATTGGTAATCGAACCCGCTTTGATTCTGGCTGATGAGCCGACCGGCAACCTGGACAGCAGCAGCGGAAAAAAGATCCTGCAATTGCTCCGTTCGCTCGTGAGTGAGCGGGGTGAAACGATCGTGATGGTGACGCACGATGCCGAAATCGGTCGGCAAGCCGATCGTGTCATCCGGATGTGCGATGGAAAGTTAGTCGAAGTCGGTTCCGGGCCGCATAAAACCGATTTAGCCAACGCCAGACGATCGGCTGCGGGAACTGGCGACACGTCGGACCCGGATTCACCCGAAGCGCACCCTCAGTAGGTTCCGACATGTCAACGTGGGCGATTCCACGACGAGAGATCCTGCGGCACCCGGGACGCACGTTGCTGACCTGGCTGAGCGTGGTCATCGGGGTCACCTCGGTCATGGCGGTCGGGCTGTCGACGCGATCGGCGCGTCAGGCATACACCAACATGTACGAAACGATCACCGGACGAGCCGCGTTGGAGATCGTCGGGGCGGGGGGAACCAAGCTCGATGCGGCACTCCGCGACGTCGTCAGCCAACAGCCGGGCGTTCAAGCCGCGGTTCCGGTGATCCAGCGGAACGTGGTGATGTATGCCGAAAAAGGGCGAGCGAAATTGATCGCCCTAGGGATCGATACGGCGCTCGACGCGGCGGTCCGTGACTACGAACTCGTATCGGGCGAGCCCCTGTCTCCGCGCAGCGGACTGCTGCTGGATGCCTCGCTGGCGGAAAGCCTCGAAATCAAAGTCGGCGATCGGATCAAGCTGCTGGTCCGGCGAGGATTGGTCGAATCGACGGTCAAAGGCTTGGTCAGGCCACGCAGCGGTGCCGGAGTCGCCGGCGGCGGGACCGTGCTCATCCCCTTGGCGGTCGCGCAAAGCTATTTCGGTGCCCCCAAGCAGCTGGACCGCATCCAGATGATTCTGACCGAGGATGCCGACCCGCGATCGGTTCGGCTGGCGTTGGAGAAGTCGTTGCCAACGGGGGCGGAAGTTCGGGAGCCAGCGACCCGCGGGTCACTCGCGCAGGAAACCATGCGCGGGCTCGAAAACGGCCTCCTGTTGTCGACCGCATTCTCGCTGCTGGCGGCGATCTTCATCATCACGAATACCTTTTCGATGAGCGTCGGCCAACGTCGACACGAGCTCGCCGTGATGCGTGCGGTTGGCGCGACGCAATCACAAATTCGCCAGATGATCCTTCGCGAAGCCTTCTTGCTCGGAGCGGCCGGGACGGCGGCCGGCGTCGCTTGCGGGCTGGTTTGCGCCAACCTGCTGAACAACATGATCGGCAACCTGCTGCAAACCGATCTACCAACCGTTCAGTTACGACTGCTGCCGGTCGCCAGCGCGATCGCGTTCGGATTTGGCGCGTCGCTGCTGTCGGCCTGGCTACCCGCCTCTCGAGCCGCACGTCTCGATCCCGTGGAAGGCATGAGCGGTTCGCAACGCAGCGATATCGAGGCGTTGCCTTGGCAGATGGTGGCGGCTGGTTTTGCCGGGACCTTGATCTCGATCGGCATGTTCATCGCCACCCTGCTCGGAATATTCACTTTCGAATACGGCGTCGCCGCCTTGGTGCTGCTACTGATCAGCGCCGTCCTACTTTTGCCACTCACCCTGAAACCTTTGACCTGGTTGGGCGAATGGTGCTTGCGGCGACTGAACCCCGTCGAATCGCGAATGGCTCGACGGCAACTTTTAAGGCATGGCGGTCGCACCATGCTGACCCTGGGAGTGCTGTTCATCGCGGTTGCGACCGGATTGGGACAAGCCAGTTCCCTGATGGATAACGTCGCCGACATTCGCCATTGGTACCAAACCGCGATCGTCGGCGATTTCTTCGTCCGCGCGACCATGCCCGATATGGAAACGGGGCTGTCGGCCGCGGTACCTGAGACCGTGGGCGAGGAAATCGAAAACATCCCTGGCGTCCTGAAGATCGCCAGCCTCCGCTTCCTGGCGATCGAAGTGAATGGGCAAAAAGCGATGCTGGTCACCGAAGACACCGTCTTCGCCAAGGCCTCATCCCCGACCGAATCCTTGCTGACGAGTGGCCCCGTTGACCCCAGCCCTCCCACGGTCATTCTCGGCAGCGTGCTCGCGAAGCGCCTCGGGGTTCAAGCCGACGACTCGGTCGAACTGCTCACGCGAATCGGCCCGCAACAACTTCCCGTATCCCGTGTCCAAAACGACTACCTGAGCGGCGGGATGACCGTTTACATGCAGCGGCCGCTAGCGGAACGGTTCTTCGACGTCGAAGGAGTCGATGCCTACATCGTCCGAGCCGAACACAGCCAGATCGCGGATGTCAAAGACGCCTTGGCCGAGATCAGCCTGCGGAATGGCATGATGTTGCAATCGTACGCCGACTTGACGACGCTCATCGAAGGGATGATGTCGGGTGTGGTCGGTAGCCTGTGGGCGCTCTTAACACTCGCCCTCCTGGTCGCTTCCTTCGGGGTGTTCAACATGCTCGCGATGAACGTGCTGGAGCAGACGCGAGAACTGGGCTTACTCCGTGCCGTCGGCATGACGTCGCGTCAGGTCCGGTTGATGGTGCTTTCCCAAGCTATTCTTTTGGGGATCGTTGGGATCATACCGGGGATCGTCGCGGGGATTGCGATGTCGTATTTGATGAATCTCGCCACCTTTCCAGCGCTGGGTCACCAGGTCGAGTTCACGCTTTCGCCCTGGCTCGTTCTCGCCGTCGCGGCGGCGGCGTTTGCGCTTGTGATCCTCGCTTCCTGGTTGCCCGCGTCTCGGGCAGCAAGGATTCAGCCAGCGCTGTCCCTCCGCTACGAATGAGCCGCCGCTGACTTCCTCGCACCGTCGCGGTTTCGGCAACCTCGCGGCTTTCGCTCAGCGATTTCGAACCCCTTGGCATCCCTGGCGGCGGATTTCCCACCCAACTTTCGTGGACTCCCACGCTCCGCCAGGGCTGTCCGCGGATGCGGTATGTTGGCAACGGGGTTTGCGGTGTGGCCGTTCTGGCGGTGTAATGGACAGAGTGCCGGAATCTGGCTTCAGCACCTCGCGGCTTACGGAACCTGCCGTCGTCGAACCTTTCATTCATTTCGGGCTGGCCTCCTTGGGCCAGCCAGCCCCGGACCTGAGGATCTTTCATTGATGGCAATTTCAAGATTACGCATGCGGATGGCATTGTTCGCTTCCCTGGTCATCCCCATGGCCAGCTCGCTTCAAGCTGCGGACTGGCCAACTTTTCGCGGCCCCGAACGAACAGGCGTCGCTCCCGATGATAATTTGCTGGAAGCTTGGCCTGAAGAAGGTCCGAAGCTGATCTGGGAAGCGGTAGGGGCTGGCCGCGGCTATTCCAGTGTGATCATTGCCGGAGACCAGTTATTTACCCTCGGCGATGGCTGCTCGACCGCGTCGGACGCCGACGAATACCTGACCGCGTATGACCTCAAATCGGGGAAGCAGTTATGGGCGGCGAAGACCGGCGCCGCCTGGAATGAAGGCCCGGCCGATTGGCAAAGCTCACGCAGCACTCCCACGGTCGATCAGGGCATGGTCTACGTGATCACCCCTCAAGGGAGCCTCGTCTGCTGCGAAGCCAACAGTGGCAACGAAGTCTGGCGTAAGCAGCTGAAGGACGATTTCGGTGGCAACAAGGGTGACGGTTGGGGGTATTCCGAGTCGGTGCTGATCGACGGCGACCGTTTGATCTGCACTCCCGGTGGCGAAACGTCGACGGTCGTCGCCCTCGACAAAAAGACAGGCGAGTTGATCTGGAAGTGTGTCCGTGAAGGCGATCGCGGAGCAGGTCATTCGTCGATCGTGATGTCGAACGTCGGTGGTAACCCGGTCTATGTTCAGGTCACGGCCAGTGGCCCGATGGGGATTTCTCCCGCGGACGGGAAGCTGCTCTGGACCTACGACATCGAAAAGACCACGGCCGTCATCCCGACCCCGATCATCCGTGGCGACTTGGTCTTTTTCGCGGTCGGCTACGGTCGCGGCGGCGCGCTGCTCAAGCAAGTTTCCGGCGCGAAGGGTGCCGTCACGGTCGAGGAGGTCTACCCATTGAACACGAAGCTCGCCAACAAGCACGGCGGGGTGATTTTGATCGGCGACCACCTGTACGGCGACTCGGATGACAAAGCCTTGCCCTTCTGCGCCGACCTGATGACCGGCGAAGAACGCTGGAAGTCGCGTGCCTCGGGCAAAGGCTCGGCCGCGTTCACCGGCGGCGACGGCATGCTGTACATCCAATTCGCCAACGGCGTCTTCGTGTTGGCCAAGGCGACCCCCGAAGGGTACGAAGAGGTCAGCAAGTTCACGATCCCCGGCGATACTTCCCGCCCCTGCTGGGCCCATCCGGTGATCAACGACGGCAAGCTTTACATCCGCGTGGACGACAGGTTGCTCTGCTACGACATCGCGGCTAAATAAGCGCTAAGTAAGCTTCGAGGCCGTCAGATATCGACGAAGGCCATGGCATTTGCAGGGGATTCCCTCGCGGGTGCCATGGCCTTGTTTGCTACATGTGCCTGCCGGAACCTGCACTCCGCCAGCCGGTGGGACGCGCTGAGAACCGGCCGCGGTTGCGATCTGTCGGGAGCAGCCCAGGGCCTCCTTGCACTACGTCGCCTGCCATCCCGGACAGGGAATCTCGCGGATCCTAGTGGTCTGTTACAGCTTAATTTTAGGGTATATCGA
>DITY01000284.1 GCA_002422955.1 Planctomycetaceae bacterium UBA6172
CCGGGTTGGCCGGGTTCTCGAACTGCTGCGGCATGTAGGCATTCGGCGTCTCCGCCACCAACTGCGACGCTCTGGCGATCGCCCCCTTCATCCCTTCGCCGGCCGGCGTCAGCACCAAGTTGGCCCCCATCGCCCGCAACAACGCGCGGCGTTCGACCGACATCGATTCGGGCATCGTGAGCGTCAACTGATAACCCTTGGCGGCGCAGACGAACGCCAGGGCGATCCCCGTGTTGCCGCTGGTCGGCTCGATGATGTGCGTGCTGGCGTCGATCTTGCCATCTCGCTCGCCGGCCGCGATCATCGCCGCGCCGATCCGGTCCTTGACGCTGTTCAGCGGCTGAAAGAACTCGCACTTGGCGAACACCGTCGCTCCGCTCGTGGGGATCAAGCGGTTGATCCGGATCATCGGGGTGTCACCGATGCAAACGGCGGCGTTGTCGTAAGTCTTTCCGCGAGGCATGGCTGCTTCCTTCGAGGGGAGATGGTGACAAGTCGAGGGTCGCCAACGACCAGTGCGATGGCGCGAGGGTGAATGGGCAACGAACCGCAAGCCGCGAGCATTCGCCAGCGGACCAGTTCGGATCAGGCTACCGTCCAGGTTTCGCCGCTGCTGACCAAGGCTTGCAGATCGCCGACGCCGCGTTTGGCCTTCGCCACCGCGACTTGATCGTTGATCATGTCGTCGTAGGTCGGCACGCCCGCCACGGCCCGCAGCACCCCGATCGGCTCGGGCATTTCGGGGTACCGCATCCGGGCCAGCATCATCTGCATCGACGGGTTCGGGTCCTTCTCGTCATGGATCAGCAAATCATCGACCGGCGTGGTGGCCAGCGACACCGATTCCAGCCGCGTGCCGACCAAACGAATCCCCTTGTCGCGGTCCTTGCCGTAGATCAGCGGCTTGCCATGTTCCAGCTCGATGACGTTGTCCGCCCGCTGGGCCTTTTCCTGGGCGTAGGCCATCGCGCCGTCGTTGAAGACGTTGCAGTTCTGGTAGACCTCGACCAGCGACGTCCCTTTGTGCGCGGCGGCCCGCTTCAGCGTTTCGCCCAAATGCACGACGTGCGCGTCGATGCTGCGAGCCACGAACGTCGCCTCCGCGCCGAGGGCCAGGCTGAGCGGATTGAGCGGGTGATCGATCGCCCCCATCGGCGTGCTCTTGGTGACCTGCCCCTCGACGCTGGTCGGGCTGTACTGCCCCTTGGTCAAACCATAGATCCGGTTGTTGAACAGGACGATGTTGATGTCCAAGTTCCGACGGAGGATGTGGATGAAGTGATTCCCGCCGATCGACAACGCATCGCCGTCGCCGGTGATCACCCACACCATCAGGTCCGGACGGGTCGACTTCAGGCCGGTGGCGAAAGTCGGCGCGCGGCCGTGAATGCTGTGCATCCCGTACGTGTTGACGTAGTAGGGGAAGCGGCTGCTGCAACCGATGCCGCTGATGAACACGATCTTCTCGCGCGGCACGCCCAGGTCGGGCAGCACCTTCTTCATCTGGGCGAGGATCGAGTAATCGCCGCAACCAGGGCACCAGCGAACTTCTTGAGTGCTCGCGAAATCGGCGGCTTTGAGTACGGGCAACGACATGGCGGACCAACCTGGCGAAATGGATGTGTGAAAGTGTGGAGGTGTGGGTCAGGTTTCGGACGGATCACAAACGGATTGCAAACGGGACGCCAACCACGGACGGCCCGACGCCATCCGGCTGCTCGGGCTCGGCCGCGGGAGACCGGTACGCGGCGTCTGTCCGGGTCAGTGCCGGTTGACCGCGACGGTCGCCTTCGACGTGCTTCGTACCGACTCGCAGTGGGCATTGAGCTCGTCGACCAGCTCATGAACCGAAAACGGCTTGCCCTGGACCTTGTTGATCCCGGCACAGTCGACCAAGTACTTCGCCCGCAGCAGCATCCGCAATTGCCCCGAGTTCAATTCGGCGACGACGACCTTCTTGTAATTGCCGAGCAGTTCGCCCAAGTTCGCGGGGAACGGGTTGAGGTACCGCAGGTGCGCATGCCCGATCGACATCCCGGCCTTGCGACAGGCCCGCGCCGCCGAGTGGCACGAACCGAAGGTCCCGCCCCAGCTCAGCAACAGCACATCGCCCGAGGTATCGCCCCACACGAACTGCTGCGGGATGCGATCGGCCAATTCGCTGACCTTGCGGGCCCGCGTGTCGACCATGTGCTGGTGATTGGCCGGGTCGTAGCTGATGTTCCCCGTGCGATCTTCCTTTTCCAGGCCACCGACGCGGTGCATCAGGCCGGGGGTGCCGGGAATCGCCCACGGACGCGCCAAGTTCTCGTCCCGCTCGTAGGGCAAGAACGGCTTGCCATCTTCGGAAGCTTCCGGGTGGACGACGTTGATCCGCGGGTACTGGCTCAGTTCCGGCACCTTCCACGGCTCGCTGCCGTTGGCGATGTAGCCGTCGGACAGGATCATCACCGGAACCATGCATTCGACCGCGATCCGCCAGGCTTCGATCGCGATTTGAAAACAATCGCCCGGGCTCTGTGGCGCCAAAATCGGCAGCGGCGCTTCGCCGTTGCGGGCGAACATCGCCTGCAGCAGATCGCTCTGTTCGGTCTTGGTCGGCAAACCGGTGCTCGGACCGCCACGCTGGACGTTGATCACGA
>DITY01000029.1 GCA_002422955.1 Planctomycetaceae bacterium UBA6172
CCGAGCGGCCGGATGATCTTCAAGATCTCGTCCACCGGCAACGCGGCCATCGCGGGGGGCGTGCCACCTCGGCGAAAAAGTTCGGGGGTAACCTCGTTCACCTTCTTGTCGGTGCACTGGGCGCTGAGCACAACCGCGACGAGCAGGGTGAACGGGTCGTGGTGGTCCAGCGGGATCGGCGGGTGGGGATAGAGTTCCCGCAACCGCTCGGCGACCCATGCCGCACGCTCGGCCTTCTTCACCGCGCGGTCTCCGGTTGAGCGGTTGGCGACGATGCAAGTTGGCGGACGAACTCGGCAACGACCGGTCTGCGATCGACGTGTGGATTGACGTGCGGCCGGGCGGCGAGCAAGTGCGTTTGCGCTTGCGCGGGAGTCATGTTGCGATATTGGATCAACCAGCAGAGCGCGACGGTGGCGCTGCGGGCGCGGCCTGCCTTGCAGTGGATGTAGACCCCTTCGCCTTGGCGGACGTGGTCTTGGACGAACTCCACGGCCCGTTGCACGTCGGCCAATTGCGGGTGGGTGAAGTCGGTGGTCGGGATTCGGAGCTGTTCGATCCCCAGTCGGGCGTACTCCTGCTCGGGTCCGGCGTACTCGGCGCAGGTATTCACCACGGCTCGCACTCCCAAGGCGTGCAACCGGGCTGCGTCGACCGCGAAGGGATAGCCGCCGACGAACACCAACGGGTCGATGGGATCCCACCAGTTGCGAACACGGAGCCAACGTCCGAGCAGGCAATTCCACAGCAGCGTCGGATAGAAGGACACGGCGGCGAACAGTCGGCTGTGCCAGGGGACAGGTGGACCAGACGCGTGGCCTCTGGCAGTCGGGCCGGTCGGTGTCATGGCGAAGCCCCCAGGCGGAGGCTGGGGGAACCCGGCAGCATCCGGTCGAGCGCCTTGAGCGAAACCGGAAAGGCGGGTCGGAGTTGACGTGTTTGCTGCCACCAATCGTGCAGGATTTCGACCACGTTCGTTTCCGCATGGCCCGACCAGGCCGCGACGGCCGTGGCGATCCGATCGGGGGCCGCTTCGAGCGGGGCCAGCAATTCCAGTTCGACCGCCGATTGCAGGACGATCGGGATCAACGCCAAGCCGATGACGTCGGTCTGGCGGATCGCACCCGTCGGGCCAGGCGAGTCCTGGTCGGCCGGGAGGGGATGCGACATGCAGGCGCGTTCCAGGCCGATCCGGGAGACGAGCCAGGTCAGCCGCAGTACTTCAGGGATTTCGGGGACGGGGTTGGTCAGGACCGCTTCGATCCAGAGCGTGGCACTGACCGAATCACAATCGCCGTCACCGCCGCGGTAGGGTGACAGGAGCAGCGCCGTCACGGTTTTGGGGAGGAAGGCTTCGTGTGTCTGTTTGCCGACGAAACGGAGCAGGCCGGGCCCATAGGCTTCCCATTGTTCGCGGAGCGGTCGACCGCGGAGCGAAAGCTGTTGGGCCAATTTTGGGAAGCGTTCCTGAAACGCAAGGCGAATTTCGGCGACCCGTGAGTGGACCGCCGAGGTGACCGCGTCTAGCGTCAATTCGCCGACCCCGGCGGCGGCGAGCGCCGCTCGGCAGGCATCACGATCTTCGGCCGCGGGATGGTTGGCCGCGACGTGCGTCAGCAGACATCGCCAGAAGGCTTCCAGGTTGACCTCGTCGGCCGCCAGGCGTTCGGTCAACTGGGCCATCGGTTCGGCGATCGCTTGGACGAGTTGCGAATCGATCCCCTTCCGCCCGCCGGCCCAGCAATGAGCGGCGTGCAGCGGCGACAAGCGATCTCCGATCTCCCACCGGAGACGCGTCGTCATGGCGCGTCGCCCATTTGGACGCGGATCCAGGCTTCCAGTTCTTCCAGATCGACGGCGGGATAACGGGTCAGATCAGGGCGGAGGATGGTCGCTTCCCGCATGTAGGTGTGGGCGATTTCCTGCTGACCTTTGCTGGTGTTCCAGTGGATCAGCACGCGAATGCAGCGCGGCAAGGAACCCTGGACCGAGACTTCGTAACCGCACAGCAACGGCACGTCGAGCCAGCCGAGTTGTCGGGCGGCGACGGCGGGAAACTCGGCCGTGATGTCGCGGGTCACGGTGAAAATCGCGCTGGCCACGTCGGTCGGTTCGATCCCGTTGCGGCGGATCATCAAGGCGAGCAGTTGACGGGTTGCCGTCAGAATCTCGTCCCGGCTGTCGTGTTCGACGGTCGTCGCGCCGCGGACGCCCCGGCAGACGGTCTGAACGACGGTCGGGTTGGCCGGGGAGTTCGGCGGGAGGGATGGGGCGGCAGATTCGGGGGCGGGCATGAGGAAACTGATCAGACGGTAAGTGCATGGACGGGGTATGGTGAGTCCACCGACACCACCGATCTACTATAGACGAGCCGGGGTGATCTGCGATACTCGAAAGCTTGTTGATCTGGCGTAGCCGAGCGGATCCTAGCGGCGTTTAGCCCGCGGTTGGCCCCGGATCGGTCCGCTCCCTTCCGGGGCGAACTTCGTCATTTCCATCGTCACCTTCGAAGCCCTTGGGGAGGTTTCCCTTGACCGATCCGCAACGGACCAAATACCAAGAAAAGGTCATCAAGAATTACTATCGCAACCGTGACGCGATCGCGCTCCAGAAGGCGATGGAACAGTTGACCGAGTTGTACTTGTGCGAGGGCAAGAAGCGGGAAACCGTGTGGCAGCGGTTGCTCGTCAACCTGGAAAAAATCGGGCTGCCGGCCGATCAGATTCGGCACCTGCGGGAGCAGGACGATCCGACCGTGATCGCTGAAGTTCTCAAAAAGTTCACCTGACCCCATCCCGGGCACCGTTTCCGCCACGCTGACTCGCGGCGCTGCTATACTGGGGCCTGAGGGATTTGGGCGGTTAGGGCGATTTTGAGCCGTGGCCGCGGGCTTTCGAAACTCAAGAGTCATCTCATGATCGCTGCGTCCGTTACGCTGTCGCACCCCGAATTGTTGCTCGCGGCCGCCGCGGGGCGAGGTTTACCAGCCGATTTGCTCGCCCAGTCGTTTAACCAGGTGACGGGGGCGGTCGGCACGATTTTGGTGCTGGCGTTTCTCGCCTTTCTATTCGGGTTCGCGGTCCGCTACGGCAAGTTGTGGATTCAGGCCTTCATGTCGCGGGCGGATGTCAGCCTGATGAGCTTGATCCGGATGCACTTCACCAAGGTCAATCCTTCGGTGATCGTGCAAGGGAAAGTGATGGCAGCCCAGGCCGGATTGAGCATCGATCGGGAGACGGGCATCAGCACCCGTCGGCTGGAATCGCATTTCCTCGCCAACGGCAACGTGAAGAACGTCATTCATGCCATCATCGCCGCGCAGAAGGCGAGCATCCCGCTCGATTTTGACCAGGCATCGGCGATCGACTTGGCGGGTCGAGATGTTTTGGAAGCGGTCCAAACGAGCGTGTATCCGAAGGTCATCGACTGTCCCGATCCCAAGCGGAGCGGGAAGACGACGCTCAGTGCGATCACGCGTAACGGCATTGAACTGCGGGTTCGTGCCCGTGTGACCGTCCGAACCAATCTGCAGCAGTTGATCGGTGGGGCGACGGAGGACACGATCATCGCGCGGGTCGGCGAATCGATCATCAGTTCGATCGGTTCCGCCGATTCGCACTTCGCGGTGCTGGAGAACCCGGACATGATCACTCGCGCCGTACTGAGTCGGGCGCTCGATTCCCAAACCGCGTTCGAAATCGTTTCGATCGACATCGCGGACATCGACGTCGGCGAAAACATCGGGGCGAGGTTGCAGACCGACCAAGCCGAGGCCGACACCCGCGTGGCCCGAGCCAAGGCGGAGCGGCGATTGGCCGAGGCGATCGCGCACGAGCAGGAAATGAAGGCCTTGGTCGCGAGCAATCGTTCGGCGCTCGTCCTTGCCGAGGCCGAAGTCCCACAGGCCATGGCGGAAGCCTTTCGGGGCGGACGCATCAACTCGTACGATCCTGGACCGCGATCCTAGACGCTATGTCGCGACCGACTCCCGACGGCGCGAACGCGGCCGACGCTGTCCTGGGACGCAGTTCTGCCGCGGAGCTGGGCGATGGCCCCGGGGCGACCTTGCCCCGGCGCTCGCATCGGGTCAGCTTTCCTGGCGGCAATGGCTTCACGTTGGCGGGCATTGTCGACATGCCCGTAGCCCCCCTCGCCGGTGGCCCGATCGTAGGCACCCCGATCGTGGTTTTTTCGCATTGCTTCACCTGCAACAAAGATCTCAAGGCGATCGTTCGGATCGGACGGGGTTTGGCGGCGCGAGGCGTGACCGTTTTGCGATTCGACATGACGGGATTGGGGAACAGCGAGGGAGATTTTTCGCGAACCAACTTCACCACCAACATCGCCGATCTGAAGGCCGCGATCGCGTTTGCCCATAAGGAACTGGGGCCTGTCACCGGCCTATTGGGGCATAGTTTCGGCGGTGCCGCTTCGCTGGCTTATTCCGGAGAAGTGGGTGGAGTTCCGAATTCGATTCGCGGCGTGGCGGCGCTCGCCGCGCCGAGCGAAACCCAGCATTTGTCCAGTTTGATGCTGCGTCGCAACCCCGACATCGAAAAGGTTGGGCAGGGGCAGGTCGAGATCGGTGGACGGAGTTGGACCATTCGCAGCGAGATGTTGGAGGACTTCCGGCGGCATCGTCTGGAGGATTGGATCGCCCGGATCAGCATCCCGATGCTGATCGTGCATTCGCCAACCGATGAAACAGTGGGGTTTGACCATGCGTTGCGAATCCTGCAGTTGGCGTCCTCCCGTCGGACCGGTCACGCGGCTCCCCCGGTCAGCCTGGTTGCCCTGGACGGCGCCGACCATCTTTTGGCAGAAAACCCGCAAGACCTAAGCTACGTGGCTGGGTTGTTGGCGGCATTTTTCTGGCGATACCGTGATTAAGCTGGCCGGTCGATCGTTCCTGCGACTCACGGTTTTCTCTGGGCTGGTTATGGCTGGCCCGGTTCTGCTGTCGCTGGGCGGGAGCGTCCGAGCGCAGTCACCGGACTTGTTGGAGGGCATTCCGCCGGAGGAGGCGAAGCGGTTGCTCCAGTGGGCGATCGATTGGGGCCGCCAGTTGTTACCCGAAAGTTATCACCGGGATAAAGATTGGGATAAGCAGAAACGCGTTTACGCCGGATTCGACATCAAGGCGGATGACGGGCGGCTGAGCACCAAGCGGCGTTGGAAGGAAGTGAACCATGGGCGGTGGCTTCGCTACGACATCCGCTTGGGCGACGTTTACGACCCGCAGCGGCTGAAGGTTGAGGTTACGGATGCCTATTTGGGTGAGGATCGGCGGCTCCATTTCAAGGCTCGGGTCGATACCTGGGTCGACGTCTATCTGCAGCAACAGCAATGGAACCTCGGGGTGCGGCTCTATAGCATGTCGGTCGAAGCCGATGCGCGGCTGCGGATGGATATCGTCGGGGACATCGGCTTCGACCTCGATTTCACCCGCATTCCGCCCGATATTCTGGCCGACCCGCACGTCTCGTCGATCCGCTTGTCACTGGTCGACTTGAACGTGGATCGGATCAGCAACGTCGGCGGAGAAGTTGCCGAGTCGCTCGGGGATGTGGTGAAGCGGATCCTGCGCGACGAATACCTGCCGAACCAGCAGGCTAAGATCCTTCAGAAGCTGAACCGGCAGATCGACCGGCGCCGCGATCGGTTGCGGTTGGGGGCGAGCGAGTGGTTGAGTCGGAGGCTAACGCCCCTGCCCGGACCGACTGTTGACGTGAGCCTGCCCCCGCCTTAGCGAGGGCGTCGTGTGACCGTGGAGACTCGCAGCCTACGGCTCGGCTGGCCTCGCCAGTTCGCCTCTGGGCGGGACCTCAGCCCGTTCCCTTCAGGCGGGCCTCGGAAGCGGTGGAGACCGGCAGGGTGCGAAGCTGGCTGGTGGAGGGAAACAGCGTTTCGCGAAGGTCCATCATCAAGCGGAACAGGGTGGGAACGAAGATCAGCGTGAAGACGGTCGAGACCAGCAGGCCGCCGAGTAGAACGCTTCCCAAGCCGCGATACAACTCGCTGCCAGCGCCGGGAAAAAGCACCAGGGGCAGCAGGCCTAGGACCGTCGTTCCGGTGGTCATGAAGATCGGTCGGACGCGGGTGCGAACGCTTTCGAGAATCGCGTCACGGGATGACATGCCATGATCGCGGATCAGGTTCAACGATTGATGGACAATCAGGATCGGGTTGTTCACCACCGTGCCGATCAGGATCACGAAGCCGAGCATGGTGAGGACATCGAGGCCCTGGGGGGGCAAGCCGCGGATCGCCAAGTAGGATTCGAGTAATCGTAGTCCCAAGATGCCACCGATCGCCCCCAGGGGAACGCTGAGGATGATGACGAAGGGATAGATCCAGCTTTCGAATAGCGCCGCCATTAGCAGGTAGGTGATCAGCAGCGCCAGCAGCACATTCCAGCGGAGGGAGTCCCAGGTATCCCGCAGTTTGTCAGCCGTTCCGGAAAGGCTCATCTGGTAGCCCCCATCCAATTGCCCCGATTCTCGGAGCGGCGTCACGATCTCGTCGTTGATCAGCTTGAGGGCGAGTTCCAGGGGCATTTCCGGTGGTGGCGAAACCTCGATCGTGATCGCGCGTTGCCGTTCGCGGTGATTGATCTGCTCGGGGCCGCTCGACAGTTTGATATCGGCCAAGGCCGAGAGCGGCACGAGCTGGCCGGTCGGGGTCGCGATCGGTAACTCCTGCAAATCTTGGGTACGAGCGGCGCTTTCGGGTTGGCCGATGATTGTGAGATCGATCTTGTCGCCGCCGATGTAGTAGTCGGCCGCGTAGGCGCCATCGACCAAGGCGTTGACCGCGTATCCCAAGCGGGTGGCGTCGATTCCCATCTGTTCCGCCTGGACCAATTTGGGGAGGACGTGCACCTCGGGACTGCTCAGGTCGAGGCTGGGGACGGGGCGGGTTTGGGAGTTGGGGATGAGTGGTTCCTGGCCACCCGCGCCGACGATCGTGCCTAGGACCTGTCCGCCCAGGGCAACCAAGCGGGGTAACTCGGGCCCGGTGATCTCGACATCGATCGTGCGGCCAGCGGTCAGGCCCTGTTCGAACAGGCTCGATTGTTTCGCCACGACGAATGCGCCCGGCAATTTGTCGCGAACCTGTTGCAGCAGCGGAACCAATTCTCCCGACCGGGTCGGATCGACGGAGCGAACCCCGACGAAGACCGACTTGTCGCGGGCGACGAAGAAGAAGTCATAGATCGCTGGGAACTCCAACTCGTCGGCGCCATCGCCATCCGGGTCGACATCCCAGTAAGGCCGCAGATGATCTTCGACGACTTGGCCGAGGCGGGTCAGTTCGTCGAGGTTGTAACCGGGGGGAGGTAGGATGATGCCGAATACGAGATTGCGATTTCCCGAGGGGAGGTATTCGACCTTCGGCCATAAAAGGTAGCTCCCTCCCAAGGCCAGCAGGGTCAGCGCAAAGACGACGGCCAGTCGGGCGAAGAGGTGTCGCTGGAGGAAGCGATTGACGGCCACGATCAGGGCGACGAACGCCTCCGCGGCACCACCGATCAAGGGGATCCAGGAGAGCGGGTGGAGGCGGTGATGCGATCTCGCTGGCAGCGGGGTTACCATCGATTCGTCGGACGTTTCGGGGTGGCTGAGCAGCCTGGATGTCGCCATCGGAATCAGGGTGATGCTGACGATGAGCGACAGGCCGACCGCCGCGCTGATGGCCAGCGCGATGTCGCGAAATAGTTGTCCGGCCTCCTCCTGAACGAACAGCACGGGCAGGAACACGGCGAGCGTGGTGAGGGTCGAGGCCAGGACAGCGCCCCAAACCTCCTGCGTCCCTTTCACTGCTGCCACTCGCGGCGCATCGCCATCTTGGTAGTGCCGGTAGATGTTCTCCAGCACAACGACGGCGTTGTCGACCAACATCCCGACGGCGAATGCCATTCCGGCCAGGCTGATCACGTTCAGCGAGCGGCCCCAGAGATTGAGCAGCAGGAATGTGCCGATGATGCTGATCGGAATCGCCAGACCGACAACCAAGGCCCCGCGCGCGAACCAAAATCCCGCGGTGACGATGATCGCGAGGCAGATCGCGAACAGCCACGGAGACAGCGTCAAGGCCGCCAATGCCGATGCCGCGATCATCGGCACCACGACCAGCGTCTGCCACTTCAGGTGCAAGAACAGCATCAGGACGATCATCGTCAACGCCCCACCGAGAATGATGTTCTCGTTGACCAGTCCGACCGACGCGTAGATGTATTCGGTTTCGTCATACACCTGTGTCAGTTGCAACTTACGGGCACGGAGCAGATCGCGATTGAGGTCGGCCGTGGTTGCCCGCAGGTCGTCCATGACGTCCAAGACGTTGGCCCCGGTTTGGCGAATCGCGTTGATCGCGATCGAACTGTCGCCGAAGCGTCGGACCAGGCCATCGGGTTTCTTGAAACCCAGGCGAACCTCCGCGACGTCACCGATGAAGACCGGCGCGCCATCTCGGCTGGCCAAGACCTGGCGTGCCACCTGTTCCGGCGAACGGAACTGGTTGATCGTCCGGACGACGTAACGCCGCTTCCCTTCCCAGAAATTGCCACCCGACGTGTCTTTATTCTGAGTTCGCAGCACGCGTTGAACGTCTTCGATCGTCAGTTGTCGGGCCGCCAATTGCTCGGGGTCAACAATCACCTGCAGCTCTTCTTCCAAACCGCCGAGGACGTTGACGGACGACACGCCTTCGCCCCGTTCCAGCCGAGACTTGATCATGTCTTCGGCGAATCGCCGCATGCCAGGGACGTTCAAGTCCGGCGGTAGCAGTTCTCGGATCTCCGGATGTTGCTCGGCCAACTTGCGAAGCCGCAGCAACCGGAGGCCGGGGTTGTCGGTGCGGGCGATCCGTTCCAGCGGCTCCTTCAAGTCGGAATGACGGGTCGCCATCTGGCGAATCTCATCGACCGTCGGTTGCAACGCGCTGAGGATGAACCAAGCGATCGGACGATCCGATGCGTTGCTCGTCGAGATCACCGGTTGCAGCGCGTCTTCGGGATATTCGCGAACCTGTTGCAACCGGCTGTTGACCTTCAGAAGCGACTCCTGAATGTTCGCGCCGACCGCGAATTCCAAGGTGATGCGCCCGATGGAATCGAGCGATTCGCTGCGCAGTTTCTGCAGCCCTTCGACGCTCTGCAGCTGCTCTTCCTGCTCCTGCACGATTTCTCGCTCGATCTCCTGTGGGCTCGCCCCCGGCCAACGAGTTTCCACCGTCAAGGTCGGGATCTGAACCTCGGGCGTGAGCTGCATGGGCATGCGGAACAAGGAGATCATGCCGAACAGAACGACCATCAGCACGCCGACGATCACCTTGACCGGATTGTTGACGCAGGCTTCGATCAGGTGCATGGGGATCGCATGTCAGGTAGCGGGGACAGTGGGCAAGCGGGGACGCGAGTTTGGGTAGGGACGCGAGCGGGGTTGGCTGCCGGGGCATACCGTTGCCGGCGAGCAGCGCTGTTTGCGGTAACTCGGACCAAAGCCCTGCCGGTGCCTTCGTTGCGAACGCTGTCACCTAGAATAGCCGATGGTCTGGCAACTTTCCCGTCTGATCGGCGGCAAAGGCTCAGTGGGGCTCAGGCTTTCGCCTCCCCGACGTGGTTCGCCTCGTCCCCGGGAATCGCGACTTCTTCATGCATCCAGCGGCGTAGTAGCGGGGCCATCGCGAGGCAGGTCAGCCCCGAAGCGATCCCCATCAGCGCGATGATACCGAACACGTCGCCGTAGACATTCACCGTACGAAGCGGTTCGGGGATGCCTCCGGTCGGTTCGTCGATGCGGGTGAATTGCGAAATGATCCCGGCCAGGTACTGGGAAAAGGCAGTGGCCAGAAACCAGGCGCCCATCACGGTACTGACCAACGTCGCCGGCGATAGTTTTGTGACCATCGACAGACCGACCGGCGACAAGCAGAGTTCGCCGAGTGTCTGCACCAGATAGCCGAGCAGCAGCCATTCGACACTCACCATTCCCCGTTGGTCGCTCGCCTGGGCACCCATCCAGAAGGCGCCGAAGCCGCAGCCTAGCAAGAGCAGCCCGAGCGAAAACTTCACCGGCGTACTCGGTTCCCAGCCACGTTTTCCGAGGAACGTCCAGACGGTCGAGAGGACCAAGCCGAACAACAGGATGTAGATCGGATTGACGGCCTGGAAGGTGCTCGCCGGCAACTCGCTGGCGCGCTCCGAGACCCGCATGCCCAAGTGCGACTCGTCGATCTTCCAGGAAATGGAAAAGGCCGGGTTGTTCTTGTTTTCCTGCCGGAGCGAATCGAGTTGATCGAGCGTAAAAATCCGTCCGTCCCGTGAATAGCCCAACTGTTGCTGCGTCGGCTGCAATTCGATGGTTTGGCCGAGGTCTTCGGCGGTGACGACTTGCCCGGCGACGACTCGATTGACGTTGCGGTCGGTAAAGTTATTCACCGAACTGCCGGCCTGTTCGAAAATCGCCCAAAACAGCAGTGAGAAAAAGGTCAGGATCAGGACCACAAACATTCGATGTCGGGCTACGAGATCGAAGGAGAAGGTTTCTTTGAGCAGGTAAGCTAGGGCGAGCACGCCGGTGACGAACAGCACCAGGCCGGCCGGCTTGCTGATCTCTTCCAAGATAGTGGCCATGGCCGAGACCAAGGCCACTGGACTTTGCCGGATCGACTCGAGCGTCGATTCGGGAATGAACTGAACCATTTTCCCTTCGTTGAGCGGTCCGAAACCGGAAACGAGGAGGGCGAAAACTGGGATCGCGATCACGATCCCCGCATAGATTTTCCAGTCCGCGATCGGACGGCCTTCGGTACCATCGCCACGGATGCCCGGCGCGGGACGCAGGCCGATGTCCGCGGGAATGCCACCCAGTCCCAGCGCGCGGATCGAGATCAACGCCGAAGTGATCAACGCCACGGCGATGAACAGGTTGGTCGCGATCATGATCGGGCTGTCGGGCCGAAAGTACAGCAAACCGAAAGCCGCGGCGGCGGCGCCCAGGCCGATCAATAACTGCGCGACCCGGGTGGGCGCGGCAAAGATCGCCAGGCCGATGAGCATCCCGATCGTTGCTAACCCAAACCCGTAATGCCACCCATACGTTTCGCCGACATAACCGCACAGCAACGGACTCATCGCCGCGCCGAGATTGATCCCGATGTAGAAGATTGTGAACCCCCCGTCCCGCCGGGCGGTATCCCCCTTGTACAAACTGCCGACCATCGCGGAGATGTTGGGTTTGAAAAAGCCGTTGCCGACGATCAGGCAGGCGAGCGCCAAGAAAAATACGATCGGGTTTTCCCATGTCATCAACAAATGTCCCAGCGCCATCATCGTGCCACCGATGATCACCGCGACCCTGGCTCCGAGGACACGGTCCGCCAACATACCGCCGAAAAAGGGGGTCATGTAGACCAACGCCGTGTAGGCGCCGTACACGCTGTATGCCTGGGAGTCGCCAAAACCGAGATACCCTTTGATCATGTAGAGCACGAGCAGGGCACGCATCCCGTAGTAGGAAAATCGTTCCCACATTTCGGCAAAGAACAGCGTGTACAGTCCCGTCGGATGGCCGAACAAATAGGCTTGCTCGCCAGGGACGCGTTCGCGGTCGTTAGCGTGGCTCATGAAGTTCACGGGGCTGATGGTGTTTAGGGTCGTGCGGTAAACGAGTGTCCGGTACCTTTTGCGAGGAACTCGCCCTCGGGTGCTTCGCACAAAAGGTAACGGACACTCATTTACCGTTCATGTTTAGGGTTCGGCGGGAGCGGGCTCAACGAGTAGGACGCAGCGTTGCCCGTCATGGAAGCAGACACGGTCGCGCCCACCCTTTTTGGCGCAGTAGAGTGCTTCGTCAGCGCGGCGAAACAGATCGGTGACCGTGGTGTCCGGCGCGGGTTCGCTGAGGCCACCGCTCCAGGTGATCCGCAAACACTCCCCGGCCACCGGAATCGGATTGTCAGCGACCGACTTGCGCAGCGATTCGACCCGCGCGGCTGCCAATCTTAAAGGACCGGGCAGCAGCAACGCAAACTCTTCACCGCCATAACGAGCGACTAGGAAAGCGTGTTCGAAGGAGCGGCTCAATGCCGCGGCTACGTCTTTCAATACCACGTCTCCGGCCTGATGGCCGAAGTTGTCGTTGATCTGTTTGAAATGGTCGATGTCGATCAACGCCAGCACGAACGGATCGCGACCCGCACGATAGGCGGCGAACAGTTCTTCGATCTTGGTATCGAACTCGCGTCGGTTCACCAACCCCGTCAATCCGTCGGTACGGGCTTCAGAAAGGTCGGATTCGAGCTGGACGGCCTGCCCCAACAATTCCTCGCGGGCCGAGCGAACTCGCTGTTGGACACGAGCCGTGGAGTGAATCAGTTGCTCCAGACACCGGCTGACGCCCTCGGTCTCACCGTCCGAAGAGGCGGTGCGCCGCTGCTGGGCGAGGTCCAGGCAATCGGAGAGTTGATTCCGTTGAGCTTCCAGGTCGTCCGAATACTCGTGGGTCAGGATCGCCAGCTGCCGGACCAGTTCCGTGATGTTCTGACGGTCCGACGGTGAGACCTCGGAGGCCGCCGCTGTAGTCGATACCGCCAGGTCAGGCGGCGAGCCCCTGCCCTGCGAACCGCCGAGCCGTGCGAGGATCGATCGACAAAGGCTGGTCAGCAGCACGCCCAAGCCGATGCCGAGGACCAAAAACCACCATCTCATGAGCAGCACGGACCCTCTCGATTGATCTAAATGACGATCGGAGACCCGCTCAACCGCGGCTCCGGACACTCACGATAACCAGACAGCGACCCTTTGGGGCGGATAACCCGCCACCGCCTGGCCAATCGACAGCGAATCGTCTCCAATGGTCAGCGACGGGGAAACGGTTCAGGCCGATTCGACCTCGGAGGAACGCGGTTTCACGGCGGAAAGGGGCCGAGCAGTCTAAGGGAGGATGATACTCCCAAAATGGACTAGGGTAAAAATCGTTTGCTTAAGGTCTCCGCAAAGGGTATCATTCGGCCCTCGTCTGTCTCGTTGCTACTCAGCGTCAAGGAGAGAATGCCATGCCGCTTCATTTCAAGCAGTCTTGTCCCGTCTGCGGTCGCCGATTGGAGGTTCCGGCTCGTCTGCTCGGTCAGACGATCGGCTGTCAACATTGCACCGCTGAGTTTCGGGCGGGGGAGAACCAAGAGGAATCGAATTCGGCCGCGGATGCGGGCGACGCGTTGCTGGCTCGCGTCGAAGCGATTTTGGCGAGAAGCGCTCGCCAGACGCTCCGTTCATCCCTCGGCGTCGGGACCGCGTTATGCCTGATGCCAACGATGGGCCCGACCCAGTAATCCTTCCAAGTCGGCGAAGTATTCCGGGTAGGTCTTCGCGGTACAGGCCGGGTTTTTGATGCGGACGCCCGCGGTCTTCAGCCCGGCCAAAGCCAAACTCATCGCCATCCGATGATCATCGTAGGTTTCGAGGATGGCGGGGCGGAGCGGTCGGGGATGAATCGTCAGGCCGTCGTCGCTTTCTTCGATCTCGGCGCCTAGCTTGCGGAGTTCACACGCGAGGTCTCCGATCCGATCGGTTTCTTTAAAGCGGTTGTGGGCGACACCTCGGATCACGGTCGGACCCTCGGCGAACAGGGCCACCACGCTCAGGGTTTGAACGGTGTCACTGATCGAGTTCATGTTGACCTCGATGCCTCGCAATCGTTCCGGTCCGGTTACGGTGATTCCGTTGGCTGCTCGCCGGACCTGACAGCCCATCTTTTCGAGACAGTCGACGAAGCGAACATCGCCCTGCAACGCGTCGGCCGACAAACCCGAGACCGTGACGTCGCCCCCGGTGATGGCCGCCGCTGCCCAAAAATAGCTCGCCGCGGAGGCATCCGGTTCGATGTCGTAATCCCGAGGGCGGTAGCCGCCACGGCCATCGATGAGAATGACCCGTTCCGCGTTAGCTTGCAGCGACGGCTCCGGAGCCCAACCGCAAGGAACACCGAAATCGCGAATGATCTGGGCCGTCATCTCGACATAGGGTAGCGAAACCAACTCGCCGATCACCTCGATTCGGATCGCCTGCCCGGCGATCGGTGCCGCCATCATCAGGCCGCTGAGATACTGGCTGCTGACGCTGCCCGCGACCTTCACGGACGCGCCCGTCCAGCCCCGAGTCTGGATACGCACCGGTGGGCAACCGCCAGGGCTTTCGCAGGTCACCGAGCCATCGCAAACCGATTCGAGGGCGTCGACCAAGTCGCCGATCGGTCGTTGGTGCATTCGCTGCACGCCGCTGAGTCGGAAGTCTCCTCCCAACGCCGAAAGCGCCGCGGTCAAAAATCGTATCGTCGTGCCACTGTTGCCGATGAAGAGCTCGAAATGACTGTCCCGCGAGCTGAAGTGATCGCGGCCGATGCCGCTGATGTCGATCACGCTCCCCGAACCCGATTCGACCACGCCAATGCCGATTTCGCGGAGTGCGGCGAGCATCACTTCGGTATCGTCGCTCCGCAAGGCGCCGGTCAAACGCGAATGGCCGTTGGCGAAGGCGGCGCACAACAACGCGCGGTTGGTCAAGCTTTTGGAGCCGGGCGGACGGATCGTCCCCTGGACCGCACCGCCGGGGACCACCTCGACGGTGGTGTTCGAAATCAAAGTTTCAGGCAATCGATCGCCTCAAGTCATCCGATGTGGGGCCGCGGGGCCAAACGCCCAATCGCGGCGCATGGACAGCTCACCGCTACGATGCGCTGGCTGCGATTTTGATGATGCCTCGCTCGGTTCGGAGGTAGAGCGCATCGCCGACCACCGCGGGGCTGGCGAGGATGCTTTCTCCAACCACCGGCTCGCCAATCACTTCCGCGTCGGTGTCATCGTCGCGAACGACAGCGACTTTCCCGGACGAGTCGAAGACGAAAATTCCGGAGCCCGTCGCGATCGGTGTTGCCCAAACTGTTTCGATCCCGGGCAGGCGTTTTTGCCAGACGATTTCGCCGTCGACCAAACTTCCCGCGAGCAATACCGAGCCGCGACCCATGTAAATCTTGTTGCCGACGATCACCGGGCTGCACCGCTGGGGACGCAGCTTGTTGCTCTTCCAAACCACTTCAACGCCGGAGCTGTCGGTCCGCAGCGCAACCGTCTCCGCGCCGGGGACGACGATCATCGGCGCCGAATAGCTGGTGGAGGCCGTGGTGTCGCAGTTGATCTCAAACTCGTGCAATTCCTCACCCGTCCGTGCGTCGACGATCAGCAATTGTTTCGGATCCTGGACGCTGAACGCGGACTTGCCACTGCCGAGCGTGATCGCCTGTGGGCTCGACCAATTGCTGCCCCGTTTGCGAGGTACTTCCCACAGCGTGGCACCGGTTTCGGCGTCGATCCCGGTCAGGAACGAATCGCCCTGATTCTCGAGTTGGACCGCAACGACGCCGTCGATGACCGCCGGGGAACTGCTCATGCTGATGTCATTGCCGGTTTGCGGATGGTCCACCGCCAGGCCGCGGTACCATTGCAATCGCCCTTCCAAGTCGAGGCAGACCAGGTCGCAAGAACTGAACAACGCAAAAATTCTTTGCCCGTCACTGGCTGGCGTCGGCGAGGCGTTCGCGCTGGTCGGGTGCGTGTAAGGTCGGCCGGTGCAACGCAACGATCGCAACCAGCGACGCTCACCCGTCTTCGAGTCGAAGGCTTCCACATGGATGTCCCGTTCATCCTCGCCATCGCAACCCGTGACGATCACCAGGTCACCGATGATCAACGGGCCGCCGATGCCTCTGCCGGTTGACGCCATCTTCCAAGCGACATGTTTCCCTTCGGGGACGTTGAAATCGATCGGCGGCTTGGATCGCATCGCCGCGCCGCGACCCCCATCGCCACGAAACGCTAACCAGTCCTCCTGCTGCGCGGTGGCCGAAGAACCCGTTAGCCCGGCCACTACCACTACGGTCATGGCCAGCAGAAATCGGATCGGGCGTGGCTGGTGTTTCATCTTGTAATTCCTGAACGGGCCGAACGGTCGGGCGAGGGATGGCCGAGAGCACAGGCTGGCAATAACGCGGTGCTTCCGTGAGGAAGCAGTTTAGCCCATCCCGGCAGCAAGCTAAACGGACCGCTGGCGATTCTATCACGAATCCGCCCCGTGATCGCTCATCGAAGGTGACTCATAGGGGGTGATGGTTTCGAGCGGAGCGGTCAGCCAGCGGGGAGTCTCGACCTCAAGCCACTCCGAGATCAGATGATCCGGACGATCCGTTTTTCCGGATACGCCGATCAGTCCACAGACCGCCCCCGGTTCGATTCGCCCGAGATCGGGACGCAGGACGGCCTCGGCTCCGGCGATCGTCCCCATGCGCAGTACCCGCTGCCAGTCGATGTCAGGCCGGTGGGTCCAAAGCCAACGCATTTCGTTCCAGATCGAAAGGTCCGGATTGCTCGCGCGGGAGTCGGTTCCCAACGCGATGCGACCGTTCTGACGGAGCATCCGGTTCAAGCCTCCCGGATCATGACCAAAAAAGGCTTGCGTCCGCGGGCAATAAACCAGCGACATCCTCGGCTGCTGAATCAGAAACTCGATCTCGTCATCGCGGAGATCATGGCCGTGGACCACCAAGGCGAACGGAGCCGTCGCGAGCAGCCGCAAAATGTCGAGCATCGCCTGTGACCCACGTCCGAAACAGGCCTCTCGGTAAACGCCTAACGCCCGCAGACGCTGGGCGAACGGCCCCGTCCCTGATTCGAGCAATTCCCGTTCGGCAGCGCTTTCGGCCAAGTGCATCGCGATCCCGATGCGGTTTCGACAAGCTAAATCGACGCTGCGGCGAATCGTTTCGAGCGAGGTCGAATACGGTGCGTGCGGGCTGACCCCTCCGGTTACGGAGGCGCACTTCGCAATCGCCAGCAGATGCGCTTCGGCCGCGGCTAGTCGTTCCTCAGCTCGAGAATCGGCCAGACCGAGCACCTCGGCGAACGCCATGATCTCGGTCGCCAACGGATCACCATCAACCAGCCAGGGAGGGGTGGCGATTTCGCAAATCAATCGGGCACCCCCGGCGTGGGCTTCGCGGGCACCTTGGCGGATCGTTGGGGACTCAGCGAGCGGACGTTCGCTTCGGTTCCGGATGACCGTAGCGATCCATTCATCCAACGGGATGCCGGGGTGCCCGAGCGGACTGGTCAGATCTGAAAACTCCAAGTGTGTGTGCGCGTTGATCAGGCCCGGCAAGATGGCCAGGTCACCGTGGTCACGGATTTCGACTCCGGACGGTACGGATCTGTCTTGCGCCACGTCCAGCACCTGGTGGCCGACGGTGAGCACCCAGCCATCGTGCATTGGAGGGCGGGAAATGGGAAAAATCCATCGCGCGCGGTGGACGATTTTGGGATTGGCCATCTCGACGCCGCGGTTGACGAATGATTTTTCTAAAGGCTCACCGCGAATGGGCTCGGCGGCGGATTGCGTTTAAACTTGCCAGCGGTGGCGACCCGCGATGATGAATCGAGTTCGTTCGGATCCCAGCATTTTGGAAACAGCCGACCCTAAACCGGGTAAACGGATCTCCCGCTCGTTTTTTGCGCGGGACCCCGCGACGGTCGCCCGTGAATTGATCGGGACTTACCTGATCAAAAAATCAGACCAAGGGCAGAGGATCGGAGGCCGAATTGTGGAGACCGAAGCTTATTTGGCGACGGGAGACCCGGCAAGCCATTCCGCGCGGGGTCCGACGAAACGGAATCGATCGATGTTCGCGCGGGCGGGAACGCTTTACGTGTATAGCATTCACGCCAAATATTGTCTGAACGTCAGCACGGAGGTCGAGGGGATCGGGAGCGCGGTGTTGATCCGTGCTATCGAACCGATTTGGGGATTGGATGCGATGCGGGCGGCGCGGGGGCAACACTCGTTGCGGCGGTTGACGCGTGGACCGGCGATGTTGTGTCAGGCCTTGGGGGTAACCACCGAGCATGACGGGATCGATTTGGTGGGTTGTCGGTGGTTGGGGATTTACGCCACCTCGAGTCGTGGGCTGGCGAACGGACCGATCGCTTTGGGCCAGACGCGGGTAGCGGTCGGTGGTCGGATCGGGATCAGCCGTGCGGCGGAGATGCCGCTGCGATTTTTCGAAGAGTAAAAGGTTTCGGAGCGAGCGATATGAAAACGAAAAAACCCGCTAAGGCAGG
>DITY01000108.1:0-4209 GCA_002422955.1 Planctomycetaceae bacterium UBA6172
CCGGTGGCAAGGCCGTATCCGATGAACTCGATCGCGCGAGTCTGGCCGCGTGTCCCGGCGGCAGGCAGCGCCGCTGTCACGCGTGGCCCGGGGGTCAAGTTCAAGCGATAGACGAACGAGCGGTCACCGCCGAAGTCCAGGTCATGGATGGCGACCGTGTAGGATTCACCGGCCGTTACCGGGAAGGTGAACTTGGCATCCAGCCCCGCCGAATCGACCGCTTCGCTGACCAGATGACCCGCCTTGTCGGTAACTCGAATGACCGCATTGAGCGCCGAGCCGATCGCGCGACTGATCAGTTCACAGGTCAGCGGTCCGGTCTGGGCAGCGACGAAGTGATAACGATCGATCTCTTCGATCCGTTCGATCTGGCCACAGACCGTCACGGGCAACGACTCGAGCCGTTGCGGCATCACAGACGCGTCCGTTTCCAAAACCTGCGGCAGGTCGCTGATCACCAAGCGGCCGACCGCGGTCGCACCGTTCGCGTTGGCCGCTTGCCAGGTGACTTGACCCGGTGGCGTATCGGGCGGGATCGTCAGCCGCGCGCGAAAGTCTCTGGGCAGCGGGAGTGGTGTCCTCCGCGCCTTCTTGCCGAACCAGTAGGGCGGTTCCGGGATTCGCACCGGCCCGGGCGGACCGAGCAATTCCAGTCGGATGGGCTTCTCATTCGCGGTCGAATGCACGAACAGGTCCATGTCGGGCGTCCAGTCATAGCCACCGATCGTCACTTCGATCGACGTCCCCACGGTTCCGCCGCTGGGGTGAACGTATCCCAAGGAGGGCGGTTGCTGTGCCTCCGCAACGGCCGCGACGCACAGGCATAGCAACGGGAGCGCGGCGAGCCGATTCGTTCGGCCTCGCAGTGACGCGGTTCGAAAGATCGTCCGATCGCTCATGGCTCAGACCAACCCTTGGATCATTTTGCCGCCGTCGACGATCGGTACCGGACGTCCGAGCGGGCTGTAGTAGGTCTTGGTCGGGTCGATGCCCATCAAGGTCGACAGGGTTGCCAGCAGGTCGTTGACGCCGATCGGTTCGGTGATCGGTGCGGCGGCTTGGGCATCGGTGGCGCCGATCACTTGGCCTGGCCGCGTGCCGCCGCCGGCGAAGATGATCGTTTGGGCCATCGACCAATGGTCGCGGCCGGCCTGAGCGTTGACGCGTGGGGTGCGGCCCATCTCGCCCATCATCACGACCAACGTCTCGTCCAGTAGTCCCCGCTGTTCCAGATCGGTGATCAGCGCGCTGAAGGCCCGGTCCGCGTAGGGGATCAGGTCGGTCTGCAAGCTGGGGAAGCAGTTGAAGTGGACATCCCAGCCGGGGGCGTCGACGCCGACAAATCGGCAGCCGGCCTCGACCATCCGCCGCGCGAGCAGCGCGCACTGGCCGAGCTGATTGCGTCCGTAGTTATCGCGAACCTGATCCGGTTCGCTCTGGATGTCGAACGCCCGCTTGGCCTCGGGCGACGTGATCAGGTCGAACGCTTTGCCGTAATAGGTGGACATGGCGTTTGCGGGACCCTGGTCGCGCTGCCGCTGCAGCCGATCGACTCCCGCCAGCAGCTTGCGACGTAAGCCGAGGCGCTCCGCGGAGATCTGGCTGGGGGGCGACAGGTCCTTGACTTCGAAGTCGGGTTGCGAGGGATCGGCTTCGATCACGAAGGGGGCATATTCGGCGCCGTAGAAGCCGGGGCCGCCCGCCGCCATCGGGTGTGGCAGGTTGATGTAGGCCGGCAGGGTTCCACGCGATCCCAGTTCACGCGACACGACCGAACCGATCGAGGGGTAGAAATCGTTGTTCGGAACGGGATTATCGCCATCGGCGAAGTTCGGCTTGTAGCCGGTCATCACGTAGTGGTAGCCGGTGGTGTGGCCGTTGTCCTGGTGGCTGTGGCTGCGGAGGATCGTGTACTTGTCCGCGATGTTCGCGCAGAGGGGCAATTGGTCGGTGACGATCGTACCCGGGACATTGGTGCGGATCGCTCGGAACGGCCCGCGAATTTCTTCGGGCGCATCCGGCTTGGGGTCCCACATGTCCTGATGGGGCGGTCCGCCTTCTAAAAACAGAAAGATGCAGGACTTGGCTTTCGCTTCCCGCGGTGTCCCTGCTTTGGCCTGCAGTTCCAACAACCGCGGCAAGGTCATGCCGCCGATCAGCCCGCTGGCGCCTAGTCGCAGTGCATGCCGCCGGGCGATCCGATCGCAGCCGCGGTGGGTGCCGGATCCGAGGTTCAGTTTCAGCATGGGATGATCCTGTGCGAGGCTTGCCGTGCGGTCATTCGGTGTCGCGGTCGCGCCCAGGGTTCGCTGGGCGGACTCACGTCTAATGGTTGAACAAAAATTCCTTGGAATTGAGCAGCGTCCAGAGGATATCCTCGGTCGCGGCGCGGCGACTCGGCGGATCGTTGGCCGCGGTGTCGTCACCGAAGGCCTCTCGCATCGTCTCGATTTCGGCGTCACTCGGCGGCCGGGCTAAGGTGACCCAGTACAACTCGCGGATGATCTCGACCGGCGTCAGCGCTGAATCGGCAAGTTGGCGGGCGCGACCGTTGTGGTGTCCCAGCTTCTGCTCGATCTCGGGCGAGTTGAGCAGGTGCAACGCTTGCGAAATGCTCGGCTCGTCGCTGCGTTCGCACTCGCAGACGGTCGCCCGCACCGGCCGGCCGAAGATCGTGAAGAAGTAAGACGGCATGCGGCTGTCCCAGACCTCGATCGCCCGATGACCGCTCGGCCAACCGTTGAACTTTTCGGGGACCCCGGTCGCCTGGCAAATCGCGTCCAGCAGCACCTCGGCCGGCAACGTCTTTTCGACCGCGTGTGAAAAGTTTTGCCGATCCGCGGCATTCGACTCGTCGACGTCACCGCTCCCTTGATAGACACGCGAATTGAGCAGGGTGCGGGTGAAGGCCTTGAGGTCGTAGTCGATCTCACGCAGATGGTTTTCCAACGCCAACAGCAGCGGTTCGTTGGCCGCCGGATTGGTCTCGCGGAGGTCGTCGATCGGGTCGACCAAGCCATGGCCGAAGTAGTGCGCCCACAAGCGATTGACGATCGCCTTGGCGAAGAAGGGGTTGTCGGGGGCCGTGATCCAGCGGGCCAAGGCTTGGCGGCGGTCGCTGCCGCTGGAGAAATCGGCGGGGGCGTCACCCAAGGCTCGCGCGGGGACCGGTTGGCCGCCGCGGGGGTGAGTGAGGTCGCTGCCACCGCGCGACACGATCGCGTCTTCTCCGTTGGGGAGTTTCTTCAACTTGACCCCGGTGAAGAAACCGGCCAGGCCGACGAAGTCCTCTTGTCCCCAGCGTTCCGAGGGATGGTGATGGCACTGGGCGCATTCGATCCGGACGCCCAGTAGCAGTTGGCTTAGTGACCGGGCCATCTCCTCCGGTTTGGTCGCGGCCTTGTAGAACGATCCCGGGCCGATCGCGGCGGTGTTGCCCTGGACCGTTAGCAGTTCGTGGGCTAGGCGGTCGAACGGTTTATTGACCGTGAAGCTGTCGTGCAGCCATCGCTGGACCGCGACCACCCCTTGAGGCGTGACCGTCAGCGGATCCGCCTTCAACAGGTTGAGCCATTTCATCGTCCAGTAATCGACATACTCGGCCCGCTCCAGCAAGCGGTCGATCACGACGCTTCGTTTGCCCTCCGAAGGATCGGCCAAGAACTCGCGGACTTCAGCGGCGGTGGGCAGGGTTCCGATCGTGTCCAGGAAGGCCCGCCGCAGGAACGTCGCGTCGTCACAAAGACCGCTGGGGCGAATCCCCAAACGCTGCAGCTTGTCCCAGACCAGGCCGTCGATGAAGTTGTTCTCCGCGGGGCGATCGACGGTCACGCCTTCGCGCGGCAAAGTCACCCGGCAGACGGCCAAGTGGCCGCCATAGCGAACCAAAATGGCCGCTTCACCGGCGGTGTCGGTGCTGCGGATCAGGCCTCGGGGGTCGACCGTGGCAATGCCCGATGCGTTCGATTCGTATTCGCTCTCCGCCGTGACGCAGCGTCGTCGGCCGGAAGCATCGACCGCGGTGGCCCGCAGTTGCTGTGTCGAGGCTAAGCCCATGACCAACTGGCTCGGTTCGATCTCGATCGCGACGGTCCGCGAGGCTTCGTCATCCGCCGTCTGGGAGGTCGCTCCTTCGGCGATCCAACGCAGCAATCGATGGTCGCGGTACGACCCGGGTTCGATTTTCAGCCCGCCGCCGTGCGGTACCAC
>DITY01000108.1:4246-18646 GCA_002422955.1 Planctomycetaceae bacterium UBA6172
TCAAAGCCGAAGACGCTCAGTTTCAGTCCGTTCTGTCCCTCCGCTTTTCCATGGCAGCCACCCGAATTGCAATGGGCTTTGGTCAACAGCGGCAGGATTTCGTTGCGAAACGAAACCGGTGGCGGGGTTGCGAAAGCGTGGATCTCGATCGGCACGCGGAGGGTTACGTTCTCGCCATGAACGATCAGTTCGCCCGCGCCGTCGCTGAGCGGACGCAGCAGTCCGGACGAGTCGACCTGCGCGATGCCGGGTGGGGAAACCTCGAAGCGAACCTCGCGGGTTCGATCTTGGGCACGGCCGGGGGAACTGTGGTCGAATACCAACAGCTGTTGGGAGGCTTCCGGCCGGTCCAGTTCGATCCGCTCGGGCATGATGCGGATCTCGGCCGATGCGCTGGCGCACGCGAGCAGCACGCATGCGAAAGCCCAAGGCGCTGTCGATCGAAACGGACGGGTTCGAACCATCCGGGTTTTCCTTTGGCGGTCGACACCGACGGGGAGGCGGGCTGAGGGGGGATGCTCCGCCAGGGATCGCGGCGGGGTGCGGTCGGAGGTTGCGAAGCGATCGCGCCTCCTAAGCAGATCACCCTAGCAGATGAGCGGCGAGATGCAACCTTTTCGCCTGCCGGGAGCCAGGTGATCCGCCAAAGCGTGACCGGCGATGAGGTATTTCACCCATCGCCGGTCGAATGATAGTCGTTGGTCGAGCGACGTCCGATCAGGGACTGCCTGGGCACGTGCCTAGTAGCGGAAGATCATGTCGAAGGTCCAGCGTTCCAGCATGATCCCTTGGCGGTCCGTGACGGGAATCTCGTAGGCACCGCCCAACTCCACGTTCTGTCGCGGCTTGGCCTTGAGGCCGACCGCACGGGTCACGATGTCGTTGCCGGTGACGCCCGTCGAGCCGAGGTTCAAGATATCGAGCCCCTCGGGCAACGGGCCGACCGTGCCACTGCTGATGTAGTGGTACCAGGTCCCTTCGGTGAAGGCATACAGCGGCAGATTGCCAATGCGGTAATCGAAGTGGCTGCTCCAGTAGGCGAGGCGATTTTCCGCGTCGCTATCGACCGGCTCTCGCAAGCCTGTCGCGGTGATGAAGTGCATGCGTCGTCCGAATCGCGAACCGCCGGTCAGGAAGAAATTGAACTCGCCATCACCATTGCCCTGCTGCGATCGCTCCGTTCCTAACGGAATTTCGTAGGTCATCCCGCCGCTGAGGAGCCGACCCTTGACCGGGTCGCGATAGAAGTTGTACTTCAAACCGGCGGAGACGTCCGCGAAGCCGTTGTCGACGATCGGGCTCTGTGAATAGATGAAGCCGTCCTTGGTCGCGATTAAGCTCCAGCGTTCGCTCAAGGCGATGCGGACTTGAGCGGCATAAACCTGGACCGAATTGCTGCGATTGATACCCAACCCCGGCAACGCGGGGAGATTGTTGTGCAGAAAGAGGAAACGGACTTCGGTCAACGTCCGCGGATCTTCAAAAAAGACCGGATTGGTTGTGGGGCTGATGAAATCGCTAAAGCATTTTTCGCCCGGCTTGATGATGCCGCAGCCGAACAAGCTTTCGTCACCCCTGAGCGAGTCGCAGCCACCGTCACAACCGGCCGAGCAGCCGCAGTCTCCGCAGCCGAGCCCGTCACAGCCCAGTCCGCAGTCGCCAAAGCCTAGGTCGAACCACTGGTGAGCCTGACCGAGCCAGCTACCGGAATCGCAGCCATCACTCCCGTCGCAGCTTTCACAGCCGATCGGGGTGACGAACGAATGCCACGGCTCGACGCCTTCGTCGAATGCCGCGGCTTGGATTTCCAGATCCGTGAATTGAAGATCCAAGACGGATGCCTGCACACCAGCCGGCGCGAGCAGGAAACTTGCCAGAGCGCACCAGCGCCACCGCATGAATTTCATTCCATTGTCCTCAGGAAATTGTGCTTCGCATCAACCGAGGGTCTGCAAAGCTTCCCCGCGTCAGCACACCGGAACGGTGATTAGCCGCTTGGTCACTGGCGCGAACGTAGCTCTTGGCAATCCGTCGCCCTGCTCCATCCGCTCGATCCACTAGGCCGTTCCAATCGGTTTCGCCTCGGTTTGGCCTGCAGCGGGTGTCCGGCGAGCCGGGAAATTCGGCTCAGCTCAATGACTTGCATGACGGTCCGGAAGGCTGTGACGATCGCTCCTTGAATTTACGGTGTAGCGATTGTGCCGATTAAGCTGAACTGAAGGCGGCGCTGCCCTTGACAGCTCGCGCGGAGGGTTTGTTGATAGTTCTTTTGGGTGGTTTGTCTCGTGCGGTCGAAGTTGAAAAAAGATCCTGGAGAGGGCGGAAAATCGCGGTAGGCGGCTTCCGCCCTGCCCAATCCGGTCCGCCGTAAGTAAAATACGGAGTGCCAATTGCCCCGCTTGATCAGGGATGTGGCGGCCGCATCAGTCGGCTGGTTGCGCCATCCGGGCGGGGGAAACTCCGCTTCGCGGCCTATGTGTTCACCCCTGCGCGAGAAAGGTCGATGTCATTGCCCAACGAACTTGTCGGTTCGCGAGAGGTGAGATCGATATTCATCAGCGATGTTCATCTGGGGAGTCGCTTTTGCCGGCCCGAGTTGGTGCAGCGGTTTCTGCAAGATCAGCAGCCCGAATTCCTCTATTTGGTCGGCGACTTCATCGACGGTCGCGCCCTGAAGCGGCGTTGGCATTGGCCGCAGGCCTGCACGGACTTGCTCCGTCAGGTCGCTCGCATGGTCCGCAGTGGGACCCAAGTGTTCTACACGCCTGGGAATCACGACGATTATTTACGGGAACATTTGAGTTCGGAGCCGCCGCTTCATATTCAGGATCAATTCATCCATCGGTGCGCGGATGGACGTCGCTTGGTCGTCTTGCACGGTGACCAATTCGATGCGGTCGAGGGACGAGCCGTTTGGTTGTCGCACCTCGGTTCGGTCGGCTACGAAGCGTTGCAGGCAACGGACCGCGTCGTCAATATATTCTGGAGGTTGCTGAGCAGCCGGCCATTGCGAATCAGCAGGACGGTCAAGCAGACGGTTAAGAAGTGCGTGCAGCGGATGAGCGGATTCGAAGCTCAGGTCGTCCAGCATGCCCGAGACCACGACTGTCAGGGGGTGGTTTGCGGCCACATCCATGTGCCCCGGTATTGCACCATCGACGACGTCTTGTACATCAACCTCGGTGATTGGATCGAGAACGCGACGGCGCTGGTGGAATACATGACCGGCGAATTGGAATTGCTGCACCTCGATGGCCTGGCCGGTTCGGTGACGCTACACCGTCCGCATCCCGTCGAAGACCCGATCCCGGTGCCGATGCCGCTGGTCGCGACGTTCCTCTGATCGCGTCGCCACCCAACGAGACGCCTCCACCCAACGAAACGACCGGGGCGAGACGTGTCATGTCAGCACCCCGGTCGCGTGGACATTCGTCCGAGCCGCCCCTGTGAACGGCTCTGGGATTGAGTCCGGTTATTTCTGACGCACGAAGGTCAATCCCTTTTCCGTGTCGGGAGCGCCGGGCGGGGCAAAGCGGAATTGGTCGGCCCCTTCCGAAGTCACCTGCCCCGACATGGCCCCCTGGTTCTCGGTCCCGAGTACCAGAACGCCGTTTTGCATCGAGATTTCGCCCTTCAACTCGACGGGCTCCTTGTCCTTGGGGCTAGCCTTCCAGGTGAAGGCAAACTCCTCGGTCACGGTCAACTCGATGGTGACATCGGGGGTAGTCGCCTTCCAACTGCCAACCAGGTCGGTAGTCGGTCCCTCGACGGCCGGCTTGGCGGCCTCGGTCGGCGTGGGAGCTGCTGGGGAACTCGCGATTCTCGGATCGGCCGCATCCCGAGCCGACGTCAATCCGGCGAGGATCTGCTGGGCGGTCACGTCCTTGGGTTGCAGTTTGGTCACGATCTCCAGTTCCGCGATCGCATCCTCGGTGTGGCCGGTCACCAAATAGTGGTAGGCCAGCACGAATCGCGCCGCCGCATCATCGGGATTGCTCGAGATATGACTCTCCAGGCTCCGCAGTTGCTCCGTGTAGTCATCGATATTGCCATACAGGCCGCTCATCGTCGTCCAGTCCATGCCGGGCATGGTGGCGAGCAGCGCGTTGAGTACCGCGGCAGACTGCTGGAATTGTCCCAGCGCGAAGTAACTCAACGCGCGCATCTCATGCACGACCGGGTCACCGGGCAGTTTGGCGAGCGCGACATCGAACTGCACCAAGGCCTCGGCGAATAGGCCTTCCTTGAAATTGGCCATCCCTTCGTTGAAGGCTGTCATCCCAGCTTCATCGGGTTGCGGTGGGGCTGGCGGCTGAGTTGCCGTCGCGACTGGGGACTCCGCGTTTTCCACACGGACCGTTTCCTGAATCACGACCGGCTGCACGTCCTGTATGACGATCGGCGTTGAATAGCTGTAGACCGGTGTTGCGGTCTCGACGAAGTAGGGGTTGAAGTAGTTCGTCGTCGAGAAAGAGGTTAGGGAGCCTAGACCCCAGCCGAACAGGAAGGTTGACGACGGTCGGTACCAGTTCGAACTGTAGTGGTTCCAACTGCCGTTATACCAGTTGTGATGGCCACCCCAACCAGAGCTCCAACCCCAACTGCCTCCCCAGCTCGGACGATAACCCCAACCGCCGGGGCGGTTGTTGATGTTGATGTTGGTGTTGTTGTTCCAGAAGTTATTGTTGACGTTGTTGTTGATGATGTTGTTGTTATTGCCACCGCCGATGATCGGTCGGTCGGGGCGATAGTTCGGCCGATTGCCCGGTCGGTTCACGCCACCGAGGTTCGGGCGATCAGGGTAGCGGTCGTTGCCGCCCCAGTTCCCGCCATCGCCCCAGGGGCGATCCGGGAGCGGTCGATTGCCACCGATGCCGGGGCGGTCGGGGTAACCTCCGCCTGGACGATTGCCGCCGATCGAGGGCCGATCGGGATAGCCTCCGCCTGGACGATTGCCGCCGCTGCCCGGTCGATCTCCCGGGCGATTACCGATCCCGGGAAAGTTCGGTCGATCCGGCGAGGGCCTCGTGATGTCTTCTGGCAGGGGCGTGGGGCGGCCAGGCCGATTTCCGCCCAGCGATGGGCGATCCCCCGGCAAGGGGTTCGGGCGAGTCAAGTCGCCGGGGCGACCGATGCCGCCGGGGCGGTTGCCTCCGAGTGAAGGCCGATCCCCACCGGGCCGAGTCACATTACCTGGCAGGGTAGTAGGCAGTTCTGGGCCTCCTGGGCGATTTCCACCGAGTGAGGGTCGATCTCCACCTGGCCGACCGGGAAGCCCCGGTCGCGTGCCCGGCGCATCGGGGCGTCCGCCGCCGAGCGAGGGCCGATCACCGCCGCCGATCGACGGGGGGACGGGACGTGTTGTGGGCATCAGCGGGCCGGTCGGTCGGACTGAGGGTCGGTTGCCCGCTCCGGCGAGTCCGTCACCACCGGTGGAAGGACGCGTGACGCCCGCAGGCGGCCGACCGACGCTGCCTGGACGGCTGTCTCCGCCGGGCCGGTTGACACCGCCGGGTGGCCTTTGTGATCCGGCGGAAGGACGATCGGCCGTCGTGGGACGAGACATCCCCAGTGAAGGCGCCGAACCGCCCGGCCGAGCCGATGGCTGATTCGGGCGAGACGCCGGGTTTTGCAGATTCGATAAGCTCGGCGGACGCGAGCCGCCGCCCGAGGGCCTGGCATTGCCGCCCGAAGGTCTGGCGTTGCCACCCGAAGGTCTGGCGTTGCCGCCTGGAGGCCGGGCATTGCCTGCGGAAGCTCTCCCGCCTCCACCACCCGACGGCCGTGACGCACCTGCCGAAGGGCGGGAGACCTGGCCGCCGCCGCGGTTGCCACCGCCGCCACGGTTGCCAGCGCCGCTCGCCCCGCGAGCACCTCCGCCATGAACCTCGCCCCTGCCCCAGGAAATTTCTCCTGGCAGGCAGATCAACGAGAACAACAGGCACCCCGCGAGGGTTCCCCAGAGATATTTGATAGTCATTGAACGATGTCCTTGAATTACTGTTGCGGGGCTCGGTTGGGCTGCGGCGCGACACGTCGCGGAACCGTGTTGGGCTGCGGATTACCTGGAACCCTGGGCGCCGCCGGTGTGGGGGCAATCGCCTTAGCAGCCGGCACTACGACCGCTTTTGCCGCGGCGGGTGCAGCCGGAGCGGGCTGGCCCGCAGGTTTGCCTACCGGCGACTGGGCCGGGGTTGGTTGAATTGCCGCGGGGGCCGAAGCCGCGGCGACAGGCTTCGGCGGTGCTTTGGCGATGACAATGTCAAAACCTTCGATCCGCTCGTCGCCGACCACACGGTCGCTGCCGACCATCCGGAAACGATTTTCGTCCAACGGGCTGACGGTGATCGTCGCGGACCCGAGCGTGCCGTCGGGTCCAACCGCTTGAGATTTCAGGACCCACTCGTCCTCCAGCAGCGTCCAAAAGCCATCGGCATAGCCACCATCCTCGTCGAACAGCCAGGAGCGGATCTTGCCGGTCAACGGATCGAAACCGATCCGCTGTTCACTCTTCATGACGACCTGGTCTTCCTGATGGGTTTCGAAAGTCCCGAGCAGGAAATTGCCCCCTTCGGCCCAGCGGTAATTGATCTTCACCCGCGCGCCATCACCTTCGCTGACCCAATCGCCCACCAGCCAAGCCAGCGGTTCGAGCAAGCTGCCGGGCGTTTCGACAGGGGGCGTATAGAACTCGCGGAGCGATGCCAGCAACCACTTGCCCTCTTTTTTCGTCAGCATCGCGACATAACGGACTTCGGTTAGCACCTGATCGTCGATACCCAAGTAACGGGTTCCCTCTTCGATCGCCAGGTTCTCACCCAGCGGGCGGATCGACTCGATGTCCAGTCCCAACTTCGCGCCGGGGAACTCGGTGAAGTACCGGGTGAAGACTTCTTTCAGTTCTTCCTTGCCCCGATAGACGCTGCCGTTTTCCGTCACCAACTCGCCCTCGGGCAAGAACGATTCGACCACGACATCCGGTTTGGCTTCATTGAAAGCCTTGGTGAAGGCTTCCTCCGCCGTCGCAATCTCTTCGATTAACGCGTCCTGCGCAGCGGCGCGCGCGGAAATTGCTGACTGACCGAGCGCCAACGACGCTAGCGCCCACAGAGTCAGAAAGGGTTTACTGAGCATGAGAAGGAGAATCCAAATGAAAGTGAGAGAACCGGTTGAAGTGTTAGGCACCGGCTAAAATACCGGGCAGATCCGTGCGGGCACGGACATTTCGTGCTGTCTCGGTTGTCATGCATGGCGCTGAAAACCTGCCGCGGAGCGTGAAGACAATCTCGCCAAGATTTCTTGGCAAGTGCTCCGCCGCGGAAATTCAGACACTTAGGAATAAAGACAAACCGACACCCCATCCGAAAGCCGAGACCCGTGAGCAGCTGAGCAAGAGTGCTTGCCCGTGCGCCAATGATCAACCGCGTCGGACGTGTGAACGCAGTAGCTAACCCAGCGGCTGCCGTTCAGTAAGACACCATTTTATGTCACGTAAGGCGGTTAGCAAACCGCTAATACGGGGGGTGGGGTTCGATCCGCGGTTTGTCCGCCCGGGAGCCCCTTGCCGTTTCGACCCTCGTGTGCCCCACCGCCTAAGCATTGGGCGTAGGCACGAGGAGACAAACGCTTGGGGGGGAGAGGTGCGGCAGCGGTGCGATTGCACTATTTTTATTCCCGCTTGTCGACTCATTTTTTTCCCGCCCGACCGTTGATCGGATTGTCATGCTCGGTCTTATCGGAATCGTATTGTCCCTGTCGTTGCTGATGTACTTGGCGTACCGCAACGTCAGCGTCCTGGTCCTGGCGCCGCTGTGCGCGATGTTGGCGGTATTGCTGGACGGGCAGTTGCCGGTGCTGGCCAGCTACACGCAGATCTTCATGGTGAGCGTCGGCCAATTCATCGCGACCTACTTCCCGTTGTTTTTGCTCGGCGCGATTTTTGGCAAGTTGATGGAGGACTCGGGCGCGGCGGCCCAGATCGCGGACGTGATGGTGCGCGCCGTCGGCCGTGAGCGAACGATCTTGGCGATCGTGCTCAGCTGCGTGGTGCTGACGTACGGCGGCGTGTCGCTGTTTGTCGTCGTCTTCGCGGTCTTTCCGCTGTCCCGGACTCTGTTCGAGCAAGCCGACATTCCGCGGCGGTTGATCCCGGCCTCGATCGGACTCGGCTCGTTCACCTTCACGATGACGGCGATGCCGGGAACGGTTCAAATCCAAAATCAAATTCCGATGCAGTTCTTTCGCACCAATGCCTTCGCCGCGCCGGGGCTCGGCCTGATCGCCAGCGCGGTGATGCTGTGGCTGGGCATGACCTGGCTGAACCGCCAAGCCGCCAAGGCGAGGCTGAACGGCGAAGGGTTCGAGGGGCAACTCGGCAGCGGTCGGTCGCAACCGCCAGAGGTCGCGGCAGCCGCTTCGCGCGGCGCGGCCTGGCTCGCCTTCCTGCCGATCTTGTGCGTGCTGGTCTTGAACTTCATCTTCTCACGATTCGTCATTCCCGGTTGGGATACGGCTTATTTGGCCGAGCCGCAATTTGGCAAAACCGAGTTGGCCAAGGTGCTGGGGAACTGGTCGACGATCCTGTCGTTGGTCTGTGCCCTGGCGGTGACGATCCTGATTTACTTTCGCGACCTCGAGCGTCTGAAGGGATCGCTCAGCGACGGGGCCAAGGCCTCGCTGATGCCGGTCTTCAACACCGCCTGTGAGTTCGGTTACGGCAGCACCATCAAGGCGCTCGCCGGGTTCACGATGATCCAGAACTTCGTTACCGGCATCGCTCCCGGCAATCCGCTGATCTCCCAAGCGGTCGCGGTCAACGCCTTGGCAGGGATCACCGGTTCCGCCTCGGGTGGGCTCAGCATCGCGCTCAACGTTCTGGGCGAAACCTACTACCAACGTGGCCTCGAAGCCGGGATTAGTCCCGAGCTGTTGCATCGGGTCGCCGCGATGTCCTGCGGCGGCCTGGATAGCCTGCCGCACAATGGCGCGCTGATCACGCTGCTGCTGATTTGCGGCGTGACCCATCGCCAGGCCTACAAGGATGTGGCCGTGATTTCGATCGCGATCCCGCTGCTCGCGACCGCCCTGGTGATCACCCTGGGGACTTGGTTCGGGTCCTTTTGAACGCGGCCTTCGATCATCCCGGTTGACGCAACCAGGCCGCGATCCCCATCCCGCCGCCGATGCAGAGTGATCCGATCGCGGACCGGGCGCGGCCGCGGTGAATGTCCCAAGCCAGATGGCAAAGCAAGCGGGCGCCGCTGACCGCCAACGGATGGCCGATCGCGATGGCGCCACCGGCGGAATTAAAACGGATCGGTCGACCGTCGGCCGCGTGCGCGAGCGGTTCGTGGGTTGACGGGTCGAGCGTCAGATCCAAGTCGCGGAGGCAAGCCAAAGCCTGTGCCGCGAAGGCCTCGTTGATCTCGAGCGTGTCGAAATCGGCCCAGTTGGCGCCGCAGCGGGTGAACAGTTCGCGAATCGCGTGGGACGGGCCGAGTCCCATCCACTGGGGGTCGCAGCCGATGACGAGGCCGTCGACCCACTCGGCAAAAATCGGCCACCCCTGCTGAATCGCCAGGTCGCGGTCGGCCAGGAGCAGCATGGCGGCGCCGTCGTTGACCCCCGAGGCGTTGCCGGCCGTGACGCTTCCGCCTTCGCGAAACACGGGCCGCAGCGCGCCCAAATTTTCGCTCGTGCAACCCGGGCGCGGATGTTCATCGGCGTGAACATCACCCACGGCGGTCAATTCGTCCGCGAACCGGCCTTGGTTACGGGCGAGTTCGTAAAGCGTTTGGCTGCGGACGGCGAACGCGTCCTGCTCCTGTCGCGAGATGCCGAACGCGTCGGCCAAGTCCTCGGCCTGCTGACCCATGTGTCGGTCGCTGAAGCTGTCGATCAATCCGTCTCGCAGCATCGTGTCGACGGCGGTTGCCGTGTCGGGGGCTTGGTTCTTGCCAGGCCGGTCGATCAGCAGCTTCGTCTGCGACATCGATTCGGTGCCGCCGACCAACACTAGGCCGGCCTCGTCCGCGCGGATCGCGGTGACACCCAGCAGCGCCGCTTGCATCCCCGATCCGCACATCTGATTGATCGTCGTCGCCGGCGTTTCGATCGGCAGGCCGAGTTGGACGCCGATCTGGCGCGCGATGTTCATCCCCTGCCCCGCCCCGAAGACGTTGCCGATGATCACCTGGTCGACGAACTCCTTCGAAATCCCCTGCAATGCCGCTTCGCCCGCGATCACGCCGAGGTCGACTGGGGAATGGTTGGCTAACGCGCCGCGAAACTTTCCGAACGGTGTCCGCTTGGCCGCGACGATGACGACTCGATTCATGGGTGGTTCTCCATCCGGATAGGCATCGGCTTGACTTCGCGAACGATCGGTTCGAACTGCATCTGGTCGATCACATCTCGCCGCAGGTCGATCCCGGGCGCGACTTCGATCAATTCGACCCCCGCGGGCTGGAGTCGAAAGACCGCGCGTTCGGTGACGATCAGCACGTCGCGGCCGGCCGCGCGGGCCAGTGGGCCGCTAAAGGAGATCTGTTCGACCTCGGGGACAAACTTTCGGATCCGGCCTTCGTGCACGATGCGCAGGCGACCGTCCTGATAGGCGACTTCCAGGCCGTCCGTCGTCAGCGTCCCGCAAAAGACCAACGAGCGGGCGTTCTGGGAGATGTTGACGAAGCCGCCGACACCGGCGAAGCGGCTGCCGAAGCGGGAGACGTTGATGTTGCCGTGCCGATCGATCTGCGCCGCGCCCAAGGCCGCAAAATCGAGTCCGCCTCCGTCATAGAAATCGAATTGCGAGGGTTGGTCGATGATCGCGTGGGGGTGCCGCGCCGCGCCGAAGCTCAATCCGCCAGCGGGCGAGCCACCCAGCGGTCCGCTCTCGACGGTCAGCGTTACCGCGGATAGCAGGCCGCGCCGCGCCGCGACCTCCGCCAGCCCCTCGGGCAAGCCGATTCCCAAGTTGGCGATCGCGCCGGGACGCAGCTCGTCGCAGGCCCGCGCGGCGATGATCATCCGCGCGTCGAGCGGTCGCGAGGCGGCCAACCCGTAGCCTACCCCAGCGATTGTCGCGGCCGTTGTCCCGGCCGTTCGCGACTCCTCGTCGCTTGGTCCCGGGTCGCAAAACGCCGGATCGAAGGGTTCGCCAAAGGTTTGCCAGTGGTCGTGGAGTTCCGCCACCACAACCTGCGTCACCAGCCTGCCCGGGACACGAACCTGTTGGGGCGGCGCTGGCGAATCGAGCACCCGTCGAACCTGGGCGATCACGATCCCGCCATGATTGTGTACGGCTTGCGCGATCGGCAGCACCTCGCCGATGATCGCTTCCTCGTCCATCACCAGATTGCCGAGCGGATCGGCGGCCGTCGCCCGAATCAACCCGACGTGGATCGGGAAGCTGTGGTACAGCAGCCAGGTTTGGCCGCGCAACGTCACCCGTTCGACCAGCTCCTCGGTCGTCCGCGAGTTCAAACGCCCGCCGCTGCTGAGCGGGTCGATGAAGGTGCCGAGCCCAACGTGCGTGACGCAGCCTGGGCGTCCGGCAGCGATGTCACGGAACAGGTGGCAGATCACGCCCTGGGGAAAGTTGTAGGCTTCGATTTCACCCGCCAGCGCCATCTGCCCCAGCCGCGGACAGAGCCCCCAGTGGCCTCCGATGACGCGGCGGAGGAGGCCCGGATGGGCGAGATGATTCAGGCCTCGCCGTTTGCCATCCCCCTGGCCGGCCGCATAGACCAGCGTCAGGTCGCGCGGCTGGTGTTGGTTCAAAAACCGTTGTTCGAGCGCTGCGGTCAAGGCCTCGGGATGCCCCGCGCCGACGAAGCCGCCACAGGCGACCGTCATGCCACTCTCGATACGCGCAACGGCTGCCTCGGCGGAACTGAGTTTGGAATCCAACGGCCACATCGCGAATCAACCCCACCAGCCGCCGTTGACATGCAGCGTCTGACCGGTGACGTAGGACGACAAGTCGCTGCACAGGTAGAGGATCACCGACGCGATTTCGTCCGGGTTGCCGAACCGCCGCAGCGGGATTTGGTGGAGCATTTGCACGCGGGCCGCTTCGGGGATCGACGCTCCCATTTCGGTCAGCACCACGCCCGGGGCCACGGCGTTGACGTTGATCCTGCGGCCGGCCAATTCGCGGCTGAGCACCTTGGTGAACCCGATCACCCCCGCTTTCGCCGAGGCGTAATTCGCTTGGCCGAAAAATCCGATGACACCGGAAATCGACGCCATGTTGATCACGCGGCCGCCATCGCGAAGGTACGGCAGCGCGGTCTGGGAGACCCGAAAGACCGACGACAGGTTCGTCTCGATCACCGCCTCCCACTGCTCGTCGGTCAGGTTGGCAACCGTTCGATCGCGCAGGATGGCGGCGTTGTTGACGAGAAAATCGATCCCGCCGAAACGCTCGCTGACCGTCGCGAAGAAGGAGGCCAACTGATCGCGATCGCGTACGTCCGCGGGTAAGACCAACGCGGCGTCGCCCCAAATTTCCGCCACTTCCGCGGCCCGCGAATGGCTCAGCCCCGCGGCATCATCGAAGTAATTGACGGCGACCCGCGCCCCGGCCCGCATCAGCATTTCCGCTGTCGCGCGGCCCAGGCCTTGGATCCCGCCAGTCACCACGGCCACTTTGTCGGACAGGTCGATTTCGATCATGGGAGCGGCTGGGGTTATCGAGGTTGGCTCGCCGCGGCGGACCGCGGCGAGGGAGTCGGTGGGTTGGGCGTGGGCATCGCCGCGCCGACTTTCACCCGCCACGCGGCAAGCTTCTGTCGCAGGTCGGCCCATTGCTGTGGCGCGGACGTGGTGCGGTCCTGTCGTTCGCCCGGGTCGGTGGCGAGGTTGTAGAGTTCCGAGCGACCATCCTCCAGATATTCGATCAACTTCCAATCCCCCTCCCGAATCGCGCTGGCCGGAGTCGTGGTCGGGTAGTAGTGCGGGAAGTGGAAGTACAGCGGCCCGCTGTCGAGCGTGATCGTCGGATCTTCGATCAGCGGTTTCAGATCGATCCCGTCCAGCGTCACGTAGGGATCGTCATTCGGATCTGTCGGGTCGGCCATGCCGTCGGTCAGTGTCGGAAACAGATCGGCCAACGAAACCGGGGTGTCGCAAACGCTTCCCGATCGCGTTTTGCCAGGCCAGCGGATGATCAGCGGGACGCGGATGCCGCCTTCGTAAAGCGACCCTTTACCCGAGCGGAGCGGGGCGTTGCTGGTGACCGGCAAGTCCCAGCCGGACTTGGGGTCGCTGCCGATGTACCCGCCATTGTCGCTGGCGAAGATCACGATCGTGTTCCTGCCCATTTCCGATTCCCGCAAGCGATCCAGCACCCGGCCAACGCTTTCGTCGAGCGACCGGATCATGGCGGCGTAGACCGGGTGTTGGTGACGACGGAAGGGCGACATCCGGAGCGCGAAGTAATCGACATCCGCTCGCTTGGCTTCGATCGGCGTGTGCGGGGCGTAGTGCACGAGATACAGAAAGAAGGGGCGTTCCTCCGTTTCGGCATGATCGATCACGCGGATCGCTTCGTCCGTCAAGCGATCGGTCAGGTACTCGCCCGGTTCGCCCAGATCGAGCGCCGGGACGTAGCGGTATTCGGGGCCAAACCGTCCGCTGCCACGATAGGGCCACCAAAAGGTCATCGGCGCTCCCCAGTGATTGCCGCCGACGTTGATGTCGAATCCCTGCGTCTCGGGAAAGTGCGAGGCATCTCCCAGGTGCCATTTCCCGATCGCCGCCGTCAGATAACCGGCGGTGCGAAATCGCTCCGCGAGCGTGATCTCCGAGCGTGGCAGGTTGGGTCGTGAAACGGCCGGCAACAGCGGCCGGTCGGTCTCCGGGTTGAGCGCGCCTTCGCTCCAGGTCGTGATCCCGAGCCTCGCCGCATGGCGGCCGGTCATTAGCATCGCCCGCGACGGAGTACACACTGACATCGCGTAGGCCTGAGTGAACCGTAAACCCCCTTGGGCGAACTCGTCGAGCCGTGGGGTCTCATGCAGGTCGGACCCGTAGCAGGCCAGGTCGGTCCAGCCGAGGTCATCTGCCAGGATCAGCACCACGTTGGGCGGTGACGATTCGGCCGCTCGGGCGCTGCCGCTGACCAGGACCAGCACGCAGTTGATGACAGTCAGGCCGAGCCGCGACGCGAACCTCATCCCATGCGACCTCCGACGCGATCGCCGCGGGTCGGGATGGCTTCGCCAAGGATTTGGAACTGGTCCGCTTGTCATCGCCTGCTCGGTTGTGTGCGATCCGGCCCGCTTGCTGTTGACGCAGCATCATCCTAGCCCCGACCGCGCCGGGCAACCAACCGCGGGGCGAGATTCGTCGGGGGCGTTCCCGATACCCGCATGCCCGAAGACCTGAGTTTGCCCG
>DITY01000312.1 GCA_002422955.1 Planctomycetaceae bacterium UBA6172
GGCTTTCGCGGCGATGTCGAGCAGGTCCGGCGCTTGCTGCCGCCCCCGCTGGCGGAGATCGAGCAGCTGGCGAAGCAGCTCGACCAGGCCGACACGGTCCTGCGCCAGGCCGAGGCGCTGCGGATCGCCGAGGAGTCGCGCCATGAGGAAGCCCAGACGAACTACCGAGAGCAGGGAGGCGATGACGAACTGCCAACCCGCGATCAATTGGATGTGGCCCGCGAACGACGCGACGCCACGCTCGCGCATGTCCAAGGCCTGGCGACTCTCGGCCAAATCATTCCGGTCGAAAGGATCGAAACGCTCGCCAAACAGCTCCGCGGAGTCGACCAGATCAGCGACACGATGTTGGCCGCACACGACCGCGTGGTCCGCCGCGCCCGCTTAGCCGAAGAACTGAAGCGGGCAGGCGAACGGGTCGAAGCGGCGATCCGCAAGCAGGAGGAGGCGGGCGGGCAACGCGAACAGGTTCGCCAGCGCTGGGCGGCGCTCTGGGACCAAGCCGGCGTGACCGCGGGCGATCCCGCGACGATGCGGCAATGGCTGGCCGATCACGCCGCGATTCGCGAGCTGATCGAGCAATGGGATGCGAAGCGGGATGCCGCCGACGCGGCTCGGCGCCGCGTCGAGCGAGGCCAAGAACAACTGCTGGCGGCGATCCGCTGCGTCGCCGCACCGGCCACGGAGGCTGAGCCGACGGATGACCCGATGGCCGAGCACCACGTCACGACCGAGCCGCCCCCCAGCACCCTTGTCGAACTGCATGCGATCGCCACCGTTCGTCGCGACGCGTTGCAACGCGATCAGCAGCAGCGAGAGCAACTTCGCACCGCTCACGACCAGGCTTTCTCGGAATGGGAGCGGGCCAGGTCAGAGTTCCAGTCGCGTCAGGCCGAATGGGAACGCTGGCAAGCGCGGTGGGCCGACGTGACCGCCAGCTTGGCGGGTCATGAATCGGCGCGGCCCGAAACGGTGCATGGCCTGATCCGACAAGTGGACGAGGTGCGAAGCCTGCGACGCCAGCGCGACCAGACGCGGGAGCAGATCGCTCGCGCGTCGGCTCGACGTGACGAGTACTGGGCCCGCGTTACCCAGATCGCCAAGCGGCTGGAGCTGATCGACGGCGAGCAACCGGCCATGGCAAGTGCCCGCGAAGGTGGCGACTGCGTCCGCGAACTGTCACGACTCGCCGACGAGCAGAACGACCGTCAGACCCAACGCGATCGGTTCGGCCGAGAGCTGGAAGCCCTGAACGCCAAGATCCGTCAAGCCGAAAACGAAGACGAATCGCTGCGGGCGAACCTGGAAAGGATTTGCGTCGAAGCGGGTTGCGAATCGATCGACGACCTCCCAGCGATCGAACAGGCATCGGCCCGCCGCCGCGAGGCGGAGAAGGAATTACGCGGGATCGACCAGAGCTTGCGGGCGTTGGCCGGGGCGGAACCGCTCCAAGACTTTATCGACGCCGCCTCTGCCCAACCGGCGGACACGTTGGTGATCGAGATCGAGACGGCCGCGGCGGCCCGCGATCGCTGGGAGCAGAAGTGGCAGGACCAAATGCAGCTGGTCGGAAAATTGCAGTCGGAAGCGGCCCGGATGGATGGCAGCGGGGAGGCGGCACGCGTCCAGCAGGAGCAGCACAACCGGCTGTCCGGGATGCGGCGGCAAGCGGAAAAGTATGCCGAGCTGACGATCGCGCAGGAATCGTTGAAGCTGGCGATCGAACATTATCGCCAGCAAAACGAAGGTCCGATTCTGGGCAAGGCGTCGCGATTTTTCAGCCGCATGACCGGCGGCGAATACGAAGCGCTGCGGGTCGATTTCGATGAAAAGGATCAACCGCGGCTGATGGGAGTACGTCCTGGTCGCGGTGGCACGGTCGCGGCCAATCGGATGAGCGACGGGACGGCCGACGCGCTCTACCTGTCGCTGCGACTGGCGAGCCTGGAGGTCCACTTGGACGAATGCGAGCCCGTGCCGCTGATCGTCGACGATTGCCTGGTTCAATTCGATGACGACCGCGCCACGGCCGCGTTGGAGATCCTGTCCGACATGGCCAATCGCACCCAGGTGATCCTGTTCACCCATCACCGCCACCTGCTGGAACTCGCCGAAAACTCGTTACCCCCAGACAGCTACCACACCCACCGCTTGGTGAAGTGAACCGAGCAACCGACGAGTTAACGCCAGCAACCAATCAGCGGACCGATCGCGAACTGCCCGATCGCGAACTGCCCGATCGGGAGCGGGGTCGCTCAGGGTGTCGATCGGGTGAGCGGCTAGGTCAGCTCGCGCTGCGAGATCTTCCCGGTCTCGCGATTGCGGAGGATCACCCGAACCCGGCCATCGGGCAGATGCTCGCGTTTGATCAGCTGATGCTCGTCGTCGAAATCGCGCGATTCCGACAGCGGCGGGGAATCGAGATCGCCTCGCCAATCGTCGAGTCGGATCGGCTCCCAGCGTTTGCTGCTGACCGACTCGTAGGCGGCATCGATGATCGCGTTGACGACGTAGCCGTCATAGAACGTCTCCGTCGGTTGGCGGCCCTCGTCCAAGGCGTCGAGGACATCGGTGAACATCTCGATGTAGCCCAACGCCGCCGCTTCGTCGCCGACGGGGAACAGCCAGCCGGAGTTCCCTTCGGCCTTTTCGGCGACGTATCCGCTGCCGCCGTGGGCGGAATAGAGTTCGAAGCCGGTCCGCATCCAGTGGTTCAACCAAATCGTCCCTTCGGAGCCGGCGACTTCATCGCGGAGGTCCATCCCGCCGCGGAAGGTCCAGCTGACTTCGAATTGGCCGATCGCGCCGTTTTGGTAGCGGATCATGCCGACGGCGTGGTCCTCGGCATCGATCGGATGGACGTGCGTATCGGCCCAGCAGAGCACTTCGACCGGCCGGACCCGCTTGCCGACGAAGGCGCGAGTGATCTCGATACAGTGACAGCCCATGTCGACGATGGCGCCGCCCCCGGATCGTTCGCGATCCCAAAACCAATCGCTGTGCGGGCCGGGGTGGGTTTCGCGCGAGCGGACCCACAGCACGCGACCGACGGCGCCGTCCCGGACCGCCTGGATCGCTTTGAGCGTTTTGGGGGTGTAGACCAAGTCCTCGAGGTAGCCGTGGAATACACCGGCCTGCTCGACGGCCGCGAGCATCCGCTGCGCTTCGGCGGCGTTGCGGCCCAGCGGTTTGGTGCAAAGGATCGGTTTGCCGGCAGCCGCGGCCGCCAGCACGGCGGCTTCGTGCAAGTCGTTCGGCAGGGCGACCACGACGACATCGGTGTTCGGATCGTTGATCGCCGCCGCCATGTCAGTCGACCAAGTCGGGATCTTCCATTTGTCGGCCAACGCCTTGGCCCGCTCGGGGGTGCGGGAATAGACGTGAGTCACTTGGTCGCGACGACGATGGCCCAGCAGCGCCGCGGCGTAGAAATCGGCGATCAGACCCGCGCCCAGCAAGCAGATGCGTCTCATGCTCAAACTCTCTCCTTCAGACCGATCAGGGTGCGATGCAGCGTCTCGTCATCCAGCAACTCCAGCGGTGAATAATTCGGATGGCGACCGTCCCGAATGATCGGGTCGTTGTGCTTGGTGTTGTAGCAACAGATCAGCGACCAGCGGGGGTAATCGCTGGTGTTCTGATCCGACCGATGCAGTAGGTTGCCGTGGAAAAACAACGCGTCGCCAGGGTCCATTTCGCAGTACACCAGTTCGAACCTCGCGATCGCGGCTTCCACCCGCTGCGGATCGGCACCGGCCTGCTGTCCCGTCTTGGTGTGGTTGATCCGGCCCAGCCGCTGGGACCCGCGGAGCACTTGCAGGCAGCCGTTTTCACGAGTGGCACGATCGACCGCGATCAAGCAGCTCCCCATGTCCGGAAAGATGCAGCCGTTGTCGTACCAGTAGCCATAATCCTGATGCCATTCCCAAGCGCCGCCAATCCGCGGTTCCTTGAGCATCATTTTGTGGTGGTAATGGTAAACCTCGTCCCCCAAAAACCTGGCCATCGGCTCGACGACGCGGCGGCTGCGGGCGATCGCCGCGTAGGGGTCGCCGTCCCGCAGGTCGTTGCGAAGGGCCAGTCGCGTGTCGCCCCCTTGGCTATCGCGGCGGACATACGATTCGCGGGCCAGTTCTTGGTCGATCTTGGCAAATTGCAGCAGCCCGCCGATTTCGTCTGGGTTGAACAGCCCTCGGACCATCACATAGCCATCATCGAGGAAGGCCTGCGGATCAGCGGCGGGCGTCGTGGCGGGCATGGGTAAGCTCCAGAAACGGTTAAGAATCGGGGTAAAACGCTTGCGATCGTAGCTCGGATGGACCAGGATACCAGCCTCGATCGGGAACCGTGGCTGTTCCGTTAGCCGAGATGGCCTGTCCCTGCTATAACTTGGGGCAAATCCGCGGGTAGCGGAACCGTCCATCCCACATCCCACCCACACTCACACCGAGGTTATTGCGCTTGGCCAAGAAGGAAGAAGCTTTTGAAGTCGAAGGCACCGTCACTCAGGCACTCGCCAACACCCGTTTTCGCGTCCAATTAGAGACCGGAACGGAAGTGATGGCCCACGTCGCCGGTCGGATGCGCAAGCACTTCATCCGGATCGTTCCCGGAGACAAAGTTCGCGTCGAATTATCGCCCTACGATTTGACCAAGGGTAGGATCGTCTTCCGCGAGCGCTAACCGCTGACAGATGCGGCCAGCATTGCGGCGGCCGCTGCTCGGATCGCAGGCAGATCGGATCGCGGCCAGCTCGGATCAGCGCAAAGCGCTCATGTAGAAGCTGAAGATCCGCCGTTCGTCGGTGTCGGCTTGCGTGACCGGATAGGCGAAGTCAAACGCCAGCGGCGCGGGGCCGAGCATGGGGATAGCGACCCGCAGCCCGAGGCCCGGGGCGACGCGGAAGTTCTCTTCATTGAGTTCGATATCGCGCTCGACCGTACCGAAGTCGACGAAGGCGACCCCGCGGAAGGCGTCGTCGGCGGTGATCGGGAACATGTATTCCAAGGTGTTGAGCCACTGGAAACGGCCCCCGACCTGCACCCCATCCTCGACCGGGTTGGCCCCGCGGAAATCGAAACCGCGCATCGTCGAATAACCGCCGGCAAAGTAATTTTCGAAGATCGGCGTCTCTTCACCGCTGAAACCCAGGCGGGTGGCGAGCGACAGGGTTTGCTTGCCGGACCCGTCGGCGCGCTGAGCCACCAGCAGGTAGTTACGGTTTTCGATGTCGAACCGGCCGAAATCGTAATCGCCGAAATTCGGCTCGTAGCTGAATTCGAAGAAGTGGCCTTCGGTCGGCTGGAAGGGGCTGTCGCGATTGTCGTGCGTCAGCTTGAACTCGGGGGTGAACAGTTCGTTGTCGCCGAGCACGTCATTCAAGTCGTCGACGGTGTTGACCCGCGGATCGGTGACCTTGACGTTTTGGCCGGTGATCCCCGCCGTCAGCGACAATTCGGGATTGACGCGATAACCCAAGGCGATGCGGCCGCCGACCCGCTGCTCATTCCAGTCCTGGTAGCGGCGGTCGTACAGAAAGCCCGACAGCCCAAGGCTGATCGGCATGAACCCGAACAGGTTGGGTTCCGAGAAGTTCACCATGTAGCGTTGAAATTCGGAGCCGGGAACCGCTTCGATCCGGAACGACTGGCCCGCGCCGCGAAACGCGGTGCCGCTCGCCAAATCTTGGAAACTGGTCGGCCAGCGGGTGATATCGAAGTTCCGTTCATCGAGCGTGATCTGGCCCATCACGCCGGCGTCGCTGTTCACCGAGCCGCCGACCATGATCCGCCCTGTCCGCGCCGGGACGCCGGTCAGTTCCAAGTCGGCGTACTGGGTGTTCGGGGTGTAAACCGGCGGCGCGGCGGGGGCGCCGAAGTAGGGATTCAGCGGCGTGCCGGCCGGCGGATTCAATTGCTCGGAGGGCAGCGGGTTGGGGTAACTCGGGCTGCCATAGTTCGGGCCGGCATAGGGTGTCGCGGCGGAGGGTGGCGGCAGGCTGTTGGGGTCCGACGGGGCCATCGGCAACGGCGTCGACATCCCGGCAGGCGGGGCCGCGTAGCCTTGCGGCGACGGGAGCGTCCCGGCGGGCGGCGGCAAGTAGTTCGTATTTGGCGGGGTCGACTGGGGGACCGCTGGGATCGACGGGGGCTGGTAGGCGGGCGGTGGCTGATACGCACCGCCCTGGCCGGCCGGCGGTGATTGCGGAAATTGACGCGCGACGTGCCGCTCGCCCTTGGGATCGGCAGGGACGTAGATCAAGCCTTCGTCATCGAGTCGAATGCTCGCGGCATCCGCGGAGTAGAAGGCCTGCTGCGAGAGAGCCGGTTGAGCTTGAGCGATCTCCGCCGCGATCACGTCCTCGACCGTCGCTTGTTCCGTCTCCGGGGCATTCGCTTCAGCAAAATCGCTCACCACCGGCTCATCGTTCGCGATCGGGGCGATGCCGGGAGCCAGCTGGTTGCACCCGACGGCAAGCAACAGCAGCGCCAAGGCGGCGAGCTGATGTTGGAGGCCGTTCGTGTGATTCGGGAAGGTCATGAGTTCGGTATCCGTACCGTGACTGGCGTTGGGTCGGCGGGCTCGAGCGGCGTGACGGGCCGGTCGAGCGAGCGATGGTCGATAAACTGGCTTAAAAATCGCTATCCTGTTCGGTGACGGGAATCACACGGATGTCGGGCGGCTCGGCAATCGCGGGATTGGCCTCCAGCAGTTGCAACCGTTCGATCCGGGCACGATTCAACTCCAGTGTCCTGCGATCGATGAACTCGCCCTCGACCAGGTCGATCTGGTTCAACAACGTGGTGTCTTTCATCAAATGGGGTTCGCCGTCAATATTGATATTGATATTGCGAATCTTCCAACGGTCCCCTTCCTGGATGCTGTAGACCAAGTCGACGAGGTCGTTCTCGTCCCGCATCACCGTCTGGGGCTTGACCTCGGCGTAGATGAAGCCGAACGAGCCATAACCGTAGACGATCTCCGCGATGTCCTTGCGCATCATCGTGCCGCTGAAGTGATCCCCCGGTTTGAGCGCCAGGCGGTCCCGCAGCGATTCGGTTTCGATGAACTGATTGCCCACGATCTTGACGTCGTTGACGGTGTAGCGAACCCCTTCCTCGACGATGTAGGTCACGCTCAGCCATTTCCCCGATTCGTCATATTCGAGTCGACGCCCGACCGAGGCGGTGAGAAAACCCAAGTTGTGGTAATAGGCTTGGAGGATCTGTACGTCCGTATCGATCTGACCCATGTCCGCCTTGTTGTTGAGGTGCCGGAGCACGCCCAGAATCGGGTCGCGACTTTTGATCACTTTTTTCAAGCGGGCTTCCGTGACGATCGAGTTCCCCTCGATGCGGATCGCCTCGATCCGTTCCTTGGGCCCTTCGTTGATGCGAAACACCACCATCCCGGGATCGTCATTCATGCCACGGACGGTCGCCACCGTCGCCTGGTTGAACCCTTCTTCGCGGTAGTAATCCAGCAACCGACGGCGGGCCGACTCCAAGGAAAACTCGTTCAGCGGGTCTCCCGCATTGACGCCGGCACGCCCCTTCAGATCGCGGTCATTGATCGCGCGATTGCCGTGGTAGACGACTTTGGAAATGGTCGGCCGTTCGCGAACCTTGAAATGCACGGCGATCCCACCCGGGACCTCGCGCAGTTCATAAGTCGCGAACTCGAACATCTCGTGCAGCCGACGGATATCGGCCAACACCGTCTCGAACTCGTAGAACCGGTCCTTGCGGGTCTGCAGTTTCTGAAACACCGCGTCGCTGGAGGTCGCGAAGTTGCCCGAGATCGTCACGTCCTGGACGACGATGTCCGTTTCTTTGGGCTTGGGCTTGATGCCACCCTTCTGCTGCACGACGTCGCGAAACGGAGCTTTATCCTTGAACGCGCCCATGTCAGGCATTCCGGCGCCGCCTCCGCCCCCGCCCATCTGAGCGCGGGCCGGCGTCATCGACACCAGGCCGACAACGATCAGGATGGCGAAGCAGGAAATTTCCGGCCTTCGCAGCATACGAGGACTCCCGTGGCGAAAACATGACGGACAACAAAGCCGGTCTTACCAAGGGGAGTCGAATGACAACAAGTCGAGTTTCCGACCCGAAATATCGATACGAAAGGCGACCGCTCACCATGGAGTTGGCCGCGGACAGAGGCGGGGGAGCTTCCGCAAGTCGCGGATCAAACGCTCGCGTGTCAGGCCCGTCGCGCCCGCTAGGCCTCGCGCGGCGGTTCGATCGCGTGGATCAGCACGACCACGCGGGCGGCGATCGCCTCGGCATGCCCGATCGGCCCAATCCCTTCGCCGGTCTTCGACTTCACTCCGACCGCGGCCACCGGGATGTCGACGATTTCGGCAATCCGCGCGCGAATCGCTTCGGTGTGGGGAGCCAACTTTGGCTGCTGCGCCAAAATCACGCAGTCGAGGTTGCCGACCTCCATCCCATGATGCCGGACCCGACGGACGGCCTCGGCCAAAAAGTCGGCGCTATCCCGCTTGCGGTTGCGATCATCGGTATCGGGAAAGAGCCGCCCGATGTCCGGTTCGGCGATCGAACCCAGCAACGCATCGGTGATCGCGTGCAGCAGCACATCCGCGTCGCTGTGTCCGATCGCATGCACCTCGGCCGGCACATCGATCCCGCCCAGGCGGAGCGGCCCCCCGTTGCCGAGGCGATGGGTATCGAAACCGAGTCCGACTCGAATGGGGAAACTCATCGACCTGGCTCCTCGCGGAATGCTGCCCTGGGATCGTCCTGGCAATTAGGCTAAAGTCTTTGATGTCATAACATTTACTTAACTTGTCGCGAAGGTGTTGGAACGTGAATCAGGGTAAAAATACTCCTCCCGCGAAGAACGCCGCGGAGGCCGATACGGCCGTTCCCGCGGGGGCGTCGAGCCCGGCCCAGACAGGTGCTCCGGCGAAGAAAACGTTGTCGCTGCAAGATGTCACCGGCTCGAAGCAGAATCCGTCCCGCCCCGCGTCCGCCGCCTCTCCGGTACGGTCGTTCATGCGGCACCATTACCGGCACTTCAACGCCCGCGAATTGACCGCCGCCGCCGAGGCCTACGTCCAATTCGTCTCGCCCGAACACGGCGGCAAGATGATGGTCACGCTGGCCGGCGCGATGAGCACGGCCGAGATCGGCGTGTCGCTTGCCGAAATGATCCGCCAGGGCAAGGTGCATGCGATCACCTGCACGGCCGCCAACCTCGAAGAAGACATCTTCAATCTGGTGGCCCACGACGATTACCGCGTGATCCAGGACTGGCGGGCGCTGTCGGTCGAAGACGAAGTCACGCTCCGCGACGCCGGCTTCAACCGCGTCACCGATACCTGCATNNCGGCACCTCGAACACCGCATGATCAAGCTCTGGCGTGCGGCGGATGAACGGGGCGAATCGCATTCACCGGCCCATTACGCCTTCGCGCTGCTGGACGATGAAGATCTCAAACAGCATTACCAAGTCCCCCGTGAACAGAGTTGGTTGGCGGCGGCCAAAGATGCCGGCATCCCGGTGATCGTTCCCGGCTTCGAAGATTCGACGATGGGCAACATCTTTGCCGCCCGGGTCTACGACGGCACGCTCCAAAGCGACCGGGTCGTCGCCAACGGCATCGCCCAGATGCAAGAACTGCTGAAGTGGTACCAGACGGCCGCGGCCGATGCGCCGATCGGGTTCTTTCAAATCGGCGGCGGGATCGCGGGCGACTTCCCGATCTGTGTCGTGCCATTGTTGGTTCAGGACCTCGGCCTCCAGATCCCGCTGTGGTCCTATTTCTGCCAGATCAGCGATGCGGTGACCAGCTACGGCGGTTACAGCGGCGCGGTGCCGAACGAGAAAATCACCTGGCACAAGCTGCTGCCCGAAGCCCCCAAGTTCATGGTCCAGAGCGACGCCACGATCTGCGCGCCGCTGGTCTTCGCCTACGTGTTGGGTTGGTAATTCGGCTTTCGGTTACACTCTCCGTTGCGGTTTCCCTACCGGGCATCCCCCGGTCAACCCACGGAGAAAATGGACATGAGGATCGGAGTACCCGCTGAAGTCAAAGCGGACGAGTACCGCGTTGCGATGCTGCCCGTCGGGGTCGAAATCTTGGTGGCCGCGGGGCATCAGGTGATGATTCAGGCCGGTGCGGGACTGGGGTCGGGGATCGCCGACCACAGCTACTTGGAAGCCGGTGCCGACATGGGCACCGCCGCGGACGTCTTTGCGGAATCGGATCTGATCATCAAGGTCAAGGAGCCGCAGCCG
>DITY01000330.1 GCA_002422955.1 Planctomycetaceae bacterium UBA6172
GCGCGGGTAGAAGGGCGTGGTCTCCTTCTGCGGGATCTCCTGCACCAGGCCGTAGAGCTCCGAGGTGCTGGCCTGGTAGAAGCGCGTCTTTTTCTGCAGGCCCAGCAGGCGGATCGCCTCCAGCAGGCGCAGCGTGCCCATGGCATCGACATCGGCCGTGTACTCCGGCGCCTCGAAGCTCACCGCCACGTGGCTCTGCGCCCCGAGGTTGTAGACCTCGTCGGGCTGCACCTGCTGCAGGATCCGCGTGAGGTTGGAGCTGTCGGTCAGGTCGCCGTAGTGCAGCACGAAGCGCTGATGGTCGACATGCGGATCTTCGTAGATGTGGTCGACACGCTGGGTATTGAACAGCGACGCACGGCGCTTGATGCCGTGGACTTCGTAGCCCTTGTCGAGCAGGAATTCGGCGAGGTAGGAGCCATCCTGACCGGTCACGCCGGTGATGAGGGCTTTCTTGGGGGTGGTGTTCACTGGGAAGTGGCTCCGGAGGACTGGGTTTTTTGCAGCGCGTCACGCGCCGTTGCACACAGGGCATCGACCACACCATCGACGTCGAGCGTGGAGCGCCAGCCCAGCTTGTAGAGCGCCCGTGCCGGGCTGCCAGCGCCGTATCGAATGTCAGAGGGCCGAAGCAGCGAATTGTCGCTGACCACGTGCTGGTTCCAATCCAGGCCAAAAGACTGGAAGGCGCGTTCGACGAAGTACTTCAGCGATACCGTGCGGCCCGTGGCGATGACGAAGTCTTCTGGCTGCGACTGCTGGACCATGGACCACATCGCCTCGACGTACTCCGGCGCGTACCCCCAATCCCGCCGACTCTCCAGCGGCCCCATCAGCAATTCGTACTGCAAACCCAGCGAGATCGCGACGGCCGCGCGGGTGATCTTACGCGTCACGAACGACTCGCCACGCCGTGGCGACTCGTGGTTGTAGCAGATGGCGTTGCAGGCGAAGATGCCGAACGACTCGCGATAGATCCGGGTCATGTGGGTCGCGAACGTTTTGGCGACCCCATAGGGTGAAACCGGTCGCATCGGCGTCTGCTCGTCCTGGGGACTCGCTTCGGGGGCACCGAAGATTTCGCTGCTGCTGATGTTCAAGAAGCGAGGCTTCTTCTCGAGGTCTCGAATGACTTCCAGCAATCGTAGCGTCCCCATCGCCGTGAACTGGCAGGTCGACTCGGGGATTTCAAAACTGGCCCCGACGTGGGATTGGCCGGCTAAATGATAGAGCTCATCCGGCTGTGTCTTGACAAGAATCCGCCGGATGGTGGTGATGTCATCCAGGTCGGCGTAGTGCAAGAACAGCTGTGTCCCGTAAACATCCCGGCCGAAGAACAGTGGGTCGAGACGCGCCCGTTGCGTCGAACTGCTCCGCCGCACCAGGCCATGCACGACGTGCCCTTTGCGGATCAGCAGTTCGGTCAGATACGAGCCGTCTTGGCCGGTGATTCCGGTGATGAGCGAAATGGGTGGCATGGTCAGTGTGGGATCATGAAGCGGTGCGATACCGCCCCGGTGGAGCGGAGAATGGCGGTCCTAGGATTCGCGTTTCCAAGCCTTGAGGCTGGAGGCGACGGCATCTCGCACATCCGACATCGGGATGCCGGTGGCTAAGAGTTTGCGGTTGTCCAAGATGCAGTTGGAACGCGGGGTTTTGGCGGCGAGCCGCAGGAACTCCGCTTCGCTTTCAAAGAACCGAAACGGGCGATCGACGCGGAGGTGCATCTTGATCGCTTCGACCACTTCGCGGGCCGTGATGGCTCCGGTATTCGTGACGTTGTAGGTTCCGAAGGGGACGCGGCGCGCCCAGCATTCCAGGCAGGCGTTCGCGAACTCATCGAGCTGCGAAATGGAGTTCGTGGCGTCGAGCAACCGATCGTAACGCATCAGCTTGCTCAGGTAGTTGCGGCCGGAATCGATCGAGTCGAAGGGGATTCGCAAACGCCAAATGTAGGTTCGGCTGCTCCCTGTCAAGCATTCCTCCCCGAGCGCCTTGCAGCCGGAGTAGAAGCTGCAGTTGTCGGTGCGGAAGCTAAAATTCGGAGGATCGGTTTCCGTGAAACCGGACCCATCCGGCTTGCAACCGGTGTAGATGCAGCCCGAGGAGACATGGCCCCAAGGTAAATCACAGGCCTCGCAGGCCTCGCGGATGATGCCGGGCAGCACCGCGTTGCCCGACAGGCAATCGGCCTTGTGCAGTTCGCACGCGTCCACGTTCGGTTTTCCGGTGTAGCCCGCCGCGTTGATCAAGAAGCTGGCACGGGAATCGCGGATGAGCGCGATCAAGTGGTCGCGACGGGTGTAGTCCACTTCCGTCCGGGCTACCACCCGATAGCGGATCGACCGGGCTTCCAGCGATCTGCGGAACACGCTGCCGACATAGCCCGAACCGCCAAGGAGAAGGAACATGATGGATTTGAGGTCGACTACGGATTGGCGGGCGTCAGATTGTGGAGGGCTGCAGTGACGCCCCTGGGTGGCGGCTGGCTCGCTGGCTGGCCCTGGCTGGGAGGCCCGTTTGGGGGGTGTGTTGGGCGCGGACTTCGTTCCCTTGGGTGGCGTTCCCAGCCTCGGATCGGGCCGCAAGATTGCAATGAATGATAATCTTGAACATCCCCTAGGCAAACGCGTGCGGTGACGTAAACCCCGCAATTGCTTAGGCTTGCGATGCTTGGGCGGTCTCTGTCGATTGATCGGATTGCGCTGTCTATTCGGTGGTTTGGGTGGCCGGAGTGGCGGGGGAGGTCTGGGGCGGCGAGGGGTTCCTCGTGTCGGGCGACCGGGATGGTGGGGTGGTTTTGAAGGGGTGACAAGATTCGCGGTCTGGGCAGGACCGATTTGGAGCTCGGCGGGGCTGGTAGAATGGGGCGGTGAGGGGTCGCGAGGCCAATCGGCGCGCGTTGCAGCGGCGCGTGCGCCGCCGATGGTCTCCCCGGCGCGGTCGGCGGGCTCTCGGTGGCGATCGCTCGTCAGCAGGTGGGGTTGTTCGGATTCGGGGGGGCACGCCTCGGTTTTCGACTGTGAAACTTGATTTAAACCGATACTCTGATGGGGGGCTCCAATTACGATTGGTTCAGGATCAGGATCGCAAGATTGGGGTCCTAGCGGCCTCCGGGTTCGGGCTGAGGGCGGGATCGTTTTCGGATTCGTCGCCCGTCATGGCCTCTGGGATTGGGTGATGCTGCGAAAATTGGCTGTTATTAGAGTCGTCCGTTGGTAGCATTGGCCGTTGGCAGAGTCGTTTCCTGTGGACTCCCTGGTCGGCGGATCGAATGATCCGCCAGGGCGATCCGCTGAGACGTCTTTTAACTAGCTAGGCGATAAAACGAGTGTCGGGTGCTGTTGAATCCTTGTTGCTGGCTTGGGTGGCCGCCTTTCTGATCGCGCTGGGCGCGGTTTGGGCGATGCGCTGGCTGACGATGCGTGTCGGGTTGGTCGATCTTCCCGATCCGACCCGGAAGTTGCACCGGGGCGCCGTTTCGCTCGGCGGCGGGATCGCGATTTTGCTGTCGCTCGCTGTCGTTTTGGTCCTGATTCAGGCCGTATCTCGCTCGCCCCTGGCGATTTCCTTGATCGGCGATTGGTTCGGTGACGAAACGGCGGCCTATGCGAAGGCGGGCTTATCCTGGGGTTATCGTCTGACCGTGTTGGCCGTGGCCGCATTCTTGATCACGCTGTTTGGCGTGATCGACGATTTCGTGCCGCTCAGCGGCACGACCAAACTCTTGATTCAGATCGGGATCACGGCTTTGATCGGCTCGTTCTGGAGCCCGGCGGGGAGCATCGAAATTTTCGGGCTTCCATTGACGATCGGGGCTTTGTCGGGACCGCTGCTGATGTTCTGGTTGTTGGCTTCGATCAACGCGGTTAACCTGATCGACGGCGCGGATGGGGTCGCTGGCGGTTTCGGCGTTGTGTCGTCCCTGGGCATCGCTGCGGTCGCTTGGATCAGCGGGAATGAGACTGTGGCGGTTTTGGCCGCCATCCTGTCGGCCGCTCTGGCTGCCTTTTTGTGCTTCAATCGCCCCCCGGCAACGATCTTTCTCGGTGATGCCGGCAGCATGTTGGTCGGATTGCTATTGGGGGCGTTAGCCTGCTTGTCCGTCAGCGAGGCGATGTTCAAGCAGGACCTGCTGCTCCCGATCGCGCTGGTCGGCGTGCCGTTATTCGATTCTTTGGTGGCGATCACGCGTCGTTGGTTGACGGGTCGAAGCATTTATTCAGGGGATCGGGGCCACATTCATCATTTGGTCTTGGCCGGCTTGAAGTCGCGCCAGATGTCACCGACCTGGATCATCCCGATTTTCGGCGGATTGGCGTCGGTTACGGCGATTGGGGCGGTGGTCTCGACCGCCATGCGGAGGGATTACCCCGCCGTTTTATCGATTGTGTTGCTCGTGGGCGGCTTGGTCGGGTTTCGCGTGTTCGGCTATGCCGAGGCGAGGCTGTTGGCCGCCCATTCCTGGCGGTTCGCGGCGGGGAACTGGCGGCGGTTCCGGCGGGGCGAGCATCGCAGCCATGTTTCGGGTGTGGCTTTGCAGGGAAGTCGCCAATGGGATCTGATTTGGCAGCCGCTCGTCCAGTTCGCGGAGCAGAATGACTTGCGGGGCATGCGGTTGGATTTGAACATGCCGTGGTTGCACGAGGGCTATCACGGATCCTGGTCGCGGGGATCGCGGGGTGAAGCCCCTGAGCAGTGGTCGGTCCGGTTGCCCGTTATCTGCCAAGGGCGGGTGGTCGGACGCTTGGATATCGAGGGGCAGGCCACGGGGGATGGTCAGATTCGGTCGCTGGAGACCTTCTCGTTTTTGATCGCGGAGTTGCAGCCGGCGATCGATCGTCTGGTCTGTTCGATCGATGCTCGCGAGCCTGGGATAGATCCATCCTCGGACGTGGATGAGGTCTTGGAAGATTCGTCCGTGGGGGCGATCCGGGCCTTTCCCGAGCCCAAGGCGGATGTCGTGCGGGCCGCGCGGGCGTGAACCGCCTCGATGTGGTCTGGCACCGGGGTTTTGGCCGCCATCCTGGCCAGAGTATCGGTCGACTCGCGTCGCCGCACTGGCGACGAAGCGTCAGCCTGTCGTCGCCAAGTGCTCGAGCGCAGGTCGCCGCGTGAAGCGGATTTCGCCATCGACGATGGTGTAGATCACCCTGCCTCGCACTTCATCCCCTTCATGGGGGCTGCTGTGGCAGATGGAATAAAACCGCTGGGGATCGACCGTCCAGGTTTCGTCGGGATCGATCACGGTCACGTCGGCGGGCGCGCCCACGGCCAGCGTACCGGCCTTGAGTCCGGCGATCCGCGCCGGACCCGTCGACATTCGCTGGACCAGGCCGGACCAGGAGAGGATGCCGGTGTGAACCATTCGCGTGGCGACGACCGCGAGTGACGTTTCGAGCGTTGCGGCGCCGAAGGGAGCTTGGTCTAGGTCGTTCATTTTCTTTTCGCGAGCCCGCGGCATGTGTCCGCTCTGGATCGCGTCGATGGTGCCGTCGGCGACCGCTTGGCGGAGCATTTCGATGTGCCGGGGACTGCGGAGTGGCGGATGGACCTTGAACCGCGGATCGAAGCCGCGGAGCATTTCGTCGCTCTGCCAGAGATTGTGCGGGCAGGCGGAGGCGGTCACCGGGATCCCGCGCGACTTGACCCAGCGGAGCAGATCGATGCTGCCCATGGTGCTGATCGGTCCGACGTGCAGCCGTCCGCCGGTCGCCTCGGCCAAGCGGACGTCACGGGCGACCGCGAGGTCTTCAGCTTCGGTCGGTAATCCGGCCAGGCCGAGCACCAGCGAGACGCAGCCTTCGTGCATCACGCCACGATCGACCAAATCGGGATCGACCGGGCGGTCAAAGATGGGGATGTCGAACATCCGGCAATACTCGAGCGCTCGCTTGAGCAGCGCGTTGTGTCCGATCGCCCCAGGCGAATCGCTGAACGCGACCGCGCCGGCTTTGACGAGCAAGCCCAATTCGGCCATCTGTTCGCCCTTGCGGCCCTGGCTCAGGCAGGCGATGACGCGGATGCGTGGCCCGCCAGCGGTCGCGGCGATCCGCCCGATCGATTCGACTCCGGCCGGTGCATCGATCGGAGGGTCGCAGTTGCCCAAGCACAGCACGGTCGTGTAGCCGCCGGCCACCGCGGCGGCACCGCCGGTGTCGATCGTTTCGTCTTCCTCATAGCCGGGTTCACGGAACTCGACCCCCAGGTCGACCAGACCGGGGGTGACCAAGCAACCGCGGGCGTCGATGCGGTGGTAATACGCTGGCAGGTCATCGTCCGGCAGGTCGATCGCTTCGATCCTGCCGCGACGGAGCAGCAGGCGTCCGGGGCGGTCGAGTCCGTCAGCCGGAGAGACCAAATGTCCGCCGTCGATCAGAATCGGAGTCAAGTCATTCATCGGTTCAACCTCGATCGGCCTCGTCAGAACCACCGACCAGCAGCCACAGCGCCGCCATCCGCACCGCGATCCCGTTGGTCACCTGTTCGAGAATCACCGACTGCGGGCCGTCGGCGACCTCGGGGGTGATCTCGACGCCGCGATTGATCGGCCCCGGGGCCATGATCAGGATGTCATCGCGACAGCGCCGCATCCGCCGGCCGTTCATCGCGTAGCGATTGGCGTACTCATGAACGCTCGGGAACGGCCGCGAAGCGAAACGCTCGAACTGGATCCGCAGCAGATTCAGGACGTCGCAGCGATCGAGGATGTCGTCCAGGTCGTGCGCGACTTCGAAACCGAGCTCTTCCCAGCGTGGGCTGACGAGCGTCGCGGGGCCGCAGACGATCACATGGGCTCCCAATTTCCGCAACCCCCACATGTTGCTTCGTGCCGTCCGGCTGTGGGCGATATCACCGACCAGCGCGACCGTCAGGCCTTCGAGGCGTCCGCGATGTTCGCGGATCGTTAGCATGTCGAGTAACCCCTGCGTCGGGTGCTCGTGCGCGCCGTCGCCGGCATTGAGCACACAGCAATTCAGTTCGCGGGATAACTGGTGAGGTGTTCCCGGCGAGGGGTGACGCGTGACGACCCAATCGACCCCCATGGCCTGGATCGTCTTGGCCGTGTCGATGAACGTTTCGCCCTTGGAGACGCTGCTGCCAGCGCTGGAGAACTCGACCGTATCGGCGCCTAGTCGTTTGGCGGCCAGCGAGAAGCTGTTGCGGGTACGGGTGCTGTTCTCAAAGAACAGGTTGGCGAGCGTCCGGCCGCCCAGCAGCGGGATCTTGTGGCGACACTGGTTGGTCAACCGCTTGAGCGTTTCCGCGGCATCCAACAAGGCCGTGATCTCTGCCGCCGTCAGGCTTTCCAGGTCGAGCAGGTGCCGCCGATGCCAGCCCGCGGGACGCTGGGGTGGAACAAATCCCTGGGTCCCGCTCGCAGATGCCGGGTCGTCCGTTGGTGTCGTGGTCATCGGCTGGACGTGCCCCTGCGATCAAAGCTCGTTGAAAGGAAAGGACGCGGACCCGCTGTGAGCACGATCAGTCGGCACGCCGAGCCGAGATCGCGACCAGTCCCCACGCCACCAACCACAGCACTCCGCCGATCGGGGTGACGGCGCCCCAGGCCGGCGTGTTGGTCAGCACCAAAACATACAGACTTCCGCTGAACAGGACGATCCCCGCAACCATCAACCTCGCCGCGTAACGCAACGCTCTCCGCAAACCACCGGACCAGCCAGCCAACGCCAAGAGGGCGACCGCGTGGGCCAGGTGATAGCGCGCCCCGACGTCGAATTGATCGAGCCGTTTGGCGATCTCTTCGGGGGGGGCGGCGAAGCGGGATTCGAGCCAGCCTTCGAGCCCGTGAGCACCGAAGGCGCCGATCAGCACCGCCAGAAAACCGGTCCAGCCGGCCACCACGATCAGTCGACGTTGGCCGCGGCGGTCCTCGGCAATCACCGCGGCCGTCTCGGCTGGGCCGAGCGGAGGACCGGTGGAGCCACCGGCCCGCGGCGGGTGATCGCTGTCCATCGTATTCAGGGGGTTAGCAGGTTGGCGACCGCTTGTAGCAATCGGTCCATCGCGAACGGCTTGCGGATGTAGTCGCTCACTCCCAACAATTCGGCGTAGGCCTTGTGGCGGCTCCCCTCGTTGCCGGTGATCATGATCACCGGCAGCGGCGTTTCTCGCATTCGCCGCAGCTTTTCCAGCACCAAAAAGCCGCTGCGTTTGGGCATCATCATGTCCAAGATCATCAGGTCGGGATTTTCCCGTTCGGCCAAGGCCAAGCCCTGGTTACCGTCGCGGGCGATCACGACCTGATAGCCTTGTTCCTCGAGCGCGTAACGCAACGAGTCGACAATTTCATAATCGTCATCGACGATCAGGACCTTCTTCGTGTCGGCTTTGGCCGTCGTCGGGGTGGATTCACTCATGCGCGAGTCTGAGATGACCGTTGGTCGGGGCGGAGCGTGTAGGGCGGGATCTCGGGAAGGCGGGGTGAGTCGGCGGACCGGCCCGGGGACCATTTAAGCCGACTCCAACCCGCTTCGCAATGCCACGCAGCCCCGCCGCGGCAGCGATCTGGCGCGGCCGTCGAACACCCACGGCGGCTCAGCGCTCCTTCGCCATCGGCATGATCACGTAGGCATAGCCGTCCGACGTGGAGAGCAACGCGGGTGAGTTTTCGTTCTCGAGCTCGAACAGGAAACTGGTCTCGGGGTCGAGCACCTTGCAGAAGTCGGCGACGAAGCGGTGATCCATCTTCATCGTGATCGGAACGCTGTCGTAAGCGATCGGTATTTCCACCTGGCTAGAGCCGATCGTGGCGGTGCTCGCCTCCAGTTTCAATGTCCCGTCCGCGAACGTGAAGTCGATCCCGCGGCTGTCGTGGTCGGTCACGATCGCGGCTTGACGGAGGGCCGCGAACAGCGGGCCGACGATCATGTCGATTTGGATCGCCTGGTCACGTCGCGGCAGCACCTGACGCCAATTCGGATAACGCCCCTCCACCAAGCGGGAATAGATCACGCAGCGAGGGGTGCGGAGCAGCAGGTCGTTGGCTCGAGCCGCGAGCTGGATCACGCCGTCATTGTCGCTGACCGCCCGTTCCATCAGCGAAATCGCTCGGGTCGGCACGATCGTCGACATCCCTTGGGTCTTGTGGCCACCGATCGCGACGCCCTGCCCCTGCATCCGCGCCAAGCGACGGCCATCGGTGCCGACCGCGATCACGGTATCGCCGTCCATTTCCAACAACACCCCACCCAGCGCGTAGCGGCTGCTTTCGGCGTCGGTGGCGAACACGGTTCGCTTGACCATGTCGCGAAACAGCTGCACCGGGATTTCGTGATAAACCTCTTCGTCGAACCCCTCGATCGGCGGGAACTCGTCCGGATTGGCGCCGGGCATGCGAAATTTGCTGCGGTTGCCGAGAATCTGCACCGCCGATTCGTCGGTGATCAGGCGGAGGGTTTCGTCACTGCTCTCCCGGAGGATCGCGTTGGTGCGAGCGACAGGGAGCAAGGCGGTCCCCTCGGCCTCGATCTCGACCCCTTCGGAGAGTTCAAGGCGAATGCCGACCTCCGTGTCGGTCGCCATCAGCCGGACGACACCCTGCGTCGCGGTGATGCGAACATTTTGCAGGATTTCCTTGGGGGATCGTGTCGGGGCGACACTGGCGGCCAGTTGGAATGCGGCGGCCAATTTCTCCCGGTTGCAGCTAATTTTCATCGTCGATGGGGTCGGCTAGCGGATGAGGAAAACTCGGGGCTCGCCGTCCATGGCAGCGGATGCGGGAATCCGTCGGGGCCAAGTTGACCGCCCGGCGGCGAACCGATGTTTTAGCGTCTGGGGCTGAAGCCGCGTAGCGGTCAGCGTGCCGAGCGGCCCGCGGCCCGCGGGCGGCGGTTTGGACTTGGCGGTTCCGGCCGAGATTGGTTAAGAACCAGCATGTGGTTTTCCTTCGCCCCCAAAATCCCGCATTTTTCCGTAGCGGCGCCCAGGTTGCTAGCAACTGCCTGCATTTCGCTGGCGGTGGCGTTCCCGCTCGGTTGCGGCACGACCAAACTTCAGGAGGCGACCGAGCAGTTGGTCCTCAGTCAGGCGGTCGATAACAGCATCGCCGCGATCGATTTTCGCCCGCTCTCGGGCTACAACGTCTACTTCGACGACACCTACATCAAGACCGTGAAGACGACGAACATCGTGAACGCGGAGTACGTGATCAGCTCCCTCCGCCAGCAGATCATCGCGGCAGGTTGCAAATTGCAGGAAAAGATCGATACGGCCGACGTGATCGTCGAGGGCCGCATCGGCACGTTGGGGGCCGACGACCACCGCGTGACCTACGGGATTCCTGAAAATAATGTGCTGGGCGTCGCCTCGCAGTTCAGCGGCTCTCCATTTCCCATGCCAGGCACCGCGATTCCCGAATTGGCGATCGCCCGCCGGGACGCCCGAGAGGGGGCCGCCAAGGTGGCCGCCTTCGCATACGACCGCGTGACCCGCGAGCCGATATGGCAGTCTGGGATTTCGAAGTCGATCGCTACCTCACGTAATACATGGGTCATGGGCGTTGGCCCCTTCCAAGGCGGCACCATTCGAGACCTCTCGGCGACCGCCCGCAAGGATGCCCAAGATGGCGCGGGTTACGTCCGCAACATGCAGGATGTCAATTCACGCCCGCCGGTGAATTATTCCGCGGAGGTCCGCTACGACAAAGGATGGCCGATGACCGGGCGGCCGCGGCCGCCGGCGGAATCCGAGATCGACGGCTTCACGCCGGCCGCGACCGTGGCGGGGCTACCGCCCGGCAGCCAGCCTACGGCCGCTCCCCCGAACGGCGGCTTACCGGGTGGGATGACATCCGGTTTAATCGAGGATTCCAACGCCCCAATGCGGGCGACGAATCCCCAGCCATCGACCCTCCAGCGCTAAACCTTGTCCGCTTACCAGCTGATCGATTTCGGGCACGGCAGGAAGTTGGAGTCGCTCGGCGGCTACACGGTCGATCGCCCCAGTCCGGCAGCGGAATTTGCCAAACCGGCGTTATCCGAACGGGTCTGGGGCCAGGCGGATGCGTGCTATCTACCCGAGCGTCGGGAGTGGGAGTTTCGGCGGCCGTGGCCGGAGGGGTTGGCGTTGGACGCGGGCCCGTTTCGGCTGCCGTTTCGCCCGACCCCCTTCGGACACATCGGTTGTTTCCCGGAGCAAGCCGCCCAGTGGACCTGGNNCAGCGGCGAATTGTTTGAACCTGTTCGCGCACACCGGCGGCAGCACGCTCGCCATGGCCTCCGCTGGCGCCGCCGTGACGCATGTCGATGCGGCCCGGCCGAGCGTGCAAGCGGCTCGCCAAGCCGCCGCCGATAGCGGCTGGGGCGCCGCACCGATCCGGTACCTGATCGAGGATGCTTCCCGATTCGTCTCGCGTGAAGTCCGTCGCGGGCGGCGTTACCAAGCGATCGTGCTAGATCCCCCCAGCTATGGGCACGGACCAGACGGCAAGACCTGGCGGATCGGCCGCGACCTCTGGCCGCTGCTGGACGAATGCCTGGCCCTGCTGGGGGGACCGCGGCGTCTGTTGCTGCTGACCGGGCATGGCGAGCGTCCCGACGAGCGGGAGATCGGCGACTACCTGCGGCGAAACTTCCCTCGCGAACCGGGGGCGCGGCCATTGCAGTCGTCGATCGGTCGGTCAGAATTGAAAGATCGAAACGGCCGGTCGCTGGATGCCGGCTTCTTCGTCCGGGTGTGGACCGACTGAAACTCGGGTTCGGCTCCCCGGCGTTTCGCCAACCTTCCCTGCTAGGCACCGATTTTGAACTCCGCGGAACCCGATGCGGTCGCGCCGATCGAGCTGTTGGCCGATCGTCTGGTCGGGCGGATGGCCGAACTGGTGCCGTGCGTGATCGCGTTTTCTGGCGGCGTCGACAGCGCCCTGGTTGCGGCGGCCGCGTTGCGGGCGGAGCGGCTGCTGGCGGCTCAAGGGCATGGCTCGGCCGCCCATTCGATCGCGGTCACGGCGCTCAGCCCGGCGGTCCCGCTCGCGCAGCGGCAGGTCGCCAGCCGCGTCGCGGCGGAGTTGGGCATTCGGCATCGGACCGTTGCGACCGAGGAATTGGCCCGCTCCGATTATGCCCGCAACGACACGCGGCGATGCTTTTTCTGCAAGCAGACCCTGTACCGATCGCTCCTTGCCGTGGCCACGGCAGATCTGGCGGAGTTCACGGCCCTGGGCCAGGTCCGGATCGCCTCGGGGACCAACGCCGACGATCTGGGCGATTATCGTCCGGGGATCGCAGCCGGTGAGGCTGCGGGGGTGCAAACGCCGCTGGCCGACTTGGGGATCGGCAAGTCGGCCGTCCGGGCGATCGCCGCGCTGTGGGGCCTGTCCGTTGCCGAACTGCCGGCGGCCCCCTGTTTGGCTAGCCGCATCGCCTACGGTGTCGAGGTGACGGCCGAGCGGTTGGCGCGCATCGAAGCCGCCGAAGCCTGGTTGGCCGAGCGGGGTTTCTCGCCGCTACGGGTCCGGCTGCACGCGGGCGAGTTGGCCCGCATCGAGGTCGCCGCGGAGGAGATTCCCCGGTTGATTCAGGCGCCGCTGCTCGGCGAACTGCGTAAACTCTTTCATGAGCTCGGTTTTCGCGCCGTGACCGTCGATCTGGAGGGGTTCCGCAGTGGCTCCCTGAATCGACTCGTCGCCCTGCGCGGTCCCCACACGGCAGCAACCTGATGAGCGGTCCCAGCCCCACGTCGGCCAGCGATCTCGGCGGCGAATCGAACTCGGCAAGCCTCACCGGTACCGTCTTGGGCGGCTACACGGTGCTCCGCACGCTCGGTCGCGGCGGGATGGCCGATGTTTACGCGGCGGTGGACCACGATCTCGATCGCCAGATCGCGCTCAAGGTGTTGCGACGGCAATTGGCGGGCGACCAAGAGTACGTGGCGAGATTTCGTCGTGAAGCCCAGGCGGCCGCCAAGCTCAGTCATCCCAACATCGTTCAGGTTTATGAGGTCAACAACGAAGGGGATCTCCACTACATCGCCCAGGAATTGGTCGATGGCCAAAACCTCAAGGAGCGGGTCGAGCGAGACCGGACGTTGACGCCGGACGAAGCGGTCGCGGTACTCCGTGCCGTGACCTTGGCCTTGGCCGCGGCGCATCGCATGGGCATCACCCATCGCGACATCAAACCGGAAAACATCCTGCAGTCGAAGGATGGCGAGATCAAAGTCGCGGACTTCGGGCTGGCCAGATTCGAAGGGGGCGGCAACCTGACCCAAATCGGACTGACGATGGGGACGCCGCGGTACATGAGTCCCGAGCAGGTGCAGGGCAAACCGGTCGATCCACGAACCGATCTCTATTCGCTCGGCTGCACGCTCTACTTCTTGTTGTCGGGACGCCCTCCCTTCGACGCTGCCGAACCGCTCGCGGTCGCGATGCAGCACCTCAATGAAACCCCCAAGCCGCTCCCGTCGATCCGACCCGACCTCAAGCTGGATGACTGGTTGCTGGGTACCATCAACCGACTGATGGCCAAGAATCCGGACGATCGCTTCGCCTCGGCCGCGGAGCTGTCGGCCTGGATCGGCAAACAGACCGGGCTCGTCACCGAATCGCTGGGCGGCGGGACCGCCGAAGCGACCGTGCGGTTGCAGAAGGCGATGCTGGTCGAGGGCCAGCGGCGTCGGCAAGCGAGGAACCGGCGGGTGATTGCGTTCACGCTCCCGATCGTCGTCGGACTCGGCGGCTTTTGGGCCGCTTTCCCCAACCACCCGCTCTCCGTGCCGCGATTGCTGCGACCGGACCGCGTGCCGGCGAAGGAGACGGTGCAGCAGCAGTTTTTGGCCGCGGTCAGTCGCAACGATGTCGTCGGCTGGCAGGCGGTCGCCCAGCACTTCCCCCCGGAAGAGAACGATACGAATGCCGCCTACGCCATCAAGGCCGAGCTGCAAGCGGCGCGTCTGCTGATTCGCCAGCAGCGACAGCCCGAGGCGATCGCGATTTTGGAGCGAATTGCCGATGATTCGGCGATCGATCGGCTGATCCGCATGGTGGCGACCGCCGAGCTGATCGATTTGGCCGACCCCAATTCGCCCCGCGCGGACGAGCTGTGGGCCAAGCTGCGGCGTTCCTACCAGGGGCTGATCGAGTCGCGGCCCGAAACGCAGCGGTCGTTGTTTTCGATCCTTGGTGCGGAAAAGGTTCGACGGTTAGAATCGAGCTGAACGCCAACGCCCCCTTCCCCCCTCGTCCCGGTAAATCCCATGACCTCCGTGTTGCATTCGATCGCCCGCCGTCCGCTCCAGGCTTCGTTGTTCGTCGCGTTGCTCGGCATCGCCATCCTAGGCAGCTTCGGCCCCGAGGTCGTTCGCGGGCAAGCTCAAACCGATCAGGAAGCCTCCAAGATGCTGCGCCACGTCGTCTTGTTCCAATTCAAACCGACCAGCACCCCGGCCGATGTGCAACGCTTGGTCGACGCGTTCCGCAAACTGCCGTCGCAGATCGACGTCATCTCCGACTTCGAATACGGGGTCAACAACAGCCCCGAGGGTTTGGATGGCGGGCTGACGCATTGCTTTCTGCTGACGTTCAAGAGTGAGGCCGATCGGGCGGTGTACCTGCCCCATCCGGCTCACCTCGCGTTCGTCGAAATCCTCAAGCCGCATCTGGAGAAAGCGACCGTGGTCGATTATTGGGCCGCGAAGTAGTCGACCCGCGGCAACGCCTCAGTCTTCATGCACCGCCTGCTCGAAGCGTTCGATCGACGTGGCCAGACCCGTTTTCGGGTCGATGTCGACGACCGCTCCGCAGATCCGGACATCGCCCGTGGCGACGTTAAAGTGGAGTGGTTCGAAGGTGACCGTGGTCGTCAGGACGCGATCGAAGTCCCGTCCGATCACGCCGTCGTAGGGGCCGGTCATGCCCACATCGGTCTGGTAGGCGGTCCCCCCCGCCAAGATCTGGGCATCCGCCGTCGGCACGTGGGTGTGGGTGCCCAGGACCGCGGAGACCCGGCCGTCCAGATACCGGGCGATGGTTTGTTTTTCGCTCGTCGCTTCGGCATGGATGTCGACGATCCGCACCTTCACCGCCGATGGCAGCTCATTGAGCCAGCGGTCAGCCGCCTGGAACGGGCAATCGACAGGCCGCATGAAGACGCGGCCGAGCAGCGACAGCACCGCGACTTGAACGCCGCCGCGGGTGGTCGCGGTCGTCCAGGGGATACCGGGTGCCGCGGCTGGGAAATTGGCGGGCTTGACGATTCGTGGGTCGGACTGCAGCGTCGGTTTGATCTCCAGCTTGCGATAGATGTGGTCCCCCATGGTGACCACGTCGATTCCGGCGGCGATCAAGCCCCGGAATTGCTGGGTGGTCAAGCCGGAGCCATCGGCGGCGTTTTCCGCGTTGGCGATCACCAAATCCAATTCCCGTTCTTGGCGAATCCGAGGCAAAAGGCTGGTTATGGCCGAATAGCCGGGACGGCCGACGATGTCACCCAGAAACAGAATCCGCATCAAATCCGCCCGGATTCAGGTTGGGGAAAGCCGGGGGATGAACCCAAAAGAGTCACGTTTTCTTCCGATCGTGTCAAAGTTTGCCGAATGAATCGCCGATAACGGTTGAGGATGGTTCTCAGGCCGAACCACGAGAGCCGATTTTTCGCATTGGTCAGCATAAAGGCGACTACAACGATGACCCACCGTCAAACCACCGTTCGCACCACTTGCTTGCTCTTGCTTTGCGTCGCCGGTCTGTTGGGCAGCGTGGGCGGTTGTCAGGTATCGATGAACGGGCAAACGCTGCCTAGTCCCTACTATTTGTACGATGACGTGCAATACTTCCCGGCCGGTCCCGAGTTCAAGTTGCCGCGTGAAGCAGCCGCGCTGCGAGCGGCTCAGGCCGAAGAGAAAGCGAGTCGGCGTTGATAAAACGCCGCGGCGGTAACTTCCCCATCGGAAGCCACCGCCGCCGTAATTCGGATCGGGGGTCGGCGTGATCGCTCACGCCGGCCGCTCAATCAAGGAAGCCGACGAGGTCCTGGCTGCGGCTCGGTTGCTGCAGCTTGCGAACCGCCTTGGCCTCGATTTGCCGGATTCGTTCCCGGGTCACCTTGAAAATGTGACCCACCTCTTCCAGCGTGTAGCTGTAACCGTCACCCAGTCCGTACCGCAGCTTGATGATCTCACGCTCACGGTAGGACAGGCTCTTGAGCACGTTGGTGATACGGTTCTTGAGCATCTCCTGGGCGGCCCCGATCTGTGGGCTTTCCGCCGTCCCGTCAGGCAACAGGTCGCCGAATTGGCTGTCTTCGCTGTTGCCGACCGGGCGGTCGAGCGAGATCGGGAAGCGGCTCATGGTTAGCACCCGACGCGCCTCTTCGACCGTCGTATCCGCTCGCCGGGCCGTTTCTTCGATCGTCGGTTCGCGTCCCAGTTCCTGCAGCAACTGCCGAGCCACGTTCCGCACCCGGCTCATGGTCTCGACCATGTGGACGGGAATTCGGATCGTCCGGCTTTGGTCCGCCACCGCTCGGGTGATCGCTTGGCGAATCCACCACGTCGCGTAGGTACAGAACTTGAAGCCGCGGCGGTACTCGAACTTGTCGACGGCCCGCATCAACCCCGCGTTCCCCTCTTGGATCAGATCCAGGAACGAGAGGCCGCGGTTGCGATACTTCTTCGCGATCGACACGACCAACCGCAAGTTGCCTTCGCTCAGTTCGCGCTTGGCCTGTTGGTAGTCCGAGTAAACGCGGTTCAGCACGCTGACGCGGTTGCGGAGGGAGGTCGGCGTCTCCTGACACGCGGTCATGATCTGCCGCCGCTCCTTGAGCAACCGGGCCCGGGTTTCCCCGTCTTGCTTGGATCGGCCCAGCCCTTTGACCTGCGTTTCGATCTCGTTCAATCGGCAGAGGAACTTCTCGAGCAAGCCGATGCGGTTCTCGATCCGCTGCGTCCGCAGGCCGAGTTCCTCGATCAGACGCACGGCGCGACGTCGACGACGGGCCAGTGATTGCCACGCCTGACGGCGACGCCGTTGCGAAGCGCTCTTGCTCAGCGCCGTCTGCCAGTCGTGCTGGTTGCGACGCAGCAATACCGCCAACGTCCGCAGGTTGTGCGGCAAGCGACCGAGGATCTGTTCTTTCTCCAAGTGGTCGGTAACCGAAACCTGAACCGTACGATCGAACGGCAGTTGGCCGCGATGCACTTTGCGGAGCGTTTTGAAGGCTTCCATCAGGACATAGTGGTTTTCCAACAACTTGGTCCGGAACCGGCGGCGTGTTTCTTCGATCCGCTTGGCCAATTCGACTTCTTGACGGCGGGTCAACAGTGGGATCTCGCCCATCTGCGTCAAATACATTCGCACCGGGTCGTCCGACCACGATTCGCTGTCATCAAACCCCGACAACAATTCGTCGGAACTCTCCAACTGCACTTCGCCATCACCCGCCCGAGAGGCGGCTACGGCGACGACGTCGTCGTCATCATCATCTACCGGCAGCTTACGAAAACCGTCTTCCACGTCCGCCGAACGCAGCGAGTCGTCTTCGAAGTCATCCAAAAGCGTTTCGTACAAGGCCTGCACTCCTTAACCGTGCTTGAATCAAATCGATTTATGTTGTGTCCAGCGGCAGATTCCGTTCAAGCTTACCACGCTTCTGAAGCCACCAATCGTGCGCAACCAAATTGGAAAAAGGTTGCTGTTTTGGCGATTCCAACGTCTCGGTAAACTTTGGCGAGTATCCGCACCCCCGCGCGTCGCCCCCTAGCCTAATCGCCAGCAGCAGGTCCCGCGCTGTCGCCGATGCCGCTTGCAGCTTCCCTGCATTCATCCGGCTCGATTGCAAACGAACTCAACCCCCGCTCGCCTCAGCATCCGATTCGTGCTGTCAGCACCATCCGCCGGCCCTGGCCCGCGGCGGGCTGACGAAAATCGAACTCACCACGAACCCCTTCCCCGGTCGGTTCGAAATGCTGCTCGGAGTGATCAAGTGTCGTCGAGTGGTGGCGCGATGCGGACGAATCAGTCCGATGTGGAACCCAATGGTGGTCGTTCAGGAAGGACGACGTGTGGTAGGGACCTTGGTGATTGGCGACCTCTCATAGGCGATTCTAGTCGTTTTCGACTCAAGGTCCAGTTCTTACAAGGATTCATTCTGAGATTTCCGTAGCTCCTCGCATGGCCAGCCACGACGGAGCCAGCCCCTCGCCGCGTCCCCACTCTTCCGTCGGTGCCTTTCCGGGAACGTCGCCCACGGGTTAAAACAAAGCGGTAGTCGACGGTTGGTTCGGCGTCCGCGGCGACATGCCCGCGTCCGGCACCCGCCGACGGATCGGTCGCTCTCCCATAGCCTTCCATGCCGTTCGTTTCGTCCGCCGTTCGTGGCGACCGAACCGTTCGGCGTTCCCTCGAACGGGATCCTCAATACCTGATGCCTGCACTCCCCTGTCCCCATTGCGGCAAGTTGATTGAGGTGGCGGCCAGTCGCGCGGGAGCGGAGGCGGAATGCCCGCACTGCCAGCTGGCCATCACGGTTCCCAAGCTCGGGGAGCTTCGCCGGATCGACGCCGAACTGAGCAGCCAGCCGTCCGGGACACGAGGCCTCCCCACCAGCGCAGCCGGAGGCGTAGCCAACCCAGGGACAGCCGCCGGTCGGCGGTTCTTGTTCGTCGCGTTCGTCGCCGTTGCCGCGATCTCCGCGGCGCTCGCCGCCTTCTGCTTGCTGAGGTACTGGGCGATTACCGTTCCCGGCACGACCGAGTCGCACGTGCAGATGATCGAAGCCGCTTACGTCGAATCCCCCGCCGCCGATTTGGTCGGTGAGTGGGAAGAGATTGAAAGTTATGGGGCGGACATCGCCAACCCCTACCCTTATCAGGCCGTGGCTGCCGAAAAGTCGGCTTGGCTCCGCAAGGGATTGCTCGGAGTGGCCGGAATGCTGGTCGCTTCCCTGCTCGCCGGTTTCACCGTGCTAACCGGCCGGCGCTCCTAAACTCATGGCCGAATCGCCTGCCCAAAACGCCGTTTGTGTGATCGGTCACCCGATCGGTGGGAACCCGTCGCAGTTTTGCATCACCCGGGTATTGGACGATTGGGAACTCGATTGGCAGTGCCTGTCGTTCGATGTCGCTCCCGAATCGCTCGCCGCCGCATTGCTGGGGATCGAGGCCCTCGGTTTTGTCGGCGCCCTGATCGCATCGCCCCATGAACTCGCCGCGGCACAGCGGTTCGGCGAGCAGTCCCCGCGGGGGCTCGCGGTATCGGCCACCGCTGCGGCACCGCTGGCCACCCCAGCTGTTCCCTCGGCGGCACTTTCCACCGACGCACTTCCCGCCCCGAATCCTGCTACTGCGGATCCCGCCGTCGTGGCTGCGGTGCCGGCGGCAGCCTTCCGCTGGATCGACGGACTACGACGTGAACCGAGTGGCGACTTGGTCGGCTGCAACTTCCTCGCCGAAGCGGTCGACGATCTGCTCCGCGAGCACCAGCAGCGGACGGGCCAGTCGCTCGCCGCCTGCTTGTTGCTCGGCGATCTCGCCGCGATCGAATCCGCGACCCTGCCCTTCGCGTCGTGTTTGCCCCCGCTCCGCTATCAGCCCCTCGCGGACGGTTCGCTGGTCCTGTGCGGCGGCTCGCTACCGCCGTCGGACACGGTGAGCCCGGCCCTGACGCTCGAGTCCCTGACCGAGCCGATACTCGTGATTCGGATGCGGGGGCCGGAGCAGCCTCTCAAGTCCAAGGGGAAAACGACCCAGCAGGACGATCGCGAGGGGCAAGGCTCGCTCCCACGTGGGCTGCATCCCGATTCCCTGATCTTCGATTTGGCCGGGGACTTCTCCCCAGCCGCGCTCTCCCCTGGCCCGGGCCAGCGCTTGCCTCGCTCGGTGACGCCGCTAGACCTCGAGATTGCGCGTCTGGTGGCGGCGCTCAGGAACTGGACCGGTCAGGTCGCGGATCGGAACCTGCTCGCCGATGCGATCGAAGAGTATCTCGAAATCTGACCATCCGACTCGGTTGTCCCGCATGCCCAAGACCCCGCCACCAAGCGGACCCCCGCAACGCCCGTCCGACGCCGCGGCGCGCCGCTCGCTGATCGCCGCCGCGCGGCAGTTGTCGGTCAGCGTTGACGCCTTGCCGTTCGCGTCGCCGGTCACGCATGTCTACAACCCGCTCCAGTATGCTTGGGAATCGCACCGCCGATATTTGGAGCTGTGCCAGCCCTCCACCACCCGCGTCCTATTTCTGGGGATGAACCCCGGCCCTTGGGGCATGGCGCAAACGGGTGTGCCGTTCGGACAAGTGGAGGCCGTTCGCGACTGGCTCGGGATCGACGCCCAGGTCGATCGCCCGGCCAGCGAGAACCCCAAGCGGCCGATTCAGGGCTTCGGTTGCCGACGGAGTGAAGTCAGCGGACAGCGGTTGTGGGGACTGTTTCGGGATCGCTTCGGCGAGCCCACCGCGTTCTTTCGCGAACACTTCGTCTTCAATTACTGTCCGTTGGTGTTCATGGAAGCGAGCGGGCGGAATCGCACCCCCGATAAGCTACCCGCGGCCGAGCGCCAACCGCTCGACGCCGTCTGCGACGAGCATCTCTCCCAGGTGCTGCGAATCCTTCGCCCGGAGGTCGTGATCGGCGTCGGCGGTTATGCGGAAGCCTGTCTTCGCCGCGTCGTCGACGGCGGGGGCCAGGCCTGCCGGGTCGCCCGTGTCCTGCATCCCAGCCCGGCGAGTCCCCTGGCCAATCGGGGCTGGGGCCAACAAGCCTCCGCGGAGCTGATCGCGGCCGGCGTCTGGTAACGAGCCGGCGTTCGCCGGATGCAGTCGAACGGCTCGCCCGCCGCCCCACGGCCTAACTCGCCCGCCAAGCGGCAACCACGCTTGGCGGTTCCGGCCCGTGGGCAACGGGCTTCTTGCAGCTTGCGAAAGGGCGTCTCCTATTGACGTTAAATCGAATCGAGTCCTATAGTTTCGGACCAGCGGAAACGAGTGCGATCGTCGGAATATGCGATGAAAGCGGTCAATTCAGACGGATCGTCTTAACATGAAATCAGAACGCCGACACGAACTGCAGCACAACTACCTCGCCGATTATTTGGGCAAAGGGGTTGCCAAAATCGAGCCGCACGCAAAATCGATTGCGGTTTTGCTCGGTGTTTTGCTGGTCGCCTCCTTAGTTTGGGGCATGTACCGCAGTTCCGCCCAGGGGGCGCGGAGCGACGCCACGCTGGAGTTATTACAGAACTCGGGCGCTGGCGATGCCGAGGCGCTCGGCTCGATCGGCCAGCGTTACGCGGGCACCGCCGCCGGTGAACTGGCGAAGCTCTATCAGGCGGACACGCTGCTCGCTGGCGGGATCAACGGCCTGTTCGAAGATCGCGAAGAAGCGGAAAATCAAATCAAGGAAGCGATCAAGCATTACGAGGCGATTCGCGACACCTCGACCAATTCGCTGTTCGCGTCGCGCGCCACCCTCGGATTGGCGCGAGCACGAGAGTCGCTCGGTCAGATCGACTTGGCCGTCGAAGATTACAACCGCCTGGTCAAGCTCAATGAGTTCGAGGCGATCGTCAATCTCGCCCAGCAGCGAATCAATCAGCTCAAGAGCCCCGCCTCGGTCGAATTCCTCGCTTGGTTTGCCAAGCAGGACTTCCGCGCCGCCGCTGCCGCAGCCACCCCCGGAGTCCCCGGCGCCGATTCGATCCCCGGCCTGCCGAACTTCGACCTGCCCGACCTCGACCCGCTGAAGCCCTCGGAGCTAGCGCCGGAGACGGCCGCGGAAATGACCGAACCCAAGGCGGACACCCCGGCGGCGACGGAGCCTGCGCCCCCTGCCGATCCTGCACCGGCCCCCGAAGCGGCGCCAGC
>DITY01000227.1:0-570 GCA_002422955.1 Planctomycetaceae bacterium UBA6172
TCGTCACTCGATTTCGATCGTCGCCCCTTTGTTTTGGGGTTTGGCGATTTGGTGGTGGGCGGTGGGGGCGAGATGGGCGGCGAGTTGCTCGGCGGCTTGCGGGGTCGGGCAGAAGGCGAAGACGGTGGAACCCCATGAGCTTTGCCCGTAGGCGGTGCCGCCGGCGTCGCGGACTCGCTCGATCAGCTGCGTGACTGGGGGGCCGTTGTAGGGGCCGCCTTGCAACGACGCGAACAGCTCGCCGCTGCGCCGATTGAAGTCGATCAGCGATTCGGCGAAACGGGCAAAATCGGCGGCGCGGCACGATTCGATGATCGCCAGCCCCAGCGCCCGCAGACGCTCTCGCGTCGCCTTGCCGGCGGCGGGGATCGTTTCGAAGGCCCGCCGCTCCGCTTCGCCGCTGCAGGGGCTGGCGGTTTCGAGCGGCCGCAGCAGAACGACTCGCCAGTCCGCGGGCGGTTCGATTCGCCAGGTTTCATCCCTGTCGCGATCACGTTCGCTGTCGCCGAAGTGCCGGGTCAGGCCGTCTTCCCAAATCAGCCCGCCGGTAAAAAATCCGAGGCTGCCGAT
>DITY01000227.1:607-899 GCA_002422955.1 Planctomycetaceae bacterium UBA6172
GCGGTTCGCTCGACCGTCAGCCGGCAGGCGGGAAGGGACGCTTCGCGCGCGGCGAGTTGGGAGAAGCCGGCGGCGATTTGGGTCAGGCGTTCGGGGTCGGTCGTGCCGGGATCGAAGGAAGCGGCCGGCTCCACGCGGACGCGGGTCGCTGGGGCATCGATCATCATCCCCACGCCGCCGAAGGGGGATTTCGTGTCGAACAACCCGAAATGGAGCCTCGCGCCGGTCGTCACCTGCACGCTCTGGGCCGCGTCACTCATGTGGCACCGCTCGGCGGTAATTCCGGTTTCGG
>DITY01000227.1:1043-4392 GCA_002422955.1 Planctomycetaceae bacterium UBA6172
TGGGGGCGGAGCGGATCGTCGCTCCAGGATTCGACTTCCACCGCGTACCAGTGGCAGCAGTCGACCAACTTGTGCCATCGCGGGATTCGCCCTTCGCCGAGCAACCCGTCGCCGAGCAACCCTTCGACGAGGCCGAGCGGATCGACGGTGCCGGTGGCGGATGCGGCGATCAGTTCCACATCGTCGGTGACATGCACCACGGCGGTGCCGCTGTGCCGCAGGTTGGCGAAGGTTCGCGAGGAGCGGAACGGCTTGAGCGTGATGCGGCGAAAGTTGCCGTCGGCGACTTCCGGGCCCATCGGTGCGATGTTGACCGCCCCCGCGGCATCGGCCGTCGTGATGATCGCTTCCAAAATCACGATACGGGCTGAACCTGCTGCAGGGGACGATCGGTCGGCTGGGGGCGGCTATCGGTCCACAGCCGCGCCTGGCGGACGAAGTTGTTGATCAGCGTGAAGCCGTGGGGGGTGAGCACCGATTCGGGGTGGAACTGGACGCCGAGCAGCGGTCGCGAGCGGTGCCGGATCGCCATCACGACCGGGGATTCGTCCGCCGTCCGCACGGTCATGGCGGCGACCAGCAGATCCGGTGGCAGGCTGGAGCGGCGGATCGCCAGCGAGTGGTAGCGGCCGACCGGCATGGGGCTGGGGCAATCGGCGAACCAGGCGGAGCCATCGTGACGGATGTCGCTGCCGCGGCCGTGCATCGGCGGGACGCGCACGATTTTGCCCCCCAGCGCCAGTCCGATCGCTTGATGTCCCAGGCAGACGCCGAGGATCGGGATCGACGGCGACAATTGCCGCACGACTTCGACGCAGCAGCCCGCTTCCTCGGGGCGTTTGGGGCCGGGCGACAGGATGATCGCCAGGGGCGCCAGCGCTCGGCAGCTGGCGACGTCGATCTGGTCACTGCGAATCACCCGCGTCGGCTCGCCCGCCAGGCGAACGTACCGCGCCAGGTTGTGGACGAACGAGTCGTGGTTGTCGAGCAGCAGGATCATTCCGCAATGATACCTTCGCGGGTGGCTCGCAACATACCCTCCGCCTTGACCCAGGTTTCGCCTTCCTCGGCCCGGCTGTCGCTGCTGGCGGTGATGCCGCCGCCGACGGGGATTTGGCACCAGCCGCCGCTCACCGTGACGGTCCGGATCAGGATGTTGAACTCGGCCGCGCCGCCGACGGAGAGATAACCGAGCGAGCCGCAGTAGGGGCCGCGGCGGTGCGGTTCCAGTTGCGCGATCGTCCGCATCGCTTCGATCTTGGGCGCCCCGGTCACGGAGCCGCCGGGGAAGCAGGCGGCGAGGGCATCGATGCCGCTGACCCCTGGACGCAGCTTGCCCCGCACGACGCTGACCAAGTGCTGCACGAACGCGTAGGCTTCGACTTCGCAGAGCTGGGTCACGACGACCGAATCGTCCTCGCAGACCCGCGACAGGTCGTTCCGCATCAGGTCGACGATCATCACGTNNTGCGCAGCAGGTCGACGATCATCACGTTCTCGGCCCGCTCTTTGCCGCTGGCCGAGAGCACCGCCGCCGCTTCGCGATCGATCTCGGGATCGCCGCTGCGGGAGGCGGTCCCCTTGATCGGCCGCGTCTCGACCCAGCCGTCGCGGATTCGCAGAAATCCTTCGGGCGAGGAGCTGAGGACTTGAAAGTCGCCGGCGTCGTAAAAGCCGGCGAGCGGGGCGGGGTTGGTTTGGCGGAGCCGCAGGTAGAGCCCGCTGGGGGTGCCGATCAGCGGGTGGATCAGCCGCTGGGCCAGGTTGACTTGGAACGAGTCGCCTCGGCGGATGCGGCGGATGATGTCGTCGATCGCGCGGCGGAGCTGCACGGAGCTGAAGTTGCTGAACACCCCGGCTCGCGGCGTGGGGTAAAGCGGTTGGGGAGCCGGCCGCGGCGGCTGGGCAGACGCGGGTCGGATTGGGGGCGACGGAATTGGCGGCGGGTCGTCCGCTAGCCAGCGGAGCACTTGATCGCGGCGGCGTTCGGCCTGCTGGGGGTTGGCGGCCCAGTCGGGAGGGGAGAATCCTTGGCTGATCAGCCAGCTGCGGTTGGTCACGCGGTCGTGGGCGATGACCCAGTCGTAGGCCCCGACGTGGACCGCGGCGGTCGGCAAGTCATCGGCGGGGAGCGGCCCGACGGGCTCGAGCCAAGTCGCCGCTTCGTAGCCCCAAACCCCTGCCATCCCGCCTTGGAACGGGGGGAGGCCATCGACGGCGGTCGTGGGCAGGCGGCTGGCCCAGGCGAGCAGTTCGGGCCAGGGGTTGGGGTCGCCGACGTGGGCGGCAATCGTCGCCACCGGGTCCGCCGTTAGGAAGCTGTAGCGGCCCAGTGGTTCGCCGCCGGCGGCAGTGGTGATGGTCGGACCGTCGGCGGCGGAGTCGAGCCAGAGCACCCCGGGCAGCGTCGCCAATCTGCGGAAAGCGGCCTCCATCGAGAAGGCGTCGGGGAGGGAATGGACGGTCGGCATGTCGTTCGGCGTGAGGCGGTATCGTGGGCTTCCCCCGGGAAGGAGCGGCTCAGAGAATCAACCTACCGCGACGGGGCGTGGGGGAAAGCCCAGCGGGAATTTTTTCCACGGATCGGTTTTGGCGAATTAAACTGGCGTTCGATTCTTTATTCGCGTTTCGGGACACCCGCCGATGTTGACCTTTTCCGCTTGGGTCCTCTTTCTGTTAGCCGTCATTTTGTCGGTGCCGGTCATGCATTTCGTCGAGACCTCGCGGGCCAAAAAGGCTCGCGGCGACCAGGCGAAGGAAGCCGCGGTGGCTGATGACACGGACGAATCGGTGGTCGAGGAAGCCGAAGTTTCGGGTGAAGCGGAAGACGATTTCGCCGCCTTCGGTGAGGAGAAACCGGCCGGCGTCGATGATTTCTCGGCGTTCGAGGAAGAGTTCAAGTAGGGCGCGGCGAGTTGCCCCCATGAGCCGCGGGTTCAGCGTCAGGGTTACGGGGTTTTAGCGGCGGAGCCGCGGCAGGACGCTGCCACCACCCTGCGATTCAGACTCGCCCTCGCCCCTCCCCTCCGTTTTCGGCGGGAGCGGGTTACGGTAGAACGTGGGTTGTGACTTGGTTCTGCCCGTTTGATTCGCTCGCGATGAGTTGATCCCCTGAGTACGACTCCGCCGCCCCAGGCTCCGCTGGTCGACCCGACTTACCTGTTTCGGTTCGAACTGGAATTGCGGCACCACCGTTGTGAGTGGACGCCGGATGGGCTGGAATTGCCTGCCAGTTGCCGTATCCCGAACTTTTCCGCGCTGGCTTCGCAGAAGCGGTTTGCCGACGTTCGCGTCGCTTGGGATGCCGAGTCGATCGGCTTCAGCGTCGACGTCACCGGCAAACGGTCGC
>DITY01000327.1 GCA_002422955.1 Planctomycetaceae bacterium UBA6172
ACCCCGCCGATCGCGGCCGCAGCCGCTGTGGACTTTCCGACGCCGCCAATCCTGCCGAATCTCGCCGAGGATCCCGCATTGCTCCCGCTGATCCGCGATTACGTCGCCGAACTGCCCAGCCGGATTGCCGAGCTTCATCAGGCCCTGGACGCCGGATCGCTGGATCGCGTCAGCAGCCTGGCACATCAGCTGCGTGGCGTGGGGGGCTCATACGGCTATCCCGATCTGACCGAATTCGGCGGACTGATCGAAGATGCGATCCGCGAGGGACAACCGACCGAACTGGTCGCCGAACTGGTCGCCGAACTCGAAGACCTCCTCCCGCGGATCCTGATGGGAATTCACCAAGTCTGAAACGCCCGCGGCACCGCTACGGTCGGTCGCGGTGATCGGCATCCCCTTGGCATTTCGCGCCAACTTGAGAAAAACCGCCCGGAATCATGACACGGGGCAGGTATCGCTGACGTCCGTTCCGCGGAACGCGACTTTGCCGGACGAATCAATCAAGAAGGGTTTAGCGGCGCGCCGATTCAAGAATCCAAGCGGAGCCTATCGCTTGCCACCGTCGGTGGACAAAGTCTTCCCGAGCCGCACGATCCGCCAGCTCAATGTCATGAACTCTCGCTCGACCCTGCGAAACGCTCCGCGATCGACCTGTGGGCCAGCGGCCTGCCTCCAGGTCGTTTCGCCTACGGCAATCCGCCGGGCCGAGGGTCGAATCATCGCCGGAAAGCTGGTGGCCGTCACGATCGCCCTGCTGCTGGGCGTCGGCGCCGGGCGGGCGGAAGCGCAGTCGATACCAACCAGTGAGTATGAAGCGATCCGCTTGGCGGAAGTGAAGCCGCTCCGCGTGGGGATACTCGAACAGCAAACGCCAACGGAGCCGACAGCTGAAGTCGGCGGCGCGCGCCAGCCCGCGGTTAGCTCACGTTCATCTCAGAAAGCCGGCAAACCGATCCGCTTGCAACCCGTCGCCTACAAGGCGCAGCAGGTCGTCGATCTGCCGGCCCCCGCTCCAGAACCGGGGGGACAACCGGCCTCATCCTTCTTCAGCTCACCGGCGGCATCGAGCGACCAGTTCCTCGAACTCGTCGTGGGGCAGGGCCGCACCGTCACCCTCAAGAAGGAGATCTCCACCGAGAAGGCGGTCGGCGTGATCGCGGTTGGCGACCCCAGCATCGCCGATTTCGAAGTCCTGCCCAACCCCCGATTCCTGCGTGTGATCGGCAAACGGGTCGGGGTAACGGACCTGACAATCGTGACCGCCGACGACGAAGTCCTGACGATCGAACTGCGAGTCGTCTATGACCTGGCCGTCATCCGCGCCCAGATCTCGCAAACCTTTCCGGGCAGCCAGGTCGACATCACCCAGCTGCGCGAGAGCCTGCTGCTCGAGGGGCAAGTCCGATCCAACGCGCAGGCCGCGCGGATCGAAGAGATGGTGACGTTTTGGCTCGCCTCCAATCAGCCGGATACCCAAAGCAGCAGCGGATCGCTCGGCGGACAGGCGAACGCTGTTGCCGACACCCCGTCGGACTTCGCCGACGAGGAAGGCCAGCAGAACGAGGATCCGCTCCGTCAGTTGGCCGGGTTCGAATCCGGCTCCCGCAGCAACACCCGGGTTCGTGTGAAGGCCGGACAGATCATCAATCTGCTGCGGGTCCCGGGCAGCCAGCAAGTGCTGCTGCAAGTTCGGGTCGCCGAGTTGAATCGCACGGGACTGCGGGAAATCGGTGCGGACTGGTTGTTCGCCTCAGACAGCGGCAACGTGATGGGGACCAACATCGCGGGCAGCACCGTCGGCGCCACCGCGACCGGTGGGCCGGGCGGCCTGTTCGGCGAAGCGGCCAGCATCTTGGGACCCAACAGCACCGCCTTCGGCATTTTTCCGACGGCGAACCTGAGCATCATGCTCCGGGCGTTGAGAAGAAACTCCCTGCTGTCCGTGCTCGCCGAACCGAACCTGGTCGCGATGAGCGGGCACGAGGCGAACTTCTTGGCGGGGGGACAATTTCCGGTCCCGGTCCAATCTGGGATCGCCGGTCAAACCTCGATCCAGTTCAAAGACTTCGGGGTGCAATTGCGGTTCGTGCCCACCATCATCGACGAAGAAACGATCCGTTTGCTGGTGGCGCCTGAAGTCAGCACCATCGACGAATCCCTGGGGACGACATTGGTCCCCGGCGGGATCCCCACCCCAGGCATCAACACCCGTCGCGTCCAGACGACGGTGGAAATGCGGCAGGGGGAGACGCTGGCGCTCGCCGGTTTGCTGACGGTTTCGATCGAGGCTCAAACCGCGCGGATCCCCGGCCTGGGCGATCTTCCCTACCTCGGCCCGCTGTTCAGCAATACGTCGCATGAACGCCAAGAGAAGGAACTGCTGGTTTTGGTGACTCCCTACCTGATCGCCGCCGTCCCCGAGACCGAAGACCTTCCCCTGCCGGGTCAATGCATCGCCGAACCGAATGACCTGGAGTTTTACTTCCTCAACCGGATCGAGGGCCGGACCGGGCGTCCCTTCGATTCCACGATGTCTTGGGAAGACCCGTTTGACCTCGTCCGGAAGCTGGAACTGGAAAGCAAATGCATCCATGGACCGGTCGGATTCTCGCAGTGATGCAAACACCTTCCGGTCGACTCCGTGACCGGATCGCCAACCGTTGCCGAGTTTCGAATCCGCCGTTCCCTTCCCTACCGCCGAATCGCGTTTAGCAGGAATCTGTCGTGCCGACCCGACCATTCATCCGCCCCGCGATCACGGCATTCTTGATCACGACCGTCTGCGGGCTGATGCCAGCTGACCACGCGACCCACGGCCAAGAACCGGCAACCTGTCCCCCTTGCCCACCCGCGGGATCGTCCCACTTCTTCTCGCGAATGCGGGCCTCCTGTGCGGAGACCATGGATCGCTGGAAAGCGGAGAACCAGGAATCGCATTGGGGATACCCGGAATACTTCGGCAGACAAGCCTTCGGCTCGGCGAATCAGGTCGCGATGCACGCGATGAAGCAGAACGGTTTCGCCGCACAGAGCATCCTGTACCGGTCCGATTTTTATCCCCCGGACTCCCCCAATGCCCATCTGCTGAATCCCTACGGCGCGGCGAGATTGGAACGGGTCATCAACCGTTCGCTGCGAGCGGGCTTGCCCATCGCCATTGAACGCGTCTATGGAAATTCGGAATTGGATGATTTGAGACGCGCTCATCTGGTGACCCATCCGCTGCTGCAAAACCTGATCCATTCGGTCGATGAGATTCGGATGATCTCGGATCCGATGGGACTCGATGCGGTGGAAGCCAACCAGCATTACCTCGATGGTCAACTCGGTTCGACCCGTCGCGGATTCTCCGACTCCGGGGGCTCGTCTTCAGCGGGCGCTTCGTCGTCATTGGGTGGCTCGGCTGGCTCAGGCGGGTCGGACCAAGGGGGCGGTGGCTTTTGACGATCGATTTTTGACGATCGCGGGGCAGGGCAGGGGCCAGCCCGTGACAAGGCGTGGTGAACGAGCATTCCGTACTCTTGGCGACGCGACAGCGAAACGATTCCCATGAAAGCCACCACAACAACGCTGATCGTCACGGTCGCCATCTTGGTACCAAGCTTGGCTGGCTGTGGCCTTTGGAAGGATCGCACGGAACCCGCGACTCAACTCGGCAGCCTACCCTTAGGGGGAAACACGGCGAGCAATGACCCGCGTCCCGATCCGCGGGGCGCCAAAAGCGACCTGCTGCTAGCCATGGCGAGAAACGAGGAACAGCAGGGCCATTACCTGGCCGCCGCCAAGAAGTATCGCGAACTGCTGGCGGATGAATGGCATCCCGTGGCGGCTCGTCGCTTGGCGATCAACTCCATCCGTTTGGGCGAGCCTGCCAAGGCCGATTCGCTGTTCGCGGAATGCTTGAACGCCGATCCGACCAATGCGGAACTGTTAGCCGATGCGGCCTATTGGAAATACCTGCAGGGCGAATTCGATGCGTCGGAGGAGCTCGCGCGACGCGGTTTGGAGCAAGACCCCTACCTGGCTCGGCTGCACAACAACTTGGGGCTCGTGCTGGCAAACCGGGGCGATACGGAAGGGGCGATCAAGGCGTTCCAGTCGGCGGGCTGCAGCCGCCAACAGGCCACGGCCAATCTCGGGCATGCGATGCTGTCCGCTGGCAACCGGGATCAGGCGAAGGAATACCTCAGCCAGGCTTCCCAAGGCTCGAGCCCCGACCCGAAAGCCAGCCGCACCATCGCCAAACTCGCCCAGCGTCCCGAGGTCGTACGGACGAGCGGTCATTCGACCAAATAAATCGCGCCCGACCGGCCGACCGTCGCGCCGAGAGACGGCTCGACACTGACCGTTCCGTTCCCCGCGAGGTCGAGGCTACCGACGATGAAGTGGGCGTTAAACCCGCCCTGTCCGCTGACGTCGACCAGGGCCGACCTGGCATAGATCCCGCCTCGCAACGCCCCCTGAGAGGCTTGGCCTCCGATCGCAATCCTCAGGTTGCTCCGACGCCGCTGGAAAAGCATGATCCCCTGGTACTCGTCACTGACAGGTACGGCCCCGTTGTAAAGCGATCCGTAGTTGTACCGGGTCGTGTCGATCGGGCTCAAGTTGAGCGCAGCGCTGAGGCTGGTAGTGCTCAGGGTCGCTCCGTCGGTGTGAGGAGGCGGCAAATCGCCGTCGCCGGTGTCCGGCAGCCCGCTGGCGGCGTCGTAGTTGCTACCGGTGACGTAGAACATGACCCCGTTGGCCAAGACGGTACCGCCACTGAGGTCCAAGCTCCCGGCCGTGCCGGCCGGGCCGGCGATGACGTAGATCCCGGGGATCATGAACACCCTGCCCCCCACGACACGGATGCTTTCGTAGATCCCGGGGTGCAAAATCACGTCCCCCCTGGCGGCAACGTACAACCCGCCAGCGACCGATTCGTTTGCGACCGCCACGCGATTTTGCCTCGCGACGTCCGTTGCGAGTCCACTTGGACCCCCGTTGTTGACGAAGACCGCACCGCGGCGACGGGAATCGACGCCCAGGCTCGCCACGGGAACCGGCGTGTTGATCAGTGGGTCCGGTTCGGGCAAGACCCCGGTGCGGAGGGGGGAGGAACCGCCGACGTCGAAAGGCAGGAAGCGGGCAGGGTCATCGACGCCGCCGACGACATCGATCGCTCGGGCGTACACGCCGTTCTTCCCAGCGCTGGCGGCGACGCCCGAGCCGCCGTTGTTAATCGGATTGCCAGCCTCGTCCAACCCCCCTCCCTCGGAATTGACGGCGATCCTGCCAGCCACGATCAAATTACCATTTCCCTTGACCGAAACACCCGGACGGGCAGAACGGTTCAGCGTCATCACCGCGGCACCGATCGCGACCGATTCGAATCCGGCAACCGCCCGAGCGCTGACGTCGTAGGTCGAACCCATGCCTGGCAGGAATCCGATAAAATAGGAATCGGAACGCTGGCGCACGATCACCTCGACGTACCCCTGAACCCCCGCGTAGGGGCCGTTGCGTGGCGGGATGAGGATATCATCCGCCGTCGGGGCCAGATGGCCGTGAATGGAGGTGATGAAACTGGTCGCTACGTTTCGCACCTCGGCTTGAGTTTGCCCGCGCGCGAGCGCGTTGGCCGCCGCCACGGCGGCGGCATCGGCAACGTTTTGTGCCTGGCGTGACTGCGCCATCATGAGCCCGGCATCGATCACCAAGCCGAGCATCCCCAACAGGGTCAGCAGCAACGCGGCCATCAACACCAAAATGGTACCCGAGCGACGTTTCCCACGGCCGGGAATCGGCTGCGGCGGTCGGATCGGTAGGACGAATCGAATCATCGGTCAGCGGAATTATTCAAGGGGTTGGAATTTGACGGCATCAGTGGGCGATGACCGAGGTCGTGCTGCTGCTGAGGGTCAGCGGATCGACACCGAACAGGCCGGTAACGATCGGCTGGTGGGTAGCCGAGACAACTACCCGAACACGGTGGTCGCTGGCTGCCTTGTTGCCGCCATCCGGCCAGGAGATTTCATACCGAATCGCGTCGGGTCGTGCGCCGGCCGTTTGGGTAGCCAGCAACTTCCCGATCGCGCTGCCATCCGCGGCGGTCCCGCTCAAAGAACCCGGTCCCCAAACGCCCAATTTGGAGGATTCCGACCCATGCACCACGGCCCGGCGCGCCAGCGCGCTCGCCGCCGTCGTGATTTGGTGCTGGCGAAAGACCATGATCCCCAAATCGAGCGTCCCGAACACGACCAGCAAAAAGACCGGTAACGCGAAGGCCGCCTCGGTCATGGCCGCACCCCGTCGCCGCGAAGCGGATGGAACGGAGCGGCGGGAGGAGTTTCGTGATTTCATCGGACCAACTTCATCTCGACGGTGCGGCGAACGGTCGTCTCGCGCGGAATCCCGGGCCACTGCACGATCGGGGAAAATCGGTAACTGACCGTCAGCCTGGCATTCTTCACCTGGCCGCCGTCCAAACCTTGAACCACCGTCGGCCCTTCGATCGTCAACCGATCGGGGCGAAAACCGGGGACACCGTCCATCGACGCCGTCACGGCGGCACGTGTCTTCGTGGTCCAAACGGCGCTGGTCGCTTCGGTGAAGGGGTGGAAGCTGGCAAACCGAGCGCCATTTCCGGCCGCGTCCGAAACCGCGACGTAGAACTGCGCGAAGCGGGAAAAATCGACGATCCCGCCCGCAAACAACAACAGTAGCGGCAGAATGATCGCCAGTTCGACCAGAATCGCCCCGCGACGGGAGGTCAGCCGGGTCCGGCGTTGAGGGTTCAATGGATTCATGGAAACTGGCTAACCACCTTCGGCAACGATTGCCCGACAACTGGGGGCGAGCGATCGCCCTCAATACTCGCGGTTCCGAGACCCGGGGGCATGTTCCCATTATGGGTGGGCTTGGCCGCGGGGTCGAGTTCGGAATCGCTGCGCTTGCATGCTGCGTTCACAACAGCCCCAGCAATCTCACGCCCCGGACACTCGCGGCGGATCGGTTCCGCAAGCGAATTATCGCGGCGATCCTGGCTCCCTGTTCTGTTTCTGAATTTTATCAACTGGGATCTCCCAGCGGCGTCAGCCAAGTCATCGAGACGGAAGACCGAAAACGACACTTCATCCGCGGCTCACATGGGCGAGTCGACAACCAGCGTTTTGTAGATTTGGATTACCGCCGGACCGACGACGACCAGAAACAGCGCCGGAAAGATACAGAGCATCGTCGGAAAGATGACTTTCACGACCGCCTGCTGGGCTCGCGTTTCCGCGTACTGCGAACGCTTTTCCCGCATCGATTCGGCAAACACGGTCATCGCGTCCACCAGGCTGGCACCGTATTGCTGAGCTTGCAAGACCACACCTGCCATGCTGCGGATTTCCTCCAGATCGAAGCGATCGGCAAACTTACGCAGCGCCTCGCCCGGTGGTAGCCCCATGCGAGTCTCACGGTCGACAATCGCCAATTCGAGGGCGAGTTCCGGGTGCGCGAGCGACAATTCTTGGGCCACTCGCAGCAGCGCCGACTGAAAACTCATCCCCCCCTCGAGACAAACCCCGAGCACGTCCAGCGCATCGGGTAGGGAACGTCGGATCTTCTTTTGCCGCGAGCGCTTGCGGAAATCGAGGATGAAGGTGGGCGTTAAGGTTCCGATCAAGCCGATCGTCAACCCGAGGAACATTGTCGTCGTGAAGGGGATCTCCGTGAACAGCGATATCAAGGCCCCGATCGCGACCGGCAGCAAGCTGGCAATCGATTTGACGATGGTCAGCCAGTAGGCCGATTCGGGATCATAGAAACCGGCCTGAATCATCCGATTCCGGAGCTCGCGAGCTTTCTGCTCTTGTTGGACGTACTTCTTCAGCTTGGAGGAATAGAGCGGCGTTTCGCCAGCGTACCTATCCGGCCGACTCGAATCCGCGGCCGCCAACTCCTGAATGCGGTCATCCGAATGGCTTTTGCCACCGCTAAAGATCAGCAGGAACATCACGAACAGGCAAATGCCGGCCAGCAGCCAAAAGATATCGATCGCGTTCATGGAATTGGGTTTCTTACTTTTCGATATCGATGATGCGTTGGATCCAGAAGTAACCGAGGATCAGCGAGGCCGCGGCGATGGCCAGCACGATCGGATAATCGAACAGCGGTGCCATGTACTCCGGATTGATGAGCGAAATGATCCCCGCGAGCACGAAGGGCAAAGCGATCAACAAATAGGCCTGAAACCGCCCTTCCGCGGTCAGGGTTTCCAACTTGCCCCGGATCCGCTCCCGCTCCCGAATCAGCTTCGACAATTTCAATAACAACACCGCCAGATTCCCCCCCGTGGTCCGGTGAATCGACAGCGCGACCACCAGGATCTTGATTTCCAGGATATCGGTCCGCTTGGCCAGTTCCTGGAACGAGGCTTCGGGTGACAAGCCGAGGTTTTGCTGCTCCCAGCAAAAGCCGAACTCATCCGAAATGGGGGGTGAAAATTCGTCCGCGACCCCACGAATCGCTTGCGTCATCGTCTGCCCCGATCGCAAAACTCGCGCCAACATTTCATACGCGTCGGGGAGTTGCTTGAGCAATTGGTTCCGCCGCGCCTTCCTCAGCTTCGAGACCACGAGGAACGGGATCGCAGCGGCGAGGCTGGCAATCAGGGCAGCCAAGATGACGGACTGTGTGAGCAGGAACGTGAGCGCTCCTAAGACTAACGCCAACAGCGGCGACGACAGCAGCGTGACGAGCGGGTCGAGCTGCTTGCCGGTTTGGGCGACGTAGATCCGCCAACGATGGTAGAAAGCCAAGCCCTCGCCTTCATCGATCGCGCCGTAGGCCGAACTGAAGACGCTCGCCGCCGCCATCGAACTGCGCGCCCGTTCCAGTTGGCTGAGTCGCCGTTCGTCTTCGAGCTTGGTCTTGAGCAGCTGTTTGCGTTCTTGGGCCAGATCGAGGAGCAGCAAGTTGATCCCGGCGACCAGCAAAAACCCGGCCATGAAGGTCAAAACCAAAAAGAGAGTAGTCACGGGGTCAAGCGTCCCTCGCAGCGCAACAACACCCGTTTCTCGAACAACTCACCCGGTAACGAGAACCCCGAGGTCTCGATCCGATCACTGTAAAACGGCCGGACGCCGGTGGCGGCAAAATACCCTTTCGCGACCCCATTCTCGTCGATGCCCGTCTGCTTGAACTCGAACAGGTCCTGCATGCTGACCACGTCCCCTTCCATCCCGGTGATTTCCGAAATCTTGGTGACCCGCCGGACCCCACCCATCAGACGCGATACCTGCAGCACGATTTGCACCGCGGAGGCGATCTGCTTCCGGATGATCCAGATCGGCAGGTCAAAGCCCGCCATGCCGACCAACATTTCCAGTCGGCTGACGGCGTCGCGGGTGCTGTTGGCGTGGATGGTGGTCAAACTGCCGTCATGGCCGGTGTTCATGGCTTGCAACATGTCGAGCGCTTCGGCACCGCGACATTCGCCGATGATGATCCGGTCAGGTCGCATCCGCAGCGCGTTGCGAACCAAGTCCCGGGTCGTGATCTCGCCTTTCCCTTCGATGTTGGCGGGACGTGTTTCCATCCGGACGACGTGCGGTTGCTGCAAGCGTAATTCAGCCGCATCCTCGATCGTCGCCACCCGTTCGTCCTCGGGGATGAAACCGGTCAAACAATTCAGCAAGGTCGTTTTACCGCTGCCGGTACCGCCCGACACGATCATGTTCATGCGGGCCTTGACGCAGATATCGAGGAAATCGACCATCTCCCGCGTCATCGATTGGTTCTTGAGCAACCGATCGATCGTCAAGGGAACGGAACCGAACCGACGGATCGAGATCAACGCCCCGTCCAAGGCCAAGGGGGCGATGACGGCATTGAGGCGGCTGCCATCCGCGAGGCGGGCATCCAGCATCGGCGAGGTTTCGTCGATACGACGACCGACCTCGTTGGCGATCCGCTGCACGATCTGCAACAGGTGTTTCTCGTCTTGAAACTTGATCGGCGTGCGGATCAGACGGCCGTTGCGTTCGGCATAGACCGTCTTGGGACCGTTGACCAAAATGTCGGTGACGTTCGGATCTCGGCGGAGCGCTTCCAGCGGCCCCAGGCCGAAGGTTTCATCCATCACATCGTCGATGATCTGCTCTCGCTCGGCGGTGCTGAGCAGATCCTTGCGTTCTCGGCAGATCACTTCCGTTTGACGCCGCACCTCGAGCCGTAACTGCTCCGGCGACCACTTGCCGACCCCGGAAATGTCGAGGGTGCTGATGACCTGCTGGTGCAGCTCTCGCTTGATCGCGATCAGGCGGGGATCGGACTGGCGATCGAGCGAGGCCGCCCAAATGACGAGGTCGTCGCGAGGGGACTTGACGGTGACCGGCCCGGTCATGGCAGGTCCCGACCCTTCCGGATCGGAAAGCTGACCCGCGGCCGTCGTTCGCAGGCCCGCCGTCGCGTCCATCTCAGCCGCCTCGGTAACGGGCGCGACTTCATCCACCGCCGGCAGCAGCGTCACGGAGGCAGGCTTGGGTACGGGGGAGGGAGACGGTTTTTGCCGGAGCCAATTCATCGCTTACACCTTGGCGGTTGCGGGAGCGGTGACGAGCGAATCCGCCAAAGCGCACATTCGCCGGGCGAGCTTGGACCAGGAATTGGACGCGACCACCGGGCTCCCGACACTGATCGAATAGTTGACCCCAGAAACATCATCCGGCAACAGCGCTTCGATCGGGAGTCCGAGTGCTTCGCGGGCCTGATCCGGCTTGACCTGATAACGTTGCCCGTAGCGATTGACCACCAATTTGATTTTCGTACGGTCGAACCCGAGCGTTTCGAGCCGCCCGATAAAACTTCGCGTGTTGCGGATCGACGGGTAGTCCAAGCGTAAGATCAACAACAGCTGTTCACATTGGGACAGCGTCTCCTCATGCAGCGGCGTTTCGGCCATCCCCAGGTCGACCAGGACGTAGGGAAATTTCCGCTTGCCCATCGCCAGTGCCCTCCGCAAACCCTTGATCGTGATCTTCTCGATCTCCGCAAAATTATAGGGCGCCGCGAGCAGGTGTACGCCGCTGGGGTGCGGAGTCAGGATTTGTGAAAACAGGTCATCGTCGAGGCGACCGAGGTGATGACACAGGTCGGCGATCGAGAATTGGGGGTCGAGATTGAGCAGCGGGGCGAGAACGCCGGCGTCGAGACGTAGGTCCATCAGCATCAGGGTCCCGGCCTTCTTGGCAAGACTGATCGCCAAGTTGGCGGCGACGGTCGACACCCCGGTGCCACCGCCCGGCGCGGCGATCCCGATGATTTTGCCAAAATCCGACGTATCGGCACGGCTCATCGCCCGCTGGCGAAAGCGGACCGCCGATTCTCGGACCGTCGTCTGCCAGGTTTCGATGTCGATGTACTCGCCGGCGCCGGCGTTCATCGAAGCCAGAATCCGCCGGGGATCGTTCGCCACCCCGATGATGACGATGTGGCTGGCGACCGCGAGCGTCAGTTCCTGTAGCAGGGCCAACTCCTCCGCTTGGGAAGTCGGCTGGACGACCATCACGACGTCGGGCTGTTCCAGCAGGGCGCGGTCCAATAACTGCGACAAGTCGATGACATGACGATTTTCGCAGGCGTAACCCGAGAGTTTCAACTGCTCCTGCATTGACCTCGCCAGAGTCGGGTCATCGCAACCGATCATGCCAATGATTGTGCTCATCAATTCTTGCTGATCGTGATCGCGACGGACCCAGACCGCGTGCCACGGAGGGTGCGAATGGCCGATTTGGAGGTGTTGCTGTCGGCCGACTCGGACGCCTCCGCCAACCCAATTGGCCTGGAGCTATCACCGATGAAACCCTGCTGGTCTTCACCGGTTTCGGAAGCCGAAACCGCTCCGCTCGAATTCGCAGGGAGCCCTCGAAGCGAGGACAGCGAAATCGGCGACTGGACCGCGATCAATTCGTCTTCCGGATTTCGCAGCGACAGCGACAGACTGCCGGACCGCTGGGCGAGCCCCAGCAGCGACGCGTCTTGCTGGGTCACCAGCAACGTCACCGTGGCCAGCTTGGTCTCCGGCCGATCGTCGGCGGGGGCATCGAGACGTTGATTCACCGCCAGGATTTCGGCGTTTTGCAGCAGCGTGTAGCTCGTCCCTCCGGCCCCGCGTTCGCCGAAGGAGGCGTCGACCGACAAAATCACGTCGACGCGGTCACCGGGCAGGATCAGACCGGCGACGTTCGAGGCGGCGTTCGTGGCCTGGATGCTGTAGGCCCGCATCCCCGGCTTGACCAGCGAACCGGCACCCCGCCGCACCCCTTCGGGAGCGAGCTTGCCGTCAAGCAGCAATTCGCCCGGCACGAGGGCGGAGAGCGTGACTCGCCCGACCGCCTTCGCGGGATCGGTCATCACCGACTTCGGGACCATCGCTTTGGGCCAATCCTTGATCTCGACCGCCTCGGCCTTGATGATCGAGCCGATCTCCACCGGTTGCTTGGCGACCACGACCCGGACCACATCCGCCGCCGGCGGGGCGAGCGCCACACTCCTCGCGTTCCACATCCGATTGCCAATGACCGCGAACGTACCGCTGGCGACTCCGAGGACGATGATGATGACGGACCGGATGGACATGGATGAAATACTCGAAGGCGCGAGGCGACCGCGTCATTGTAAGTGGGAAGGGAGCGGCTTACAGACCCACAGAGGGGTAATTGTCGATGAGCATCTTGATCAGCAGCCCACCGACGACCATCACTCCGAAAGGGACGGCGCGAGTCTTCCGGTCCTCCCGCTGGACCGCGTCGACAACCTGTTCGTCGCTCTTCTCTATTTTACCCAGGAATAGCATCTGATTTACGGCCACCCTAAGATTCGGCCAGGCTTCCTTGCGAACGGTAGGGCTGCAGAGCAGCATCGTCGCGGACACCACCCCCAGCAGGGCGGCGCTGATCACGAAGATCTCGATCACCGACCGGGCACCAACCCAAGCGCCGATACCGGCCATCAGTTTGACATCGCCACCGCCGAACCCTCCCAGAATGAAGGGGACGAGCAGGATAGCGAAGCCAACCAGCAAACCGATCAGCGATTGCCCCACCCCGGCCCAACCGGAAAACCAGCCGTGGTAAGCCATCCCCACTAGCGCGAAAGGAACAGTGAAGGCGTTGGGGATCCGAAATTGCCGCCAATCAACGATCGCAACGCCACCGACCATCACCAGGACGATCGCGTAGTCGACCCATGACAGATTCTCCATTGGCTAGCTCGAAATGCCTTTACTTTCCATAGATCGGAGCGGACCGGTTAAAAAAACCCGACCACAGGGTCGGCGCATACCCCAAGCACGGACAATACCCGGCTTGAGAACTTGCCTTAACCCTCGGAACCGGAACCGGTAACGCTCGGCCGTCAAAGATTCGGCCGGAAAACGAGCAAGGCGCCGGACGATACTTCGCCCGACGCCTCACCATTTAGCAAAATCTTGCAAGTTTCGCGAAACCACAATTAAGCCCAGCGGCAAATCACGTGGCTGGAGGAGTCAGCTCGGTGTTAATATTCTCGAAGTAACTGCTGATCGTCCCGCCGAGGGTCGTAATCGCAGCGATAGCCGCGACCGCGATCAGGCCAACCAACAGGCCGTACTCGACCAGGCTGGCACCGGTTTCGTCACGACGGAGGCGGTTGAACAGATTTGTTACCGTTTTCATAGTAGATACCTTTTTAAGGCTACAGGAACACTTGCGAACGCGCTCGATGACTAACACTCGTTTTGCCTATCCGCATCCGCGATGACCTAATCAAGTGCAAGCTGCGTGCCAAACTTCATCAATTTTTTTTGGAAGTCGTGGGCGGCCTGATTTTGTCGCCAGATTATCGAGTATTTCTCAGAAATGTCAACCGACAGACGCCACGGGCGTCACCCCATGGGTTACAACACTGTCAGTGAAGCGAGACGCCTGGGGCCGCTTCGATCGCTTGATACCACCTCCGGCAGGACAGCCGCATGGGCCTCGCGCGACGAAAAAATGCCGCGATTCACGTCAAAAATTCTCTCCAGCTCAGGCGAATGGCCCGGTTATCGGAAAATCTCCCTGCAAAATCCCGATTTTGCGGGCAGGGCTGCCGGACATCGGTCAATTTGCCAGGCCAGCCTCGATCCGATGCTTCGCTGGTGTCTCAATTCTCGCAATTCTTCTCATCCTGATACAGAATCCCTCAGATTGAAAAGCTCCCGTGAGATAAAACCTCGCTTCAGTTTCTCGCCCGCAAGCTCGCTTACCCCCGAAGCTGCCGATTACCTGCCCGGTAGCAAATCCACGCCGACCCGTTAACCCACCCTCCAACCGCCCTTCTGTTCCCTCCAACATTTCGCTTCCCCCCGACCCACGGGGCGGACACCTGCCCACGAACCTGCTCCCTTGCCGACCGAATCGACGGGATAACCGATGCCAAATCTTGTGCTCTGCGACTTCGATCGCCAGAAGCGGGAAGTCTTTCGTGATTACCTAGAGGCTCACCCCCACGTGGAGCGGATCGATGCCGCCGACGAAACGGCGGCACTGCGGTTGGTCGACAGCTGCTCCGCGCTCGCGGTCGTCCCCTTTTGGTCCGCGGCACCGAATCCGCGGCAACTGGAAGCCGTCCGGGAGTTCTGCCGCTTGCAAGTGCCGGTCGTACCGGTGCTCGCCCCCGATTTGCCTGCCGCCGTCAAATCGGTGGGGATCGAGGCCGGTGCGATCGACTGCGTGCCGGTCGGTGCGATGCGGGGGCGATTGCTGCAACTGATCGAACTGTTCACCGCGCGGTTCGTCCCGCGCCCGAGCGACACGCGGCCAGCCGACTCGCCCATAGTTGACCTCGAGTCGCGGACGGAATCGCGAACCGACGACGGCTACCTGCTGCAATCCCCCGCCATGCAGCAGGTGTCGGATCGCTTGCTGAAAATCGCGGGCCTCAACAGCACGATTCTGCTAACCGGGGCCACCGGGGTCGGCAAGTCGTCGCTGGCCCGCTGGATCCACGACCATTCCTCCCGCCGCAACGCCCCCTTTCGGGAAGTCGCTTGCGGTTCGATCCCTTACAACTTGGTTGAAAGCGAACTATTCGGGCATGTCCGTGGTTCATTCACCGGCTCGGATCACGATCATGAGGGAAAATTTTCGGTCGTCCGCGACGGCACGCTGTTGCTGGACGAAATCGACTGCTTGCCGCTGGAAGTCCAAGCCAAATTGCTGCGGGTGGTGGAGCAGCGTTGTTTCGAGAAGATCGGGTCGCACAAGACGGAGCGATTCCATGCCCGTCTGATCGCGGCGACCAACCGCCCGCTCGACCAACTGATCGCCAAGGGCGAATTTCGCCCGGACCTGTACTACCGCTTGGGGGTGATCTCGTTCCGCATCCCGACGCTCCAGGAGCGGGCGGACGCGATCATCCCGTTGGCGATGGCGTTCGCTTTGCGATTCGCCAAGGAGCAGGGGCAGACGATCGGCTCCCTATCGCCGGCCGTGATCAGCGCGCTGCAGCACTACGCTTGGCCGGGCAACATTCGCGAACTGCGCAACACCATGGAATATGCCGTCGCGTTCGCCAGCGGCAATCAAATCCGTTGGAGCGACTTACCGGACGAGATTCGCTACCCTGAGCGGTTTCAGCTGACCGGCGGGACGGCGGTGGCACCGCTGGCGGCTACTCCGCCAGCCGAACCCGGCAACCAACTGGCCGGCGCTCGACGGGTCGCCGAACGGGAGATGCTGCTGGCGACCCTCCAAGCGACCAACAACAATCGGACCAAAGCCGCCGCGGCCCTCGGCGTCAGCCGCATGACGCTGTACAAGCGAATGGAACGGCTGAACATTTCGCACCCGAAGGTGGAATCGTAACGGTGAAAACAACCGCCGACAGGCCGCGGGCCAATCCTGCCGGAAGCGTGCACGTTGACAGCGAACGTAGCCAGCCCATGGAGCGGCCAACCGACACCGTCTGCGCGGCCACCTACCGGCACACGCAGGAGGGGCCGCTGTGCCGGGTGCTGTACGCACTCAGCGCGGCGACCTTCGCCTTCGCCTGGCTGTCCCGCGCCGATCTGTCGCTGGCCGCCATCCTGCTGGGGTCCGCACTGCTGATGCTGTTGCTCGCCGCCAGTTTGCATCATCTGCGTGTCGAAGACCGGGGTGATCATTTGGAGGTCGCCTTCGGTCCCTTGCCGCTGTTCCGCCGAACGATCCGCTACGCGGACATCCGGCGGGTCGAGCCGAATCAGACATCCCTGCTGGACAGCCTGGCGGTCCATTTCAGCCTCCGCGGCGGCTGGGCCTGGAATATTTGGGGGCAAGACTGCGTTTTGGTGCGGCTGGATCGCGCCGTGCTGCGAATCGGCACCGATGACCCTCAAGGCTTGGCGAACTTCCTCGACGGCAAACTTAGTGACCGCGACGCTGCCGACGTGGGGTGAGCCCAATTGGGGCCGGCGGTCCCGGCGAATGCCGGTTACAATCGAGCAGACGTCGGTGGGTGCGTGACGGGTTGCACGATGCACCAACTCGCCCGACCGTTAGCAGGCCTTCGTCATCGTCCATTCGTCAATGTCAGCGTGTACGCGGACAACGAGCCCAATCCCAATCGTGGGCGACTCGTCGTGATCCGCGGGATTCGCGATCGGTCGGTATTCGAACCGCCCTGCCCAAGGATTGTCCTGGGTCGGCGGTGATGTTTCGGAGTCATGGGAAAGTGAAAGTCAAAAGCGGCGGCGGTTTGCGCGCGATCTGGTACACCTTCAAGAAGGGGCGCGAAGCTGGCGGCATCTGGAAGCTTTACCAGGCGATGCGGTCGAAGAACGCCTGCAAGACCTGCGCTTTGGGGATGGGCGGCCAGCAGGGCGGGATGACGAACGAACAGGGCTCCTTTCCGGAACTCTGCAAGAAGAGCCTGCAGGCGATGGTCGCGGACATGCAACCCGGGATCCCGCCGACATTTTGGGCGGAGAACAGCGTCGCGAAGCTGGCCGCGATGACGCCGCGCGAGCTGGAACATTCGGGCCGTTTGATCCAGCCGGTGCTCTACGAACAGGGGCAGACCCACTATCGACCGATCACCTGGGCCGATGCCTTTCAGCGGATCAGCGACGAGTTGCTGCGGGTCCAACCCGACGAGACGTTCTGGTACTTCAGCGGCCGCAGCAGCAACGAAGCGGGGTTCCTGCTGCAATTATTGGCCCGGGTCTACGGCACGAACAACGTCAACAACTGCAGCTTCTACTGCCACCAGGCGAGCGGCGTGGGGTTGCAAACGAGCATCGGCAGCGGCACCGCCACGATCACGCTAGAAGACCTCGAGCACAGCGACTGCGTGTTCCTGATCGGCGGCAACCCGGCCAGCAATCACCCCCGCTTGATGACGACCCTGATGCAGGTCCGCCGCAAGGGTGGCCAGGTGATCGTGATCAACCCGATGCGGGAGACGGGACTCGAGAAGTTCCGTGTCCCCAGCGATCCGATCTCACTGATCAAGGGGACGAAAATCGCCAGCCAGTACGTCCAGCCGCACATCGGCGGCGACTTGGCGCTGCTGTGGGGGATCACCAAGGCGGTCGGCGAACTAGGGGCCTACGACGAGACGTTCCTTCGCGACGCCTGCCGCGGCGCCGAGCCGTGGCGGGCCGCGGTCGAGGCGTTGGGTTGGGACGAGATCGAAGCGAAGTCGGGAGTCAGCCGGCAGGAGATCACCGCGATCGCGAAAGTTTACTCCCAAGCCAAGCGTGCCGTCTTTTCTTGGACGATGGGCATCACCCACCACGCCAACGGCGTCGACAATGTGCAGGCGATCGCCAACCTGGCGATGTGTCGCGGCATGATCGGCCGCCCCGGTTGCGGGCTGATGCCGATTCGCGGACACAGCAACATTCAAGGGATCGGCTCGGTCGGCGTAACGCCCAAATTGAAGGACGCGATCTTCGACGCGCTGCGCGACAAGTTCGGCATCGAATTGCCGATGACGCCCGGCCTCGATACGCTCGCCTGCATCGAGGGGGCACACCGCGGCGAACTCAAGGTGGCGATCTGCTTGGGCGGCAATCTGTTCGGTTCCAACCCCGATGCCAACTACGCCGACGAGGCGATGAGCCGCTTGCGGTTGGGCGTGACCCTGAGCACAACGCTCAATACCGGTCACGCTCACGGCTTGGCCCAATCGTTCATCATCCTGCCGGTGCTGGCCCGCGACGAGGAACCCGAACCGACGACCCAAGAATCGATGTTCAATTACGTGCGACTGAGCGATGGCGGGCCGCGGCGGTTGCCGGGGCCGCGGAGCGAGGTCGAAGTGATCGCCGAACTGGGCAAGCGGATCTGTCCGAACGTCCCTGGCCTCGATTGGGAGGCGATGCGGCGGACCGACACGATTCGGTCGTGGATCGCCGCCGTCGTGCCGGGGTTCGGGGAGATCGAAACGATCGCCAAGACCAAGCGGGAGTTCATCATCGATGGCCGGATCTTGCATCAACCCAAGTTCCCGACGGCCGATGGCCGCGCGGTGCTGCACGTGCATTCGATTCCTGACCTGATCGGCGCCGGGCCGGGTGAACTGCGGATGATGACGGTCCGCAGCGAAGGCCAGTTCAATACGGTCGTTTACGAGGAAGAAGACCTGTACCGCAACCAGGATCGCCGCGACGTAATCTTGATGCACCCCGACGACCTCCGCCGCTTGGGGTTGCGGCATGACCAACGGGTGACCGTTCGCAGTGAGACCGGATCGATGCCGGGCTTGTTGGCCCGCGGTTATGACAAGCTCCGTCCCGGAAATGCGCTGACCTATTACCCCGAGTCGAACGTGCTCGTCCCGCGACAGATCGATCCGCATAGCCGGACGCCGACGTTCAAGAACATTGTCGTCACCGTTACTCCCCAGGCCTGAGCCGAGCAGCCCTGCCTTTGCCCAACCACCCGCCGGCCTTGGTTCGCGGATCACCCAGGCGTGAGCCCTCCCCGTTGGCAGGCCCCGCCCCTCCTGGAGCCTCACCATGCATCGCCGATGGTTCGTTCGTTTCGCCACCTGCCTCGGGTTGCTCGCGACGGCAGGGGCCAGGGCAGAGGAGGGGACGACGCTGTATGGCGCCGCCAGACAGCAGGCGCGAGCGATTTCGACCGCCGCCTTGGCGGTGCCGTTGCCACCTCAACCCTGGGCCGCCACGCTGGCGGAGCGTCGTCAGCAATGGCATGAAATGCTCGGGCTCAGTCCGATGCCGGAACGAACGCCACTCAACGCGGAGGTCACCGGCACGCTGCAGCGGGATGGCTACGTCGTCGAAAAGGTTCACTTCCAATCGATCGCCGGGGCCTACGTCGTCGGCAACCTGTATCGCCCCGCCGTGGTTCGCGAACGTTTACCCGCCGTGCTTTATTTGTGCGGCCACACCAAGGGGAAAGTCAGTCCCACCTATCAGTCCCATCCCCGCTGGTTCGCCGAGCATGGCTACGTGGCGTTGGTGCTCGATCCGATCCAATTGGGCGAGTCGCAGGGTTTGCATCACGGCACTCACCGGGAAGGGCGGTGGGATTGGCAAAGTCGTGGCTATACCCCAGCCGGAACGGAAGTCTGGAACGCGATGCGGGCGCTCGACTATTTGGAGAGCCGGCCCGATGTCGATGCCGAGCGAATGGGGGTCACCGGGCTGAGCGGCGGCGGGGTGATTTCCTGGTGCTTGGGAGCGGCGGATGAACGGGTCAAGGTCGTCGTGCCGGTTTGCCAGTCCGGCAGCATCGAACAGGTCGTCACCGACCGCAGCGCCGACGGCCATTGCGACTGCGCTTTCTGGGTCAATTATTACCGGTGGTGCTGGTCGGACATCGGCTCGTTGATCGCCCCCCGCGCGTTCCTGATCGCGTCTGGGTCCGAGGACGTCCTGTGGCGTCCCGTCGGCTACCGCGACGTGGCCCACCGCGTGCGATTGCAATACGCGGCGCTCGATGCCGCCGATCGCTTCGACTTGGTCGAAGACTTGTCGCCACACGGTTACACGCCGAAACTTCGCCGGGCGATCTTCACTTGGTTCAACACGCATCTGAAGAACGATCCGACCCCCGTGACCGATGACGTGACCGATTACGTCGAACCGGAAGCGAACCTGTTGGTGTTCGGCGGGAAGTTGCCCGAACAGGATGCGATGCGACAAGTCGACCGGTTATTGGTCAAGCGATCCGAGCGGCAATTGCCCGCCGACCTGCCGAACTGGAACAGCGATCAGGCCGCGGCGCTTCACCAGCTCGGCGCGACCACGTTCCGCCACACCCTCGCGGACTCCCTGCCGACGCTGCGAGAGTTTCGCCACGACGGCAGCGACGCCGGCGGCGTGGCCGGTTCTTACACGTTCAACGGCCGCGACGGGATTTCGCTATGGATCCGCACCAAACGGCCGGCCGCCGCGGCATCCCCCTTGCCGCTGCTGGTCACCGCGGCCCGCATCGACGCCCGCAGCAGCTTCAACGGCGGCAACTCCTCGCGGCCGGGTGTCTCGGGAGCGATCGCGACGGCGGTTGTCGAGGTGCGCAACACCGGAGCGACTTCGGTCGGACCGGGTTATCTGTGGAGCCTGCGGCGAACCTATCCGCTGCTCGGCGAAACCCTGCCGGAGCGGCAGGTCAGCGATCTGCTCGGCGGGATCGCGATCCTGCGGGCCGAACCCATGCACCAAACGATCGCGGTGTATGGCCAGGAGGAGACCGCGCCCGTGGCGATCTATGCGGCGTTGCTGGATCCCGCGATCGGCGAGATCGTCCTGGCGAATCCCCCGACCAGCCACGAAGACCCGACCACGCCAGAATTCCTCGGGGTGCTGCGGGTCGGTGACCTGCCCCAGAATCTGGCGTTGGCGTTTCCCCGTCCGATCACCTTCGTGGGCAACCTGCCGGACGCGTATCGCTGGACACGGCAGGTGTATCAGACGCTCGGTGCCGGAGACCGCTTTCGCGTGATCCCCAGCCTCCGAGATTGGCGGCCGTTCGAGGAAGCGAGGACGACGACCGCAAGCCGAGACTGAGCCCAGGTTTACTTCAATTCGCCCGATTTGACGATCTTGATCGGCTGACGAGTGCGGCCGCTCTGCGAGCCGAGGGCTTCTACCTTCTTGACGACGTCCATCCCTTCCAACACACGACCGAACACGACGTGGCGTCCGTCGAGCCAGGGGGTCTTGACGGTGGTGATGAAGAATTGCGAGCCGTTGGTGTTCGGCCCGGCGTTCGCCATGCTGAGCAAGCCTTCGACGTCATGCCGAAGCTTGAAGTTCTCGTCCGCGAACTTTTCGCCGTAGATGCTTTCGCCGCCGGTGCCATCACCCCGGGTGAAATCGCCGCCCTGGAGCATGAACTCGGGGATCACCCGATGGAAGGAGCTGCCTTCATATGCGAGCGGTTTGCCGGAGCGGCCTTGCCCCTTTTCGCCGGTCGCCAGGGCGCGGAAGTTCTCGGCCGTCCGCGGAACGTCGTCACCGAATAAGCCGAACACGATCCGGCCGGCCGGTTCACCACCGACCGAAATGTCGAAGTAAACCTTGTGAGTCACCTTGGCCGAGGCGGCACCCTGTGCGTGGGCGGTGGTCACCATCAGCGCGGCGACGAACATCAATCCATAACGCAACATACAAAAATCCATGGGAACGAGGGGAAAGGCCCCGCGGTTAGCAACCGCGGGTGATGCCCCTTCAATATGAACCCATCGGCCGGGCGATTGAAGACCGGGTGAGCATTTCTCTGCCGGTTCGGTGAGCGTTGCTCCGCGGGCAGGGTGGTGGGGCTTAGCGGACGAGCAGCGGCTCATCGACCGACCCGCCGACCGACCAGCGGCTGCGGTCATCTCCTTCCCGGAGCACGTGGCGATATAGCGTGTCGCGTTCGACCGGTTCTCGCCCCGCTTCCGTGATCAGATGGCGGATCGTGTCGACCGACAGGCATTCCGGCGTCGTCGCGCCGGCGTCGTGATAGATCAGCTCGTGGCGGACCGTGCCGTCGATGTCATCGGCCCCATATGCGAGCGACGTTTGTGCCGTCCCGATCCCGAGCATGATCCAGTAGGCCTTGATATGGCGGATGTTGTCGAGCATCAGGCGGCTGATCGCCATCGTCCGCAAATCCATCAGCGCCGAAGGCTTTTTGATGTTACTCAGCTGGGTGTTTTCCGGATGGAACGCGAGCGGGATGAAAACCTGGAACCCGCCGGTCTGGTCCTGCAGTTCCCGTAGCCGCATCAAATGGTCGATCCGGTGATAGGGCTGCTCGATGTGGCCGTACAGCATCGTGCAATTCGATCGCAAACCGACCTCATGAGCCGTGCGATGGATCTGTATCCAAGCGTGCGTGTTCGCCTTGTGCTCGCAAAGTTGGTCGCGAACCTCTTGGTGGAAGATCTCCGCCCCACCCCCGGGCAAACTGCCCAAGCCGGCCTCGCGCATGTCTTCGAGAATCCAGCGAACGCTCCGCCGAGTCTTGAACTCGAACCAATTGATCTCGACGGCAGTCCAGGCCTTGAGGTGGATTTGCGGGAAGTTTTCGTGCAACGTCGATACGATCCCGCGATACCACTCGTAGGGACGCTGGTGGTGCAGGCCACCGACGATGTGCATCTCGGTGCAGCCGTTCTCGGTCGCCTCCTGACCGCGAGCAATGACCTGCGCCTCCGTCATCGCGTACCCCTTGGGATCGCGGAGGTCGCTGCGGAAGGCACAGAACCGGCAACGATAGACGCAGACGTTGGTCGGGTTCAGGTGCGTGTTGATGTTGTAGTAGCCGACGTTGCCGTTGAGACGTTCGCGGACCAAGTTGGCCAGCACGCCGACTTCCTGCAGCGGCACCTGGGGGTCGTAAAGGAAAATGCCGTCTTCCAGACCGAGCCGGTGGCCCGCCTCGACCTTGTCGCGAATCTCACGCAACCGGGCGCGGATTTCAGTGGCAACCATGTTGGTCATTCTCTCAAAAGTCTCAAATTTCCAGTCCAGTAACCGCAGCGCTGCGATCAACCTAACCCGAGTCGTTGTCGCCCAACAGGCTCACCCCAGGAAGCAGTCGACCCCGCCCGCGAGCAACAGGATCAGACTAATCGCGGAATTGACGTTGAAAAAGGCGACATTCACCCGCTGCAGGTCGGCGGGTGACACGATCGCATGTTCGTAGATCAGCAACCCCGCCACCAACGCGACCGCGGACCACCAGACCGCACCGAGCCCCAGCTCCGGGGCCAATTGCGGTAGCACCGCCAACACCAACAACGTCACCGCGTGCGCCGCCGCGGCCACTCGCAGGGCACCGGCGACTCCCAGACGGCTGGGGATGCTGTGCAGCCCCGCCTGGGTATCGAAGTCGGCATCCTGGCAAGCGTAAATGATGTCGAATCCGGTCACCCAAGCCGCGATCGCCGCCGCTAAAACCAGAGGTGCCGTCAGATCCGCCGCCGACTGCCAACCCCGAAGCGCCAGCCAGACGCACAGCGGAGAAAGTGCCAACGCGACCCCCAACCACAGGTGAGCGAACGGGGTGAAGCGCTTCGCCAAACTGTATCCGCACAGCCAGGCCAAAACCGGGACCGCGGCGATCAGTGGCAGCCGATTGGGCAGGAACAGCAGCGTTGCGGCGACGAAACCCAGCCCGCAGATCACCGTGAACCAGACCACCTCGGCGACGCTCAAGCTCCCCACCGGCAAGTGCCGATTGGCGGTTCGCGGGTTGGCGGCGTCAAACCGTCGATCGACCAAGCGGTTGAAGGCCATGGCGGTGCCGCGGGCCAAAATCATGCACAGCAGGATGCCGACGAACTGCCTCCAACCGAGCGTCACCGCGCCGCCGTCCGGCAGCGGCGTGCAAATCGCCATGATCGTTGCCAACAGCGCGAACGGCAGGGCGAACACCGTGTGGGAAAATCGGATCAACCCCAACAGCTGCGTCCAACGCGATCGCTTCGCCAACCCCTCGACTGTCGCGGTCATGGCAAACTTCCGCCCCCCTCCGCAGCGCCGTCCCAGCGGGAAATGATCGCGTTGTCGATCCCGAATTGGTCCAGGATCCGCGAGACCACGAAGTCGACCAAGTCGTCTAGCGATTTCACGCCGTGATACCATCCCGGCATCGCAGGCAAGACCGTCCCGCCCGCCTGGCTGATCCGGTGCATGTTTTCGATCGCGAAGCTCGACAACGGCGTTTCCCGAGGGACGACGACCAACCTGCGGCGTTCTTTCAAATGTACTTCGGCCGCCCGCTGGACCAGGTTGGTCGAAGCGGCATGCGCGATCCCCGCCATCGTCGAACCGCTGCAGGGGCAGACGACCATGCCGCGGGTCAGGAAGGAGCCACTGGCGATTGGCGTGAAGTAATCCTGATGGTGGTGGTAGTGCAGACCATCCCAGGCCGATGCGGGCAGCGCCGGCAACGCCCGTGTGGACCAGTCCGGCCGGTGATCGATCAACGCCGCCGGGACGAATCCCTTCAAGTCGATCTCCAACCCGAGCTCCTGCTTGATCACCGCCGCGCCGGAGGGACTGATCGTCAGATGGACCTGATGTCCCGACGCGAGCAGCACTCGGAGCAGACGCGCCGCGTAGATCGCGCCACTGGCACCGGTAATCGCCACCACGAGCGGCAAGGGACGATCGGAGGGCTCGCGATTCATCGAACACCCCCGCGCGGAATTGTCCGTTCACCGCCGACGGGTTCCGGCTTGTAACCGGTGTAGATCGTCGCCACTCCACCGGTCAGCGGCCGATAGCTCACGCGGGTCATGCCGGCCGCGACCATTCGCTCGACCAGTCGCGGACCATCCGGAAACTGCCCCACCGACTTTTGCAGATAGCGGTAAGCGTCTTTATCGTTGCGGGCCAACGCTTGCCCGATCCGTGGCAAGACGTGCGCAAAATACCACTGATAAAGTTGCCGAAAACCCGGGAGCGTCGGGTTGGAAAACTCCAAAACCATCACTTGGCCGCCGGGCTTGCAAACCCGAGTCATCTCGGCCAACCCACGGTCGGTATCGGTCACATTCCGCAAGCCGAACGCGACGGTGACCGCCTGGAACGTGTCGGCAGGGAAGGGGAGTGATTGCGAGTCGGCTTCCAAAAACTGGACTGGCCCGTCGACAGCCGGCCTCTCGTCCGCATCCGGCGCCGATCGCTGGCGAGCCTGTTTGTCGCGGGCGATTCGCAGCATCGCGCCACAGAAATCCGAGCCGATCACGGGAACGCCTGGACCGACACGGCGGCCGATGGCGAGCGCCAAGTCCCCGGTCCCGGTGCAAACATCCAGGATCGGCGAATCGTCGATCAGGGCCAGTCGCCGCACCGCCCGCCATCGCCAGTAGCGGTCGATATTCAGCGACAGCAGATGGTTCATCAGGTCGTACCGCGGGGCGACCTGACGGAACATATCGCGCACTCGGCTTTCGCTCTTGTCGACCGGCATTTCGGTTGCGGGCATGTTCGGCATCGATCGTTCGGAAGCGGAAGTTGAATCCACGCGGGCGTGGGCGGGACTCGTCAGCGGACAGCTCACTAGCAATTTTTTAACGCCGGAAGCATGAATCGCCATGGGTCGGTTACCGCTAGGATAGGCCAAGGGCAACATCGACGGACGATAAACCAACGCTAATCGGCCTCGGGAGCCGCAAACTCTCCCCAGATGCATGCCGGGCCGACGTCCCGGATATCGCACCGATCGGGGGTGTGCGATAGTTGGTCGCGACTCGCCCGCGCCCCGCCTCCTTTGCCACCTGACCCCGGTCATGACCGATCTGCTGCCCATCTTTTCGCGCGTGATGGGCGTGTTTTTGGTGATGGTTGCCGGCGCGGCGGCGCGGCGTTTCGGCTGGGTGACCCGGGAAGCGGACACGTCGCTGTCGCGATTGACGGCTTACCTGCTGCTGCCCGCGTTGTTCGTCGATCGCATCCTGGGCGATTCCGAGTTCCAGCTGGCTGGGTCCGCTTGGGTTCCGCCGGCGATCGGCATGGTGGCGACGGCGAGCCAATTGTTGCTGGCCCTGGCTTTCGCGAGAAGCCTCGGCCCCCTTATCGGGTTGGCCAGCGACGGATCGCAGCGCGCCTTCGCGCTCAGTGTCGGGCTCTGCAATTACGGCTACATCCCGCTGCCGCTGGCTCAGTTTTTCTATCCCGAGGCCGAAGTCAGCCTGATCCTCCACAACGTCGGCGTCGATCTCGCCCTCTGGAGCGTCGGGATCTGGGTGATCGGGGGCGGGCAAGGCGGCGACAACCGTCAGCGATTCTTCAGCCCGCCGGTTTTGGCGATCCTGGCCGCCCTCGCGATCAAGCAGTTGGGGGCCGAAGCGTTGATCCCATCCCCGGTAACCCAAATGGCCGGGGCGCTGGGCCAGTGCGCGATCCCACTCGGTTTGTTGCTCAGCGGCGCGATCCTGCTGGACTTCGTTAGGCTGGTGCAGTGGCGGAATGTGATCGCGACGATCCTGGCAGCTTGCGGTTTTCGCTTGCTCGCCATGCCGTTGCTGTTGCTCGCCGCCGCCTACCTGTTGCCCCTGACGCCACCGATGCAACAGGTCATGATCCTGCAAGCCGCCATGCCCTCGGCCGTCTTTGCGGTCATCCTGGCGCGGTTGTTCGATAAAGACGTGATGACCGCGGTCCAGGTGGTCTTGGCGACCAGCCTGGCTGGCACGGTCACCATCCCGTTGTGGTTGTACTTTGGCCGGCTATGGCTGATCGGCCAGCCTTGACCCCCGTCGACGACGAGGCGATCGCTGCCGGGAGAGGCCCGTGAGCGGGCAGATGCACGAAGCGTCCCCCAATCGCACGCATCGCCTGACACGTCTCTGCGTCAAACTCGCCCCATTCCAATCAACGGGTTTGTCCGCTTTGATCGCCACGAGATCTTCGACGGGATGGAACAAACTTCAGGTTCTCGGGGTCGGGGGTCTCATCACGACACCCGGATCGGCCGATAGAGACTTGTGGGTCGCCGATCACCTTTGTCGGCGCCCGCGGTCACAGGGTCGAGCTAGCAATACGGATTGGCTATCCATGGAAACCGAGATCAATGTCCTGGCTTTAGTCAAAGGGGACCAAAAGTACATTTTCCTTTTTGACGACGCGAATCGCGATGCGACGATGCGTCAACTGGCCCATTTTGCCGCCGATCCCGAACTCGATTTCTCGTGGTACGACGCCGCCACACTGTGTCGCAAAATTCGCGACGCGGTACCGCAGGATGACGATTTGGCAAAGGACGACCATCCGGTCGTCCGCCGGCCTCGAACCCCTTCGCCCGACCGTCGATAAGCGGGCACAGCCCTCATGCGAAAAAGCGTTTCGCTGTTCCTGCGATACTTGGCGATCGAGCGGAATTCGTCCGAACTGACGGTCAAGTCCTACCGCGAGGATCTGCTGGGGCTGATCCAGTGGCTCGAGCAGAGCTTGGGAACCGTCCCCACGGCCGATCAACTCACCCCCCAGGTCCTCAGGAAGTATCAGGCCGCGTTGCAAGAAGCCGGCTATGCCCGCACCACGATCGCGCGGAAGTTGGCTTCACTGAGGAGTTTCTTTCGCTTCGCGCAGCGACAGGGTCTGGCGACCGACAACCCGGCCAAACCGCTGAGGAATCCGCGTCGGCAGCGGAAATTGCCTCACTTTTTGTCCTCCGACGAAATCGGTCGGTTGTTGGGCGCCCCCCCGATCCACGAACCCGCGGGGCTGCGTGACCGCGGTATCCTGGAAACGATGTACAGCGCCGGGTTGCGGGTCAGCGAAGTCGTGGGGTTGTGCGATGGAGATCTCGATTTAGACGAACAGATCGCGCGGGTCCGCGGCAAGGGTCGCAAGGAGCGGATCAGTCCGCTCGGTTCCTACGCGATTCGCGCGATCCGTGAATATGCCCGCGTACGGGTTCGTCACCCGCTGGAGGGGTCGCAGGGGCGGCAAGCGGCGGTATTCGTCAATCGTTTCGGCAAGCGTTTGACCACTCGCAGCGTCGGTCGCATGCTGGAAAAATACATCGCCACGGCCGGACTCGACACGCGGACCAGTCCGCACACGCTGCGACATACGTTCGCGACGCATCTGCTCGACGCGGGCGCGGATATCCGCAGCGTACAAGAGTTGCTCGGTCACAAGAGCCTGGTCACGACGCAGATCTACACGCACCTAAGCACCGCCAATCTCCGAGCGATCTACGAAAAGGCTCACCCTCGCGCCGGCTGATCCGACTCGCTCGCGTGGGGTAGGCCGGTCAGCCGCGGCTTAGCGGCTCGCGGTTGGCACTTGCCGGCTTGTCGGCTCGACGGGCGTGAAACCGCCGTCGGCAACGATCCCGGTGGCACGAGCGACCGGTTCCGGGATGTGGCAGATCCTCATCGCGATCAGTCGGCCCAGCGCGGCGATGGTCGGATGTTCCCACGCCACCATCGGCGTCAATTCGACACCCCAGCCATCCTCCAGGTCCGCGATCAGCCGGATCGCGGTCAGCGAATCGAGGCCGTAGCTGTCAAACGGCCGCTCGATATCGATCACGACCGGATCGACCCCGCCGCGTTCGATCAACCACCGCACAATCCAGTCTCGCAACAAGCCGTTGATGGATTCGAAATCGGCAGGCTGTGGGCGGGCCGGCAATGCTGGTATTTCCAGAGTGGGGGACTCGGTGCCGCCGCTGCGTTGCCAGCGGTACAAGCAGGCTTCATCGCGTGAGGCGAACCACTGGTGACACCGCACCCGCTGAACCTTACCACTGGTCGTCGTCGGGATGCCGGACGGACGGACCAAGACTACCTCACGCGGATCGATCTCGTGCTCCTCGATCACGCCGATGCGAATCTGTCTGGCGATCGCGGGCCAATCTTCTGCCGCCGTATGGCGGGCGACTTCGGCGACGACACCCAGCGATTCACCGGACGGCGAATCGATACACAAGGCGACAACCCGACCGACCGCGGCGGGCAGGACTTGCGAGACCGTCGCTTCGATGTCCTGGGGAAAATAATTCCGCCCCCGAATGATGATCAGTTCCTTGAGCCTGCCCGTGACATACAGTTCACCTTGGTAGATGAAACCGAGATCCCCCGTCCGAAAAAAGCCGCCTTGCAGCTCCGGTTCACTTCCCATTAGGCGAGCGGTCAACCCACGCCGCGGGCGAACCAGCTGAGCGTCGAATCGGGCCGCGTCCTGCGGACTCGCCTTCCAGTACCGGGCCGCGACGCTCGATCCGCGGATCCAGATCTCACCGACACACTGCTCGCCCAGCGGTTCACCCGTTGCCGCATCGACGACCACGAGTTCGCCATCGCCGACGGCGCGACCGCAGCTGACCACCGCGGACGTTTTCGCGGAGGGTCCGGCCCCGACTTTCACCTGGCCGACCGCGAGCGTCTGTCGCTCGACATCCAGTAGCCGCAATCGCCCCGGACCGTCCCCCCCGGCGGCCAAGAGGGTCGACTCGGCCAAGCCATAACAGGGGTAAAACCGATCGTCGCTCAGACCGGCCTGCTCAAACCGCGACTGAAACCGTCGCAGGGACGAAGCGCGAATCGGCTCGGCACCACAGAACAAAACCCGCAGCGTGGACAGATCCAGGCCTTCGGCCTCGGCGGGCGAAATCCGCTCCACGCACAATTCGAAGGCGAAATTCGGCGCCCCGGTCACCGCCGCGCGATATCCCGACAACAACTCGAGCCAGCTGATCGGGCGGCGAATGAACGACTGCGGACTCATCAGGACGGTTCGGCCGCCCAGATAGAGCGGACAGAGCAAGCCGCCGATCAGCCCCATGTCATGAAAATGGGGCAACCAAAAGACGGCTGTTAGCGGCCCGGACGAAGCGTCTTCCGCGGCAGACGAAGGGGGGTGATCGTCTGCAAAATCGAGCCCAAATCCGATCCGAATCGCTTCCAAATTCGACATCAGATTGCGCTGGGAAATCACGACCCCTTTCGGTTCGCTGGTGCTCCCCGAAGTGTACTGCAGGAACGCGATCGAACCGCGGTCGGGTGCCGTTGCCAACCGACGCGACTCCTGATCACTCGCGGGCGAATCGCTCGCGAGAACGGCGAGTTGATCGACAGCCAAACAGGGCAGCGCCGCGACCGCCGCTGAGCGATGGGGGTCGAGGGTGGCGAGCGACGCCGCATCGGTCAAGATCACCGACGCCTGGCAGTCCTGGGCGCTGGCATCCAACCGAGGGTTCGCGCGATGTGGCTTCGGGTAGATCGTCGGCACGGGAACCCAGCCCGCGAGCTGAACGCCGACGAATGCGGGTAAGAAGCCCAGCCCAGGGGGAAAGAGCAACATCGCGCGCGGGGCATCGGGCAGGGAGCGGCCCGACTCAGTCATCTCACCCCGAAGCCGATGCAAGCCAGCAGCCACCGCCAAAGACCGTTTCCAAAGCTGCTCGTAGGTGATCTCGACGGCAGCCCCTTGGTCATCGACGAACACGATCGCCGAACGGTTCGGATGCGCGGATGCCCGATCTCGGAGCATCGCGGGAAAGGTTTCGTAGTTTTTCATGGCGCCAGGTCGGTCCGATCGGATTTCTCAACTCCGCAAGGATTCGCTCCATAGGGATTCGCGGCAAACCGACACACCAAAATAGTCGCCGATAAATCAGACGACAAACGCCTGTCACAAAGCGAACAACCGCCCCTCTCCAGCCAACCCCCGCAAACAACCCGAGGGCCGCATCCACTCCGCGGAACGCAACTAGCGTAGCCCGCTGGGCACCAGCCTCTCGAACCCGTGGGCCGGCGGGCCGTTTCGCCGAGCCATCAGCAGCGAATCCAAGGGTGTGCCCCGCTAAAAAGCAAGTCGTGGCGTGATGCATCCACCTCTAGGGAGCCATCAAGGCTCGTAATCTAGAGATTAGGGGAAGCTTCCCTTGACTATTTTCAGAACCGCAGCTAATATTATAAGATGACGAGGGTCGGCTCACCGTGAAGAGCGTGTCAATTTTTCGCGGGCGAAGGCTTGCGGATCGACAGATCGCTTTCGAAATCCGACCGGCCTCATTCATTTTCTTTTCAGATTCACACCTCCCGATCGGGGACATCCTGATTGGGCATATCCCGTTTGGGGAGTATTCCGCGTTGACTCATTCTGCCTTACGTCCGCTGTTCGTCGTATTGTCCGCCTCGATTTTCAGCATCACCGGCTGCGGTGGTGGCGGTGGATTTTCGGATGTGACCGGTACGGTCACGATCAAGGGTCAGCCCGCGCCTGAAGGGACGGGTGTTACCTTTTCGCCGGTTGCGGGGTCGGCCCCCGATTTGATGACAGCCACCGGTCGGCTCGACGCTCAAGGCAAGTTCCAGCTGTTTTCGGGTAACGAGGGGACGATCGGAGCGAAGCCAGGCAAATACAAGGTTTTCCTGTCGCCCAAGCCGAATGACGGCGCGTACATGCAAGGCGGTGGCTCTGCCCCTCCCAAAGTCGATTTGGGCCCGATTCCGAAGGAATTTGCTTCTCCGGACACCTCCCCCAAGGAAGTCGAAGTAACCGCCGGCCAACCGAACGTGATCGATATCACAATCTAGGATTTGTTCTCTTTCAGTTTCCGTGTTTGTTTTTGTTCTTTTTTGAAGTGAGGGTTCGGTATGTTAGTACGTAACCGTTCTCAGCGTACGGGTTTTACGCTGGTCGAATTGTTGGTCGTGATTGCGATCATTGGCGTGATGGTCGGGTTGCTCCTGCCAGCCGTTCAGGCTGCCCGGGAAGCGGCACGCCGCATGCAGTGCAGCAACAACTTGAAGCAGCTCGGGCTGGCTTCGTTGAATTATGAAAGCACTTACAAGACGTTGCCGTTCAATTCGGACACCGGCGACGACGAGTTTCACCCCAACAATGCGCCGCGCCGGAGCGTTGCTCAGCGGTGGCGTCAGTACTCGTGGCTGGTAATGGTGCTGCCGTTCGTCGAACAACAACCGCTGTACGACCAGATCAACTGGAACACCGCCATGTCGATGCGGGATCCGATCAACAACCAGTTGGCCCAGACCGTGGTCAGCACGTTCCTCTGCCCGTCCAATGCTCAGGAAGCGATCCGCACCGGACAGGTGGAAGGTTACAAGCACGCCGGCGGCCTGACTGCGGCCGGTACGGACTACGTCGGTAACATGGGCCACATCTGGGGTGGCTGGAAAGACTGCGCCGCGGTTCCGGATTTCCCCGGCCCACCCGGAATGGCGAACTTGTTCGTCAAGGGTGCAAACCCGGGAACGCCCTGGGTCAACGGCGATTACTTGAATGAGCAGGTCAACTGCAACGGCCTGTTCCGTTACTACGGCTCGGTCAAGCTGGCGCAGGTCACCGACGGCACCACCAACACGTTGCTGGCCTTCGAGGACATGCACTACCGCGGTGGTAACGTTCCTGGCGGTTACGATCGCCGGGCCGGTGACGATTCCGCTTGGTTTAGCCCGTTGGCTGCCGTGAACCCGGTCCGTAACCCGATCAACAATCGGAACCCGGCTTGGAATCAAGGCGCGGGCGACCGTCGATGCCACGGTTGGTCGAGCGAGCACCCGGGTGGCGCTCAAGGGGCCTTGGCCGACGGCAGTGTCCGGTTTGTCAGTACCAGCATCGACAACCTCGTCAGGTANNGGTCACCGCCCCGTTTTTCGTTGACATGCCGGGGTAGCCCATGTTCACCCGGCTGTTGAAAATGAGTCCTCCCTGGCATCCATCCCTGATCCGACTTTCCGTTCATCGTTTGGCTAATCGATGCCTAGGCGTACATCTCACTCCCCTCGCGTCCGACCGCATTTGGCCTTGGTAATTGCCGCGCTCTCGGTCGCGGTACAGAGTTTCGGCTGTTCGCGGTCCGATGACCGAGTCACCCCACCGCCATCCCGCGAATCGGCCGAAACCGCGAAGCCGCTGTTCGATCTCAAGCCGAGCCCGCCCAAGGCAGACCAGGGCTCGGTGACTCCCACGACGGTTCCGGCCGCGGGGAATGACCATGCGGCGACTTCGGGTGCCGGTGATCGCGGGGTGCCAGCCGCCTGCCCTCAACTTGTCGATGTCGCTGCCGATGCCGGGCTGAACTTCGTTTATCGGACCGGCACCCGTGGCGAATCCTTGATGGTCGAGACGATGGGTGGCGGCTGCGGCGTGCTCGATTTCGACAACGATGGCCATATCGATTTGTTTTTCAATCAGGGTGGTGATCCGACCGCCCCGCCAACGGATGCGACACAACCGCGCGAAGCGATTTTCCGTGGCCTACCTGGAGGGAAGTTTGCCGACGTCTCCGTGCAAGCATTGCCCGACGGTCCCTTTCACTACGGTCAAGGAGTCGCGATCGGCGATTACAACGACGACGGCTTTGACGACATTTACCTTACCAATGTCGGCCGCAACACGTTGCTGCGGAACCAAGGGGACGGGACGTTCGTTGATGTCACCGACACGGCCGGCGTGGGGGATACCCACTGGAGCAGTTCCGCCGCGTTCGCTGACTTGACCGGCGACGGACTCCTCGATTTGTACGTTTGTAATTACGTCGACTACGATCCGCGGAACCCCATGGATTGCCGCAATCGCGAGGGTCAGCCAAGGATTTGCCACCCCCAGTCGGTCCCAGCCGTTCCCGACGAATGCTACGTCAATCTGGGGGATGGTACGTTTCGCCCGGAAGCTCGCCAGCGCGGCCTGTTCGGCGAAGGGAACAAAGCGTTGGGGGTTTCGGTCGCCGATTTCAACCTGGACGGCTTGCCGGATATTTACGTCGCCAACGACACGACCGCGAATTTCCTCTTCATGAATCAAGGCCAGGGCCAGTTCAAGGAGCAGGCCCTCTTGCTAGGCTGCGCCGTCGATCGCGCGGGCGCCTTCCAGGCCAGCATGGGACTGGCCGTTGGCGATTATGACGGGGACGGTTTGCTCGATATCTATTCCACGCACTTCCACCAGGAATCCAACACGCTCTACCACAACCTCGGGACTCGTGGCTTCCAGGACGTCACCGGCTTCGTGGGGCTGCATGAAGTGACCCTGCCGCGACTCGGGTTCGGAACGGTGATGCAGGATTTCAACCAGGACGGGCGGCAGGAACTGTTCGTCACCAACGGCCATATCGAGAACTACCCGGACAACCCGATTCACAGGATGTCACCCCAACTGTTCTCGTTTACGGGCGAGCGGTGGACCGACTGCTCGGCCCGGGCGGGAGAGTTTTTTTCTGGGCAATACGTCGGCCGCGGTGTCGCGATGTGCGATCCCGACCGAGATGGCGCGGTCGGTCTGGTGGTGGTCCACCAGGACACGCCCGCCGCGCTGCTGAAGAATGACTCGGCGCGCGGCCATTGGTTGAAACTGGAGTTTCGCGGTCGGCAGAGCAACCGCCGCGGCATCGGCTGCCAGGTGAATGTCCGATCCCCGAGCCGGACCTGGCACCAACAACTGTCCGGCGGCGGCAGCTATGCCTCCTCCCATCAGGCCGCGTTGTTTTTCGGACTCGGCGAGTACTCCGGGCCGGTGGATGTCGAAGTCCGCTGGCCAACGGGCCAAATCCAATCGCTGACGGGAGTCGCCATCGACCGGGCGATGGTGATCGAGGAACCTTTGCTAACGCCCTGAACCGGCTCGCTTTCGCATCTGCTCGACGATCTGCCCATGATGGCTGGAACGCTCGGCATTACCCGTGCTTCGGTAGGCCGCCACCAGCCATTCACGCAGTTCGAGCTTGGTCGGGTCGAGTTCCAGAACCCGTTCGGCGGCCTGTAAAGCTTCGTCGCGTTTGCCCGCGGCCCAGGCCATCTCGGCCATCCGGGCATGCCATTCGGGGTCCTCCGGCAGCAGTTGCAGCAATCGCTCCAAATGAATCCTTCCCACACGGACATTGCGACGCTGCAGTTCGATCACAGCCAAGCCTCCCAAGGCCACTTCGTGGTCGGGGTTGAGGTCGAGCAGGCGTCGCCAAACGACTCGCGCCGGTTCGATCTCGCCGTTCACCAAATAGCTTGATCCCAATTCCGCCAGCGCGGTTTCGTCAGCCCCCAACGCGTTGATGACCGCCGTCAAGTCCCGGGCGTCCACACCCTCGGGGACCAGCAACCGACGAGCTTCCTGCGACAAGCGTTCGTCGCGGCGATTCCAAGCCTCGGTCATCTTCGAGATACCACGGGCGCGGGCGACTTCCCAACTCGGCAGCCGGGCTTCCGCCCCGTCGAAAACGGCCAGCGCTTCGCCCACCGGCGTGGCGGAAACGGCTTGCGATTCGACCGACTTTAGCGCCTCCCGCAAAATACGGTGATCGGTCTGCGCCGTGTGGGGAACGTTGGTGGTTCCCAGGGGAGCCATGTGGCAATGCACGCACGACCCGCTCGCCGGTGCTTGGCGTTGGTTCTCCACCGGCAGGCTACAAGACTGGTCGTCGTGACATCGGAAGCACTTGTCGCGATACCAAGCCGCCTGCTGCTCCGGCGCCGGTTGAAAGTGCGGGTCATGACAAGAGGTACAGCCCATCGCTTGGTCCGATCCGATGTAACAGCGGCTGGACCGCATCTGTTCGACATGGCTGACGACCTGATGGCGCCCTTGGTCATCCAGCCGATCTTCCCCCGTCAACACGACGAACACATCTTCCAGTCGATCGCCGGGTCGAAAATCGAAAAACTCGCGGCCGAATCGTCGGATGACGTGCTTCCCCTGCAGATGGCATTGGTTGCAAACATCCTCGCGCCGCGCGACGTCCAACTTGGCCGGATTGACGATCGGGTCAACCTGGGGATCGTCCGCGTCCGCCGGATCAGTCCCGCCGGCGGCCCGTTCAGCGCGGCGCAGCTGGAACGCGACGTGCTCGCCGCCCGGCCCGTGGCAGCGTTCGCAACCGATCGAAGGTTCAGGGAAAAACGGGGGCTGGTAACGATCCACCCCGCTCGTCGCGGCGCGGCCGACATGACAATACAAACAGCCGTCGCCAATCCGTCGCTGGAAGCGGTTGTGCGACTCGGGCGCATAGCCCGGCGAAAGGTCCCACCGCCCAGCGCCCGAATACCAGCCGAGCGGCGATTGATACAGCACCCCGTCGCGGTTGATCAGATAGGCTCGACCCTGTTTTCCCGAACCGACCGCGAACGCGACCGCTTCACCCTGATCGTAAATCAGCCCACCGTCCTCAGCCCGCAACAACTCGTGATGGACCACGTTGTCACCCTCTCGTGTGACGCGATATTGGCGAGGCCCCGCGATCTCAATCTGCTCGGCGGGGCAAACCTCGATCGCCCTCGCTTCACCGACCGCGTTGAACGACTGTGACATGGGATGCGACGCGTACAGCGCCGCGATCTCGGCATGACAGGCAACGCAGGCCTCACTGCCGACATAGTCGCTCGGACGGGGTGGCGGTAGAACGCGGCTGACCAGTGAAGTCCCGGCCGGCGTATCGGGCTTGCCCGCGGGAGTTTCGGCCTGAACCGCTTCCTTCGAGATCGCGACCGAGGGATTGGTCGCGACATCGGGCTTGACCTGCGGACGACAACCCGGGAACGCGACCACACAACTGACAACGATCAGCACTCGGGCGCTCACGAACGACCCCCACCGCGCCGCAGCTCCCTCCAATCGCAATCGCAATCGCAAACCTCGCTCCCTTATAAAGACGACAGCGACCGCCCGCGCGACGGAAGCGAAACCGGGGCCCATTCGCCGAACGGTGCCGAACGCTCCTGATGTGGTGCAGTCGGCCTCGCACCTTCCCGGCCCGTGATCGGCGGCCGACCCGGACGTCCATCATAACACGACCGTTCCGTCAATGCGGCCCAAACAGTTGGCCACGACAGGCTTCGCTGTTGGCGATCGATGACCATCGCACCTATAATTAAATGAATGAGATGTCGCGAGGAAGCAGGGTCGCCGTCGTGCCGCGGATAAAAATGGTCAAAACGAAACGCCGCAAATCGACCGCTACGGAGCCTGGTGGGGCGGCAGCGAGCCAAGTGGCAGTCAAATCCGCTCACCCCGAATCGCCTGTCATTGACCAGAGTTCAGGCTCGACAGCCCCTTCGGTTCCGGCGCCAGGTTCACTGCTGGGCAAATCCCGGTTCGGTCGCCGGACACGGATTGCCCTGATGCTGGTGGTCATCCTGCTCAGCCCGCTGGCCTATCGGTCGTGGGGGATCTACGAGCTCCGCAAGCTCGCTTGGGATGCCAGCGAGGCCCGCCAGGCGGGCAATTGGGCGGATCTCGAAACGGCCGCCGTGCGTTGGGGCCAGGCCGACACGGGGAGCGCGATGCCGTGGGCGCTGGCGGCCGAAGCGGCCGAAATGCGAGGAGCCCCCGACCGCGCCGCGGCTCATTTGGAAAACATGCCGGCGGACGATCCCCGCACGCCAACCGTGCTAATGGAGTTGGCCGCGATCTACTTTGGCAAGCTCAATCGCCCGCTCGACGGGGTTGCGACCTACCGCAAGGCGCTCGAGATCGCCCCCGATTTTGCCGAAGCCCATCGCCGGCTGATTTTTTACTATGGGATCACGGTCCAACGCCGGAAAATGGTCGAACAGGCGCGGGAAGCATTGCGATTGGGCTGCGAGAACCCCGAAACGTACGTCTATTTGATCGGCGCCGATTGGTTGGTTTTTTCCAACGCCTATGACCTGAACCAAAAATGGCTGCAATCGGGGGCCGATGACGAAACTTTCGAAGTCGCGCAGATGATCCACTGGTCGGGAGCCACCGGCTACGACGATTTCGGCCGCGCCGCCGAACACGAGCGATTGCTGGGCGAAGTGTTCGAAAAGTATCCCGATAATCCCGAATTACTAGCTTATTTCCTCAGCCAACGTGCTACCCGCGGCGACCGGGAAGGGGTCGCCGAACTGCTCGCCAAGGTCCCCTCCAGTGAGGGGGACGACAATCGATTCTGGCACTTTAAGGGCTGGCTCGACGCCGCCAATGAGAATTGGGCGGATGCCGAAGTGGCCTATCGCGAGGCCCTGAAACGCAATCCCTACGCTTGGCAGACCCATCTGGAATTGTCGAGTGTGCTGCGGCAGCAGCAGCGGTTGGATGAGGTCGAGCAGTATGTAGCGCTCTCGATGAAGGGGAAGGAACTGCGGAAAACGATCCTCCAGTTACCTGACGTGCAGTCGGTTTCCCCCGAATTATTGCGACAGATGCAGGTATACGCTAACGAATGCGGCGACACCGCCGTCGCCGAGCAGTTAGCGTCGCGGCTGGCCCAGTGGAACGGCGCGGGCTGAGCCGGGGAATCCTCGAGTCATCGACGGCTAGACGGTTCGCCGGTACACTAACGGTCCTTTTCGGACCCGCGATTTTGGCCGTTTCCCGCTTAGCGAACAGCGATTTTTCATGAGTGAAGCATCGGCGTCTGACCCGTCTCTCCCGTCTGAACCCGCGCCCCTCGAGCAACCGGCCGAGGCCTATGTCGCCAAAGCCGCCAACGCGGAATATACCGACAAGGATCTGCTGCACCTTTCCGACCTCGAACACGTTCGCGAACGTCCGGGGATGTACATCGGTGATACCTCGACCCGAGGCCTGCATCACCTGATTTACGAAGTCGTCGACAATTCGATCGACGAGGCGATGGCCAAATTCGCCAACGCCGTCTCGGTGACGATCCACACCGACGGCAGCGTAACGGTCGAGGATGACGGCCGCGGTATCCCCGTCACTCGCCACGAGCAGCTTTCCAAGGAACTCGAACGCGATGTCAGCACGCTGGAAGGCGTGATGACGGTGCTCAAGTTTGGCGGCAAGTTCCAGAAAGGGGCCTATCAAACCAGCGGCGGGTTGCACGGCGTCGGGGTGACGGTCGTGAACTTTCTCTCCCAGTGGTGTGAGGTCGAGGTCAGTCGCGACGGTTCGACCTGGACCCAGGGTTACGAACGGGGCGTCCCCACGGGACCGATCAAACATGGGCGACCGACCAAGAAGACCGGCACCAAGACGACCTTCAAAGCCGACGCGCAGATTTTTCAGCAGACCAAGTATTCGTTCGACGCGGTCTACAAGCGCCTTCAGGAACTCGCCTTCCTCAACTCCGGCGTCCACATCCGGTTCCTGGACGAACGCAACGGCGAAGGGGGAGATTTCAAGTACGAGCGCGGGATCGTCGAGTTTGTCGAACACCTCAACCGCGCCAGCGACGCGTTGCACAGCGACGTGATTCACTTCGAAGGCCAGCGCGACGGCGTCGAATATTCCATCGCCCTGCAGTACAGCACCGAGTTCACGGAGAATACGCAGTCCTACGTCAACAACATCCATACGATCGAGGGCGGGACGCATGTCAGCGGTTTCCGCGCGGCGCTGACCCGCACGATCAACAATTACGGTAAAAAGGAAGACATCTTCAAGACGACCACCCCCACGGGTGACGACTTTCGCGAAGGCCTGACGGCGGTGATCAGCGTCCGCGTCCCGCACCCGCAGTTCGAAGGCCAGACCAAGACCAAGCTCGGCAACAGCGAGGTCGAAGGGATTATCAATACCGGCGTCGGCGAGAACTTGGCTAAGTACCTGGAAGAAAATCCCAAGACAGCCAAGACGATCGCCCGCAAGGCGTTGCTGGCCTACGAGGCCCGTGAAGCGGCCCGCAAGGCCAAGGATTTGCTCCGCAAACGCAAAGACGTGCTGGGCGGCGGCGGATTGCCCGGCAAGCTGCGGGATTGCATCAGCAAGAACATGGAAGAATGCGAAGTCTACCTGGTGGAAGGTGACTCGGCAGGCGGTTCGGCCGAAGGCGGACGGATGCGGGAATTCCAAGCGATCCTGCCGCTCCGCGGCAAAATCATCAACGCCTACAAGAGCCGCGAAGACAAGGTGTTGGCCAATGAAGAAGTCCAGTCGATGATCCAAGCGATCGGTACCGGGATCGGGGCCGACCAAGACCTCTCCAAGCGGCGGTACAACAAGGTCGTGATCATGACCGACGCCGACGTCGACGGCAGCCACATCCGCACGCTGCTGCTCTGCTTCTTCTATCGCCAGATGTATCAACTCGTCGCCGGTGGCCACGTCTACGTCGCCCAGCCGCCACTGTTCCGTGTCGTCCGCGGCAAGGATCGGTATTACGTCCAAACCGACGAGGAGATGAAGGCCCAAATGCTCCAACGTGGTCTGACCGGCACCAAGCTGATCTGCGAGGACGGTCGCTCCGCCGAAGGCGAATCGATGGAGAAGCTCTGCATCGCCTTGGCCGCGATCGAGGACGCGATCATCGCCATGGAACGCCGCGGCGTCAGTCTTCGCGCCCACTCATTGCGATTCGATCCCAACCGCGGAAAATTGCCGACCCTTCATCTGTTCGTCGGCGCGCAGGACTTCTGGTTCTACGATATGGAACAAGCCGAAGCCTTCATGAGCGAGCGTAGCTTGGTGCTCGACACCGACCAAGAAGAGCTCGACACGCCGGCCGACGCGGAACAGGGCGAAACCATGGCGGACTCCGCCGTTGCTCCCGGCCGCCCGGATTTGGGAGCCGCCAACATCGCCCACTTGGTCGAACTCCGCGAAGTGAGAACGATCAACGCCGGTCTGAAGGACATCGAACCGCTCGGCTTCGGGATCGACGATCTGGTGCCGGCCGACCGCACCGGTTCGACTACCTCACGGTTCGAACTGGTCAAGGACGACAACACCCGCGGGTTGGAAGACTTGCGCGACTTGCTGTCCGAAGTCCGCGCCGCCGGCGAAAAAGGATTGCAGGTCACTCGCTTCAAGGGCCTTGGTGAAATGAACCCCGAGGAACTTCGCGAAACGACACTCGACCCCGCCAACCGGACGCTGGTTCTGGTCAACCTGACGGATGCCGGCGCGGCCGACGAGATGTTCCGCTTGCTGATGGGTGACAAAGTCGAACCCCGGCGGGAGTTCATCGAGAAACACGCGTTGGACGTTCGCAACCTCGACGTCTGAGCCCGCTCCGGCCCGCTCGTCAGCCGACATCGACCCGTGCCCCGCGCTCCCCACTCGAAGGTCGCTCGCCATGTCCGCTCGCCGCTGCATCGCCATCATCGCCCTGATCATCGCGGCCATCCCGGCCGCCGCGTCGGCACAGGCGAAGCGCCCCAACATCCTGTTCGCCTTCGCCGATGATTGGGGCCGTCACGCCAGTGCCTACGCCCAGATCGACGGCCCGGGTTCGGTCAACGATCTGATTCGCACGCCGACCTTCGACAGCATCGCGGCGGAAGGGGTGTTGTTCCGCAGCGCTTTCGTCGGCGCGCCCAGCTGCACGCCGTGTCGCAGTTCGCTCCTTTCCGGCCAGCATTTTTGGCGGACCGGCCGCGCGGCAATCCTCAACGGCGCGGTCTGGGACTTCAGCAGCCCCGCTTACCCGCTGATGCTCCGCGAGGCGGGATATCACATCGGCAAATCATACAAGGTGTGGAGCCCCGGGACGCCGCCCGATGCACCCTACGGCGGTCGTGAACACGCTTATGAAAGCCGCGGCCGGCGCTTCAATCAGTTCTCTCAGAATGTCACCCGGATGGTCGCCGATGGCCTACCGCTTGAGCAGGCTAAACAGACGCTCTATGACGAGGTCGTCGGCAATTTCGATGATTTCCTGGCCGACCGCCAGCCCGACCAACCGTTCTGCTTTTGGTTCGGCCCGACCAACGTCCACCGCACCTGGATCCAAGGCTCGGGCAAGGCGTTATGGGGCCTGGAGCCCGATCAGCTCCGCGGCAAGATGCCGGCCTTCCTGCCCGATGTCCCGGTGGTCCGCGAAGACCTCGCCGACTATTTCGGCGAGGCGATGGCGTTCGACACCGTGTTGGGTTTGCTGATCGAACGTTTGAAGGCCGCCGGCGAATGGGATAACACCGTGGTGGTGGTCAGCGGTGATCACGGCGCGCCCGGTTTCCCGCATGGCAAATGCAACCTGTATGATTTCGGCGTGGGCGTTTCGCTGGCGATCCGCTGGGGCGACCGCGACCTGGGCACCCCCGGACGCGTGATCGATGACCTGGTCAGCCTGACCGATTTGGCGCCGACCTTCCTCGAACTGGCTGGGGTCGAAACCCCTGCGTCGATGACCGGCCGAAGCCTGGTGCCGCTGCTCGCCTCGGATCAAGCGGGCCGCATCGATCCGCTATGGGATGCCGTCTACTTCGGCCGCGAACGGCATGTCGCCAACGCCCGTGACGGGTTCGCCCCTTACCCGCAACGGGCGATCCGCACCCACGACCATCTCTACATCATCAACTTCCGACCCGATCGCTGGCCGCTGGGCGAGCCGTACCGGCTGAACGATGCGAATCCGCCCACGACCCAGGAAATGACCAACCGCACCCGGGTGACCCTGCCCGACGAAGACGCCGGACCGACGAAGGCTTGGCTGGTCGATCACCGTAACGACCCGATGTGGCAGCCGACATTCGAGCTCGCCTACGGGAAGCGTCCCGCCGAGGAACTTTACGATTTGAAAGTCGACCCCCAGCAGATCAACAACCTCGCCGCGGATCCAGGTTACCAAGCCGTTCGCGAAACCCTGCGAAACCGACTGCTGAACGAACTGCGGCAGACCGGCGACCCGCGTTTGGTGGACGACGGCGCGTTTTTCGAGAACCCACCGCTGTCGGGCCCGCCCGCCGGATCTCGGGGAGAGGAAGCGGTAACGCCCGAGCAACTGCGCAGCGGGCGGTTGAGCGATAACGATTGAAATCACGGCCCGCGCGAGCGACCGCGACTCAGCGAAAATCGCGACTGGGTATCGCCAACCCGTTCAATTCCTCCGCCATGTCTTCGACGTGGCCGACGATCACGTGGATCACCCCCTGGCGGCTTTCCAATTTCCCTTGAACGAGCCAGGCGTGGCTCGTTTTCGCGATGCGATAGAACCGCTGCCAAACCGCCGCGAACAACACCAGGTTGATCGATCCGGTTTCATCCTCCAACGTCACGAACGTCACCCCTTTGGCCGTGCTCGGGCGTTGGCGAAGCATGACCAACCCGGCCACTTTGACTTGTCGCCCGTCGCGAGTGCGGGGCAGTTCGGCCGCGGTAACGCAGCCCCGTTCCCGCAGCCGCTCGCGCAAGAACGAAATCGGGTGCGCTTTGAGACTCAAGCCGGTCGTCTGGTAGTCGGCCTGAACCTCTTCCACCGGCATCATCGCCACCAACTGCTCGGGGACCTCCTCATCGATGTCCTCGGCACCCCACAGCAACGGCCGATCGCCGGGTGACTTTTCCTGCGCCAGGGATTGCCAGATCGCCGCCCGCCGATCGCGGGTCAGGCTCCGGAGCGCGTCGGCATCCGCTAACACGGTGATCATCCCTTGGCTCAACTCGCCGCGGCGTTTCAGGTCGGCCAGGTCTCGATAAGGGCCGCCCGCTCGACGCGCATCGACGATCCGCTGGGCCGCATCGATCTGCAAACCTTTGATCATCCGCAACCCCAAGGTCATCCCCACCGCCGCGGGCACTCGGGCGACGGAATCCCGCTCGGCGACTTGCGTGAGCGTGCAGTCCCAATCGCTGTGGTTGACATCGGGCGGATGCACTTCAACGCCATGTCGCTGCGCATCGGCGACCAGTTGCGATGCCGTGTAAAACCCCATCGGTTGGCTGTTCAGGACCGCCGCGCAAAATGCGGCCGGATAATGTCGCTTGAGATAGCTAGAAACATAGACCAGCAGCGCGAAGCTGGCGGCGTGGGATTCGGGAAAGCCGTATTCGCCGAAGCCGCGGATCTGGCGGAACACCTGCTCGGCGAAGTCCCCCGACAACCCATTCTGCTCCATCCCTTGCAGCAACTTCACCCGGAAGCGATCGATCACGCCAGGCCTGCGCCACGCCGCCATCGCCCGGCGCAACTGATCCGCCTCGCCGGGGGTGAAGCCGGCGGCAACCACGGCCAACCGCATCGCCTGTTCCTGAAACAGCGGCACCCCCAGGGTGCGTTCCAGCACCGGGCGCAGGTCGAAGGATGGCAGTTCCACCCGCTCCTTGCCCTGGCGGCGGTTGATATAGGGGTGGACCATGCCGCCCTGGATGGGGCCGGGGCGCACGATGGCCACTTCGATCACCAGATCATAGAACTTGCGCGGCCGCATCCGGGGCAGAAAGTTCAGCTGCGCCCGGCTTTCCACCTGAAACACGCCGATGGCATCGGCGCGGCACAGCATGTCATAGGTGGCGGGGTCTTCCTTGGGCAGGTTCGCCAGCGTCAGGCGCGGGCCACCGTGGCGCGCGATCAGGTCGAACGACTTGCGAATGCAGGTCAGCATCCCCAGCGACAGGATATCGACCTTGAGGATGCCCAGCGTGTCGATATCATCCTTGTCCCATTCGATCACCGTGCGCCCGTCCATCGCGGCGTTTTCAATCGGGCACAGCTCGTCCAGCCGGCCGCGGGTGATGACAAAGCCGCCGACATGCTGGGACAGATGGCGGGGAAAGCCGATGATCTCGGCGATCAGCCGCAAGGTCAGGCCAAGGCGGTGGTCCGACGGGTCAAGCCCGATGTCCCCCAGCCGCGCGGGGTCGGGCGGGCTGGCCGACCAGCCCCAGCTTTGCCCGGCCAGCGCCGCCACGATATCTTCGGACAGGCCCATGACCTTGCCCACCTCGCGGATGGCGGCGCGGGTGCGGAAATGGATGACGGTGGCGACCAGCCCGGCGCGGTCGCGGCCATAGCGGTCATAGATATGCTGGATCACCTCCTCGCGCCGTTCATGTTCGAAATCGACGTCGATGTCGGGCGGTTCGCCGCGCGCTTCGGACATGAAGCGTTCGAACACCATGGCAATCACGTCGGGTGCCACCTCGGTAATGCCCAAGGCATAGCAGATCACCGAATTGGCCGCCGACCCGCGGCCCTGGCACAGGATGCCGCGGCTGCGGGCGAATTCGACGATGTCGTTGACGGTCAGGAAATAGGCGGCAAAGCCCAGGGTGCGGATGATGCGCAATTCCTTGGCCACCTTGTCGGCGGTGTCGGGTGGCACACCTGCGGGAAAGCGGCGGTGCAGGCCCAGCCCGGTCAGCCGTTCCAGCCGGGCCTGCGGCGCCTCGCCCCCCGCCACCTCGTCGGGGTAGTCGTAGCTGAGTTCATCCAGCGAGAAACTACAGCGCCCGGCAATGTCGAGCGTGCGGCGCAAGGCGGCGGGATGATGGCGGAACAGGCGGGCCATGTCGGCAGGCGCCTTCAGCCGGTGTTCGGCATTGGGCAAGGCGTGGCGGCCGATGCGGTCGATGGTCAGGCCCAGGCGCAGGCAGGTCAGCACATCGGCCAGCCGGCGGCGGCTGCCATGGTGCATCAGCACATCGCCCGCCGCCACCATCGGCAGGCTCGCCTGCTGGCCAAGGGCAAGGATGGCATCGAACCGCGCGCGGTCGCGCCCGTCATAGCGCGGGACGGCGCCGATATGGCAGACCCCGGGATAGCGGCGGGCCATCGCCTCCAGTTCCGCGACCTGCGCCCGGGGCTGGCCTTGGCCTCCGGCGGGGGTATTTGAAGAAAGATGAAGCAGCGGATCGGGCGGCAGGGCGATGAGCATCAGGCCATCGCAGCCGTCCAGCAGGTCGGCGCGGGTCAGGTGGCACTGGCCCTTGTCCGCGCGCCGCTTGCCGCGCGACAAAAGGCGTGACAGCCCGGCATATCCCGCACGGTGCATCGGCAAGGCCAGCCATTCGACAGGGCTGTCGGTCAGGACCAGCCGCGCGCCGGGGATCAGCCGCGGCAAGGGTCCGGGCGGAATGGCCAGCGGGGCATGGGTGCCAAGATCCTGGCGGCTGGACGGGTCGTGGCGGGTTTGCGACCGGATGGGCAGCGCGCCTTCGGCCCGGGTGCGCGCCAGTTCGCGCAAGGCGGCATGGGCGCGCACCACGCCGGCCAGCGAGTTGCGGTCGGTGAGGGCGATGGCGGCCAGCCCCAGTTCGGCCGCGCGCGTCACCAGTTCCTCGGGGTGCGAGG